>CAYPSF010000001.1:0-72054 GCA_964413165.1 uncultured Bifidobacteriaceae bacterium
CGATCTGGCCCTGGTCCCGGATGGCGCCTTCCACCAGCTCGCGAATTTCCGCGACCGACATTTCAAAAGTACCGCGATTGTCGCCGAGGCAGACCGGGCAGTCGGCATTGCAACGGTTCGAGATTTCAATGGCCATCGTGCCCGCCACCTGCCGGTGCGCGGCGCAGAGTCCGCAATCCAGCGGGCACCCCAGATTGACCGAATGTTGCGGGTGGGCGGGCTTGATGGGCGCAACGTCAAATCGCTTCAGTCCTTCAAACCAGTCGATGTCGGAACAAACCAGGGCCTCAATGTGGCCGTGCTCGGGGCATTCGCGGGACAAATAGACGGCTGCATCGCGCCCGAACACTTCGCCCGGCAAAAGCCTGGAACAAAAGGGACAAAGTGTGGTGGTGCCGTAGTATGGACGTTTGGTGGCGGTGCTGGTGGTTGGAATCATATTTACCTCATGTGGTTGTTGATAGGTTCAGGCGGGGGCTTCCCACGTCCCTGCCGGGTCAACCGGGATGGATGGTTCTTTTACAAACAAGGAATGGCGGAATACAAACAGGACGAACGCGACAGCGGCAACAAAGACCAGTTCTGTGATTTCCTCCCAGACGACGTACTGGATCAGGTCTTCGCGAAAGACCGTGGCCAGAAACAGCCGCATCAGCCCGAAGCCAAACGGGCCCATGGCCGCCGCGAACAGCACCTTGGCCAATGGCACCGGCTCCGCGCGTTTGAATAACAGCACCAGCCAGGAAGCGATCAATAAAAGGATGGTCAGGGCCGGACAGTAGCGGATTTCAAACAGCTGGTCGGTCAACGTTTCCGAGTAATGCACGCCGGACCCCATGATGGTGGTGTCATAGGCGGCCGGCTTCAGGTCCGCGCCCAACAGCATCACGGCCAGCACGATGGTTGCGGGAATGAGCATCGTAAACACCCGCCGCAGCCCGCAGGGCACGTCCGCATCGTACTTGATGCAGGCGCGACACAGGCTCAAAGCCGCGCACCGGTCCTTGATGGAGCTGTATTTGATCAGTCGCCGGTCGGTGCCTTCCAGCAGGGCGTAAGTGGCCAGGGAGAAGCACACCGCCATGCCGAGGTTGTGCAGGTATTCCCAGAAATCAGAACTGCCGCGAATGAACATGTAGTTGACCGTGCAGGCATTTTCGCCGAGCCAGAAGGCAATCAGACCCCAGCGCAACGCCACAAGGTCGGGCGCCCGCTGCCGCCACAGCCAGAGGATCGAGAGCAAGGATATCAGCATGTAGGCCGGTTTGATCCCGAAGGCCACCAGGACCACCAGCCATTGCTCGAACCGGCTCGTGTCGCGAAATGCGGCGGCCGGTGCATTGTGCAATGCTGCCCACGCATCCACATGACCGAGCAGGAGCCAGTACAGCAGCAACGGCAGCAGCCCGGCCACGAGCACGCCGCCGCCGAACCACACCAGTGGTTTTTGCCGGTCCGTTTTCATGATGAATTTCGTTTGAGGCAGTTGTGAACGCAGACGGGGATCAGCCGGCCGTCGAGCTGAGGATAAACCTGGCAGCACTTCCGGGCCCGCGACAGGTCGAAAGTCTCCGGGTCCATGAACTGGTGGATGAAAATGGACTTCACCGACCGTTCGGCAACGGTCAAAGCCTGACGGGGCGAGTAGCCGCCGCCGGCCGTTGCGGAAGCCAGCAGCCGTCGAATGGCCCCGAGGGTTTTCTGAGAGTCGGGCGACAAGGCCGCCGGGCCGGACCAAAGTTCATACACGGCCTCCGTGACGGCATTGAAACTTTCCGCGTCCGTGCCGAAAATGGCGCGGTTCTGAATCAGGTCCAGGTATCGCTCTGCGTTGACCATCTGCTTGATGGACACATGCCGCTGGTCTGCCACCTTCAAATAGAAGGCGAGTGAGAAACAAGCCGGATGGCTGCAAGGCAACGGGGAAAAATCATCGACAGAAACCGCGCCCGATCCGGCGCCGTTCAACGCTGCGATCACATCGGGAATGGTCACCGCTCCGGCGGGCCGCTGCTGCCTGGCGGCGCTGCCCGCATAAGCCGCGGGTTGGAACATCACGCTCAGGATGTGGTCATGCCGAAACAACAGGTCGGCAATCTCCGCCAACTGGTGGTCATTGACTCCGCTGGCCACGGTGGCGGTCAGCGACATGGATGAATCCAGTTCGCCGCACAAATCAATGAGCCGGCGTTTCTCCTCAAGCAACGGCCGGCCGCGCAGGGTCTGGTAGATGTCATCGCTCAAGCCGTCAATTTGCAGCGACACAATCACGCGGCGTTGTGCCAAAAACTCCAGCAGTTCCCGGTTTCGCGCCAGGACCGAACCATTGGTGGAAACGCTGACGCGCAGAATTTCCTTCCGCGAAACGCATTCCTCTACGATTTCCAGGAAATGAGGATTCAGCGTCGGTTCGCCCCCGGAAAGATTGAGCACGTCAATCTGTCCTTCGGACTGGATGAGTCCATCCAGCACCCGTGCGACCTCCGCGCGGGTCCAGTGGTGGCGGCCGGGATTGGTGACCAGGCAGATGGGACAGTCCCAGTTGCAATGGTCGGTGATCTCGAGAATCGGCAGACAGACATGTTGTTCATGCTGCGGGCAGATGCCGCAGGAATCCGGACAGCCCGCCGCCTTCGTTGCGAATGCCAGCGGCATGGACGCCTGGCGGTGGAAATGTCCCAGCTTTAAATACGATTCGGCGTCGCCATGAATCCGCGCCTTTTGCCGGCCGTGCTCGGGGCATTCCTTTTGCATCCAGACACTGCCATTCTCCACGAAAATCTGCGCCGGAACCAGCCGTCGGCAGATCCGGCAAGTCGATTGAGTCGTGGTCAGGTACTCATTCATGAGATTTCATTTCCGGAGTGGCGGAGTTTCTCAGGGGTACAATCCGCGCCGGGTTGCCGATGGCGGCCTTGCCGGCCGGAACGTCACGTCCGGCCACCGCCCCGGCCACCACCACCGCCCCTTCGCCAATTTCCACGCCATGGCCGATGATGGCAAAACCACCGACGATGACGCCCTTGCGAAGGCGGACCCGCCCGGCTTCAAAATGGTCGCGGTCAAATGCGTGGAGAAAAATCCTGACACCCACGCCCAGCATCACTTCGTCCTCAAGGGTCAATAGTTCCGGGAAGCTTGGGTCGATCCACACGTCGGTGGAAATAAAGACATCGCGGCCCACCTGCGCGCCTGACCAACGCAGCATGGCAATCTTGAGCGTGTTGAACGGGAGCTTCAGCGCGGTCAGCAGCAGGGTTGATTTAAAATAGAACCATAAGGTCGCCGGCCAGGCCTGGTCGCACGGACAGAAGCCCGTTGGCTGTGAAGGGTGACAGGTCGGCCAGGAGAAGAGGCGTTCCGTCGTCTGACTGGCAAGGAACTCCCGGAATTTTTCCTGTCCGGCAGACAGTGATGAGGGAGTTTTCATGCGTCAACTCTCAAGCGCTGATGCCCCAGCACCAAAAAAACTCCAAACCCCAAACCCCAGGAACGCATTCGGGGTTCGTCGCCATTTCGAATTTGGCGCTTGGTGCTTATTTGGAGTTTGGTCATTGGGTTTTGGGGTTATATTCAAACGCACCAGAAGCGCGGGTCTTTTTGCCGGTAAAAAAGGTTGTACGCGCAGGCCGGAATCAGGCGGCCTTCCGGATCCGGCACCTGGTCCGGGCAGGCCACCAGCCGCGCCAGATCGAGCGTGTCCTCGTCCATGTGCGAATGGATGTAAACCGCCAGGAGTGATTCTTCGGCGACCGCCTGTCGTGCCGCCCGGGTCAGTGCCTGCCCCTGGGGATACATCCGTTCCACCAATCCGCGGATGGCCGGCAGGAGTTTTGAATCATCGCCGGCTGCCCACAGCCGGTCGATGGCCGCCCGGAAAACTTCCTGGCTGTCATCCTCCGGTTGCAGGAGATAACCCTGTCCCAGCATCTGCCGCAGTTCCGCCACGGTGAGAAAATCCGTCAGAGACCGGTACGCACCGTTGTCCTTGAGATAATACGCGACGCTGTAACAGAGCGGATGCGCCCCGGCATGCGGGAAAAAGTGGGCCGCACCCATGGCGCCCCCGGTGGCGGATTCGATCGCCTTCACCGCGCCGTCCAGCGGCATGGTTTCCCGCGGCCGGAAATTTTTCCCACCCTGGCCGGTAAAGGTCATCGTCTGAATGGTCACACTGCGCACCACCGGGTGGGCCCGGGCCAGTTCAATGACCCGTCCGATCTCGTCTTCGTTAACTCCCCGAATCATCACGTTGAGCAAAGTCGTGCCGATGCCGAAGCGTTGCAGGTTTTCCAGCGCCCGGTGTTTCAGACCCACCACATCCTTGCCGTAAATTTTCAATGCCCGGTCGGCCTGAAACGTGTCGAAGGAAAGAATCACATAAACCCCGAGGTCGGCCAGCGCCCGGCACAAATCTTCGTTGGTCGCCAGTCGCAGGCCGTTGGAGTTCATGGTCACGCGCCCGATTTCCGGCCGGCGGCATTCCCGCAACAGCTCCACGATCTGCGGATGCATGGTCGGCTCCCCGCCCGTGATGTTCATCAGGTCAAACGGACCGGCGCGGGCGATGAGTTTGTCGAGCAACGATCGCAGTTCCTCGCGCGTCATGAAATATTTCCGGTCCGGCCGGTTGTAAGTGAAGCAAATCGGACAATCCAGGTTGCACGCGTTGGTCACCGAAAACACCGGCAGATGGCAGGCATTGGCGTGGAAGCTGCAGGGACCGCAATCGTGCGGACAACCCCGATGAACTTCGCCTCCCGGCAGCCGGGCCGGTTTGCAACGCACCGTCGTGGCCACGCGGTCCAGGTACCATTCCACCCCGTCGGCAATCCGCACCCGGCTTGTCCCGCATTTCGGGCACAGCCGTTCCTGATAAACCGCGCCACCTTTCTCCAGAATCCGCGCGGGAAGCAGGGCGCGACATTCCCGGCACATGCCGCGCACGGTTCCCAGGTAAGTGTAGGATCGGGAAGGCCTCATGCGATGACGGCCTCCTCCGGTTCGTAAATCTCCGAGAAGAGCACGCGCAGGTTGGCCGGATCCATCAGTTCCGCTGCAGGTACGGGCACAGCCAGGCAGCCCAGTCCGCTGATGATTGTCTGACCATTCACCCGTCCTTCGCCCGACAACTCATATCCGTCATCCCGCTGACGTGCGAGGGTCACCTTCATCTGCAATTGTTGACCCGGCAAAAGAAAACCGTGGAAGCGCACTTCGGAAATTCGCACCACCATGCCGGTTTCCTTGAAGTCCGATGACAGCAGGATGAGCCAGTTGCCCAGTTGCAAAAAACTTTCCAGCAGCAAGGTCTCCGGCAACCGGGGCTCGTCGCCAAAAAATTCCTTCAGGCAGTATTCCTCGAAGGACACCGCCTTGATGCCGCTGATGCTTTGATATGGCGACCAGGCGACGATTTTGTCCACGAGCCGGAATTTCATCAGATGCCTCCATCAATCTGGATCACCTGCGCGTTGATATAGCTGGCGCGGTCGCTGGCCAGGAACGCCACCAGTTCGGCGACTTCTTCCGGCTTGCCCGCCCGGCCCGCCGTGCAATGTTGCACATAGTCCTCGCGCTGTTTGTCCGGAACCAGGCCGCTCACGCCCCCTTCCAGGAGGCCGGGAACGACGGCGTTTACCCGGATGTGGTAACGCGCAAGTTCGCGGGCGAGCGACAGCGTGAAACCAACCACGGCGCTCTTGGCGGTGGCATAATGCACCGGTACTTCCAGTACGCGAGCTCCGGCGAGCGAGCCCAGGTTGACCACCGCGCCGGTCTTCCGCCGGATCATGGTGCGCACGAACGCCTTGGTGACCAGGAACATGCCCTTCACGTTCACATCCATCATCCGGTCCCAATCCGCCTCTTCGATGAGCGCAAACGGCATGATCTGGGTGACCCCGGCGTTGTTGACCAGGATGTCCACGGGACCGAGTTCCTGCTCGATTTGTTCCGCCAATCGTGCCGTACCGGCGGCGTCAACGACGTCCAGAGAGTATCCTTTGACCGTGTGCTTTTTGGCGGCCAGTTCTTTTTCGAGCTGACGCGCCTTGTCCTCCTGGCGGTTGAATGAAAAGGCCACCTGCGCACCATGTTCGGCCAGGCAACGAACAATCGCCGCGCCCACCGCGCCGGTCCCGCCGGTGACAAATGCTTTTCGACGTTCAAGCATGGACCGCTCCTTCCGTCTTGGCCGCCAGTTTGCGGGCGATAAGTTGGACGAAAAAGGAAACCGTCAGCAACGACGGCAGATCCATTTTTCGCAGGCCTTTGGGAAATTTGCCGGGATCCAGTTCCGGCAGGGACTTCCGGATTTCCCCAATGGCCGCATCCGTCAAGTAACCGTCTTTTTCGTACACGCCATCCGGGAGCCGTTTGATGGCCTCCCGTTCCATTTCATTCGCTTCGATGCGAACCGCAAACTTCTCCTCGATGCGGAAGCTGAGGTCGAGCAGATCGATGGACTCCGCGCCCAGGTCGGAAACCAGCACGCTTTCGAGCCGGATCTTTTCCGGTGCCACCCCCAGCACTTCCACGAGCAAGGGTTTCAATTCCGCAAAAATTTCCGGTTGGGTCATATCAATCCTTCGTTCGCCGGGGTTGGTTCCTGAACTCGACGATTTGTTCGATGGCCTTCCGCCGCGGTGGCGGCGGCGACTCGGCCGGATGTCCCAACGCCACCAGACAGGTGAGGTTGTGACCGGCGGGCAAATCCAGCGCCTCAGCCAGAGCATCCTGGACCAGCAGCGGTCCGGTCAGCACACAGGTCCCGAGCCCCAGGGCCTGCGCCGCCAGCAACAGATTCTGCACCGCCATCGCCGCGCTCAACGGCTCGCCGGAAACCAGGTCGGGATTTTTGAGTCCGGCCAGCACCGGCGCGGACACGCTGACCGGCTGCTTGTGCAACACCGCCAGGAGCACCGGGGCGGTTGAAAAGCAAGTGGCGTAATGGATGAACTCCCCGGCGTGGGCGGCGGCCGTTTCCGGCAAGGCCTTCATCTTTTCCGACAAACCCCGGCTGACGGTTTCCGCCAGATGACTGATTTGTTGTTTGTCCTCGATCACGAGGAATCTCCACGGCTGGCGGTTGTGGTTCGACGGGGCCCAGCGCGCAGCTTCGAGCAGACGCACCAGGTCTTCCCGACTGACGGCGCGGTCGGAAAACCGGCGAATCGAACGCCGCAACCGGATCAACTCCAAAAGCCGGTAGTAATCGCTCATAGGTTCAATCCGAAACCGCCGTCCACGTGGAATACCTGTCCGGTGATGTAGGACGCTTCGTCAGAAGCCAGAAAACCTGCCAGGCCTGCTACCTCCTCCGGTTGCCCCGCCCGGCCCAGGAGGACGTGCGATCGCACGCGTTCGGAATGTTTCTCCAATACAGCGCGCGACATGTCCGTGACGATCACGCCGGGAGCGATGGCGTTGACCAGAATGCCCCGCGGCGCCAATTCGATGGCCAGCGCGCGGGTCAGCCCCTCCAGTCCCGCCTTGGCGGCGGCATAATTCGCCTGTCCCCGCCCGCCCCGGCTGGCGACTACGGAGGAAATGTTGAGGATGCGGCCCCAGCGCTTCGTCACCATGAATTTGGCGCCGGCGCGGGATAAATTGAAGGCCCCGGTCAAACAAACCTTGAGCACCCGTTCCCACGCGTCGTCACCGGTGGCCAGGGCCGGCGATTCATCCGTGATGCCCGCATTGTTCACCAGAATGTCCAGGCCACCAAAACATTCCTTGACCGCCGCGACCGCCTGGTTGCACGAGGACGGTTGGGTTACGTCGAGTTGAACCGGGAAAGCTGTGCCTCCGGCACGTTGAATCTCCTCAACCACGGACCGGGCCGCATCGGCGCGTTCGCGGAAACCCACGGCGACGCTGTGTCCCCGCCGGGCCAGCTCCAACGCGATCGCCTTGCCGATGCCGCGTGAAGCTCCGCTGACTAGAACTGATTTCACAAATCACTCGGGATGGGTGTGACTGCGGGCCGGGTAGATGCAGGCACAAAACCGCCCCTCATCCGACTCGTATAGAAACTTTAGGGGGCGATTTGGGTCCACTCTCCACGAATCTTGCCAAATCCTTCACTTTCCTTGATTGGGCGCCGCAACCCGGCCGGTGAAACGACGTGTTCAGGAGTCGAATCGGCCGAAGACCAATGAGGCGTTCTGCCCGCCGAATCCGAACGAGTTGGACAGCACCGTCCGTCCTTCAAAACTGCGGCAGCCTTCGACCACATAATCGAGGTCACAGCGGGGGTCGGGATGTGCCAGGTTGATCGTGGGCGGCACTTTTCGGGCGTACAAAGTCATGGCCGAGGCAATGGCCTCCAACGCTCCACTGGTGGCAATCATGTGTCCGGTCATCGATTTGTTGGCGGTGACTGGAACGGCCCGGGCCTGCGCCCCCAGCGTCTGCTTGATGGCCAAAGTTTCAGCCACATCATTTTTGGGCGTTCCCGTGCCGTGGGCGTTGATGCAATGGATGTCTTCCGGCTGCAACCCGGCGTCCCGGATCGCCCGGGTCATGCTTGCCGCTGCGCCCCGGCCGTTCGGTTCCGGATCCGTGACCCGATAGGCGTCCAGTGACGAACCGTAGCCGAGGACCTCGGCGTAAATGTGCGCGCCGCGTTGCCGGGCGTGCTCCAGCGTCTCCAACACGATAAAAGCGGCGCCTTCCGCGAGGACCGTTCCTTGCCGTGTCGCATCAAACGGGCGGCAGGCTTTTTCCGGCCGTTCGTTTTCGGTGGAAAGGATTTGGAGCAGGCTGAACCCGCCGAGGGCCAGCGGATTCAACGTGCTGTCAGTGGCCCCGGCCAACGCCACGGCGGCGGTCCCATCCCGCAACCGGCGGAAGGCCTCACCGACGACCTGTGCGCCCGCGGCACAGGCAGAACAATTTGTGTATCGTCCACGGTTCAAACCGTAATGATCGCCTAACATCTGGGTCAGCTTGTCCAGCGGCGTCTGGAGCCGGCATAGCGGTTCCTGGTTCAAAATCCGCCGCACGAAATCCCGCGCCGCGTCTGGCGCCTGAGCGATGGGAGTCACGTCCTCAAGGAAGAACGTCTCCAGGCTGACGCCGACGAAGAGCGGCGTGCTTTGAAGTATCTCTTGCGGCAGTCGGGCATCGGCGATGGCCCCGGCGGCAGCGTCCAACCCCAGCCAGATCTTGCGGTCTTTCTCGCTTTCGGCTTCGGGAAATTCCCCCATCAATTCGCGCGGTGAAAAATTCTTCACCTCGCCGCCAATGCGGACTGGCAGCGAGCTGGTATCGAACAGGGAAAGGGGGCCGATACCTGAACGTCCCGCCAGCAGGTTCTGCCAGAACTCGTTCACCTTGCGTCCCAGCGATGTACAAAGCCCCAGGCCGGTGAGGACGACGCGGTGTTTCATGGCGGCTCCAAAACAAAGGCGGCCTGTTCGCTGCCATGGCCGAAACAGTTGGCCAGAACCTGGCCGCCGCTGCGCGCCGCCAGCAATGCCGCCAGGCCAACCTGCAGTCCGGCCGCCGCCGCAAAGAGGTCCCCGGCCTGTTTCTTGGGGTGAATGACTGCGGTCGCGGTAATTCGCCGGGATACCAGCGCTCGCCGTTCGTTTTCACCGGTCTGCACATCGCCGTTGTCGGCGGTGACCATCGCGTCCAGGGGTTCCGGCGAAAGTTTTAACGCTTCGAATACTTCACCGTACGTGTCAGCCCGGCTCGCTCCCGGTCGGTGTGTGCGCAAGCTGAATTCCGATATCCGGGCGTAAGCCCGCGCGCCGCGGCTGGCGGCGCGGTCGGCGGTTTCCAGCACCAGGAAAACCGCTCCTTCGCCCGGCACCATGCCGACGTGGTTTTGCTGCCAGGACGCAAATAGCCCGTGTTGTTCCAGGCCGAGAAACGCGAGCTCATGGGTCTTCACGTCGCAACCACCCGCCAATGCGCAGCCGGCATCGCCACACTCCAGCGCCCGGATGGCGGACTCAATCGCCTGCGCCCCCTGTCCTTCCCAGGGAGTGTAGATGCTGTTCGGACCCCGGATATTTTCGCAGATGGACACGAAACACAGCGGCATGTTGCTGAGAATCTTGAAGGAAAGAATCGGGCTTACCGACCGCAGACCGGCCTGGCCAAAACGGCCGGGATCAAACCGGCCGTCGGGTCCCGTCGAGGCTTTAACCAGGGGAATAACTTCCGCCAATGGCAGACCGGCCAGACCCGTTGAGCCAAACAGCGCAATCTCTTCCGGCGGATAAGCGCCGCCCGGTTTTATCCCGGCATCCGCCAGGGCCAGGTGCGCCGCCACCACGGCCAATTGGGCGTCCCGGTTCATCAGGCGGATCATTTTGCTCTCGGCCACGTGCGGCTGCGGCTGAAAATTCCTGACCTCCGCGCAAACCGGGCACGAGAACGGAGCCGCGTCGAAACCGGTGGGCGGGCCGGCCGCCGACCGGCCGGTTTCAACACCGTGCAGAACTTCGAGCGGGTCTTGTCCCAGCGGGGTGACCATTCCGATGCCGGTGATGACAACGTGTGTGCGCATACCTTCCGTCGATGTTCATCCCGCGCTCATCCAGATCTTCTTCAACTGCCGCCGCTTTTCATCCAGCAGCGGATCGTCCACATATTTGAAGGCAAACACCATCTCCGTCGAAGTCACAACCGTTTTTCCGCGGAACGCGGTGGCTTTGACTTTGCCGCCGGCCTCGTTTACCGATTTCACTTCCGTCCGGTAAATCAACGTGTCGCCCGGTTTAACCAGGGTCCGGAACTTGGTGCGTTCGAGGACAGTCAGGACCGCCTTGGCGTTTTTGGCATAGTGTTGGTGAAGGCTTTCTTCCAGGAGCAATCCGGAAAGCTGGGCCATTCCTTCCAGGATCAACACGCCCGGCATGACCGGCCGGCGCGGGAAATGGTCGTCAAAAAAGTCCTCGCTTAAGGCGATGTTTTTCAGGCCTTCCGCCGCGACGCCCGCTTCCCAGCGGGTGATTTTATCCAGCAAAAAGAAGCGCATGGCTTGGGCGCCGATGGTGAAGGGAATCCATTGGCCTGGCCAGCCTATTTCCCAGCCCCGGCCAACTGGTTCGGTTCCGAAGAACCGGATTGCATTGGGGACCGTGGTCGGATAAGTAACATTCATGTTAGCGAGGGTTTGTTCCGCGGCGCTTAATGGCATCGAAGCCTATCCCGTCGAGGTCGAAGTCAATGCCGGCTGGGGCGACACCCTCGTCGTGATTGTCGGCCTGCCGGATGCCGCGGTGAAGGAATCGCGCGACCGGGTCTCCACCGCGCTCACCAACTCCGGGTTCAAGTTTCCGATGGGGCGCACCACCATCAACCTGGCGCCCGCCGACGTGAAAAAAGAGGGGCCGAGCTTTGACCTGCCCATCGCGCTCGGCATGCTGGCCGCCAACGAACAAATCGAGACCGACCAGCTCGACAATTTCATCATCGTGGGCGAACTCGCGTTGACCGGGGCGGTGCGTCCGTGCAAAGGCGTTCTGCCCGTCGCCCTCCGCGCCCGCGCCGACGGTTTGACCGGCGTGCTGGTCCCGGCGGAAAATGCCCCCGAAGCCGCTGTCGTCGAAGGGTTGCAAGTCATTCCCGTCCGGAATCTACGCGAGGCGGCCCAGTTCCTGGAGGGGGAAATCAAAATCACGCCGGCAAAAGTGGACACCGCCCGGATTTTCGACCAGCCGCAGGACGACGACCTGGATTTTGCCGAGGTCAAAGGGCAGGAAAATGTGAAACGCGCCCTGGAAATCGCCGCCGCCGGCGGGCACAACGCACTGCTCATCGGGCCGCCGGGCACCGGCAAATCCATGCTCGCCAAACGGCTGCCGACCATTCTCCCGCCGCTCACGTTGGACGAGGCGCTGGAGACCACGAAGATCCACAGCATTGTCGGGTTGCTGGCTTCGGGCCAGGCGCTGGTGACTCGCCGGCCGTTTCGCACGCCGCATCACACGGCCAGCGATGCCGGCCTGCTCGGCGGCAATGTCAATCCCACGCCCGGCGAAATCTCGCTCGCGCACAACGGCGTTTTGTTCCTGGACGAACTGCCGGAATTCAAGCGCAGTGTGCTGGAGACCATGCGCCAGCCGCTTGAGGACGGGCGCGTCACCATCTCACGGGCGGCGGGCACCATGACCTTTCCGTCGCAATTCATGCTGGTGGCGGCGATGAACCCGACCCCGGACGGTAAGATGCCGCATGAATCGAGAAGTTCCCCGCGGGAAATCCAGAATTACCTGGGCCGGATTTCCGGGCCGTTGCTCGACCGGGTGGATTTGCACGTGGAAGTACCGCCGGTGAAGTTCCGGGAAATCGCCGGCGATCGCACCGGCGAAACCTCGGCACAAATCCGCGATCGCGTCGTGGCCGCGCGCCGCCGCCAACATGACCGGTTTAAATCCAAACCGAAGATCACCTGCAATGCCCGGATGGGCACGCGCGAATTGAAACAATTTTGCGAGCTGGACGAGGCGACGAAGGAACTGCTGCAAAATGCGATGGCCGATCTGAATTTGAGCGCCCGGGCCTACGACCGGATTTTGAAGGTGGCCCGGACGATTGCCGACCTGGCCGGGGCGGAAAAGATTCAGAGCGACCACATTTCCGAGGCCATCCAATACCGTTCGCTGGACCGCCAGTTGTGGGCGTGACCGGCGCAGATTCATCCAGGCTCATTGCAAGCGTATCCGGTAGAAGCTGGACGGGTTGGTGAGCGGACGGGGATCGGTGAACGTGGCCGTGCCATTGACGAACGGATTGGTGGCCAACGGTTGCCAGTTTGCGGGAACCAGTGAGAGCGTGGTTTCAACCACCGCCGAGCCGGTGTCCGGACCGGTTGCCTGAAAATTGAGTCCGCTGTTCAAGAACAGGCTGGCGGGGATGATGGCGACGGGATTCAACTGCAGCAGGATGTTTCCCATCGAACCTGCATGGGGGGTTCCGCCCACCGCCACCCGGTAGGTCGTGTTGGAAACGGCCGTAAAGACAAGATTGGTGGCGAATCCGTTCGTGACGAGCGTGAGACTGTTGACGGCGGTTCCCCGGTACACGCCCAGCGAGGCGGGGAATTCCGACCCGGAAGCGTTTAACCTGACCCGGCCGTTGAACGGGGCCGTCCATTTCCACCACACGGACCGCCCGGCGGATTGGCCGGCGTGATTGGGTTCACCCGTTTCCGTTGTGGCGCTGCGAATATAGCTGGCCCCGGTTGCCGACACCCCGCTCAGGGTAAAGGCGTTGGCGAACATGTCGTTCGGTGGTGGCGGCGGTGGTGGCGGCACCGTCAGGTGGATGGTGGGGCTGTCCACGGAAAAACCACAAAAGGGAGTGGCGCGGAGAAAATAGTCGGCCGCGTCGTTGGTGGTCGCTCCCGAGATGCAGATGGAACTACCGGTCTGGTTGGTGAGCGGGTTGTTGTTCTTGTACCACAGGACGGGCGGCAGTGGCCAGGCATCCACGCCGGACTGGAGGCAGGAGGATTCACCGGTGAAAAGGGTTTGCCCTGCGGGCGAAGAAGCGAAGGTCACCGGACGTGGTGCAGGCACCCCAAGGCGGCGGCTGATAATGCCTCCTTCGGGGGTGAAGCCGGTTTCGCCGGCCAGAATGTATTTGCCGTCCGGTTGCCGGGCCATGGCGAATACCGGAAAGCCGGCGTTGTTGTTGAAGCTCGCGTCCACGGTCCCATCGGGGAGCAGGTGGGCGAAGTTGTTGATGTTGTTGCCGCCAATCTGGCTGAAAAAGCCGGCCACAACGAGATCGCCGCCATCCAGGGCATCAATGGCTGCAATGGAGGAGCCGTTGTTAACGCCGGGTTGAAAACCATTGATACTGTGAAACCAGGCGGGGTCGCTGCCACCCAATCGTTCGAGATGGAAAGGGAGGAATTGGTCGCTGTTCGCAAAGTAGCTGGCATTGAAGAAACCGCCGCGGATCATTTCGCCGTGGGAACTGGAACAATTGTATTGCGCGCCCTGCGAGCGCATGGCCGCACAGGAACTTAGAATGTGATCGGCATAAGCGTTCTGGATGTCGCCATTGCCCTGGAGCACCAGCGCGCCAAAAGATCCGGCGAGGAGCAGATACGGGAAGCTGATGGTGTTGGGGCCACAGGCACAAGGAGGCAGGTAATGGATTTGGACGACTTGATCCGAAGCATAGCTGGAAGGCATGTTGAAGGTCGGATCAAGCATGCCATCGATATGCAGGCAGGCCACATTGCCGACGATCGTATTATTGCTGTTGGTGTAGTTGACGCTGCCGGCGCCAAAGATGACCTGGGCCGGCTGGTTGAGACCCCGGTCGATCGCAATGCTATCACAGCGGCGGAAAACCTTGCTGGCCTGGGTGGTGAAGGCGGTATCCACTGCCCATGACTGGTTGTTGGGGGTATAATTCAGCCGGCCCATCCCGTTCTGTCCACCAACGTAAACATTGCCGGTGTCGTCCACCTCGATCGCGTGGACCACGCCAAGGCTGGCCAGCGATCCCGATGCGAATTGGGTGTTCAGGGTTCCGTCCGGATGAAGCACAGCCAGATAGGCATAGGCCTGGCCGTAAATGTGGAGGAAGCGGCCGCCAATCCAGATATTGCCGAAGAGGTCTACGGCCACGGCGGTGATGGGTTCATCAATGGCGCCTTGCTGCGCAAACGTGTTGTCGGGGTCGCCGGGTGCCCCCGAGGCAGACAATGGGGGAAAGCCGGTCAGTGCGACCAGGAACATCCCGAGAAGCAAGAGTTGAAGATGTCGTTTCAAAATCTTTGGCATTCGGTTGGGATTTAGACAGGGTGAAGGCTGTGCGGTTAAGGCGATGGGGTGAACGTCCAGCTCACGCTGGCACTGCCGGCGGTGGTGTCGGTCGCCGTTCCCGAGTAAATCATGACGCTTCCCAATTCAGCCGTGAGATAGGCGTCGCCGGTCCCGGACCAAAGCTGACTGTGCGTCGGGAACGATTCGGTTCCGGTGCTGGCCAGCGGACCAAAGCTGGCAGGCAGGGCGCGATTCATGACTTCGATCGTGCCGACCCAATGCAATAACGTTTGACTGCCATTGCCATTAGCCAGGGTGGCGCTGATCACCGGCGAAACGTAAAAAGTGTAAGTGCCGGAAAGGCAGTCGATTTGCAGGGACACCGGCGAACTGGCATCCGGGGTGCCCGAGCCAATCAGAGTCGTGAGATTGTCCGGCGGAGCAATCGTCAGGGCATCTTCCAGGTCATTGATCTGCGCATTGCCACCCACCGTGCCGGTGAAGGTCGCGAAATGCGCGGTGACGGACGACGGGCTCAAATGGATCGTCAGGTTGCCTTGTTGGTGGATGTTGAACAGGTAACTGGACGAGGAGGCAGTAAAAGGATACACAAAACTCAACGTGCAATCCCACCCCTTCGCACTGACAAAATCACACGCAGCGGAAACGACCGCAACGGTGGTGAAGCAGGAAGTTACTCCGGCCAGGTTGCTCGCGACGAGCGTGTAAATCGTCGTGACCGACGGCGAGACCACGTAATTGCTGCCCGTGACCATGCCTGGCCCGGGCATCAGCTCGTAAGTGGTGTTCGTCACCGGTTCCCAACTCAATGTGCTGCTGCCACCCGGCGCAATCATCGATGGCGTCGCTGCGAACGTGCAGTTTCCATTGCCGCCACCGTTGGTGTTTCCCCCGCCTTCTTGCAGGCGAAAGAAGCGGCTGCGGTTGGTGACGGGTTCAAAAACGGCGAGGACATTGCCCAGGGGAAACGGGGTGTCTGGCACCGGTTGCCAGTTGGCCGGCGGGATCAGATTCGTGGTGCTGGTCAATCGCCAGCCGGCGAAATTGCTGGGCCAGGACACCTCCACAACGGTGAGGGTCAGCAGGGAAATCGAAAGCTTCGGCGTTGCCTGGGCTTGCACCCCGTGCGCGCCAGCCAGCAGGCCCATCAACATAAACAAGTTAATTTTAAAAGATTTCATAACCTTATGGCAGGAAACGCAAAAAAACGGTCTGACCTTTCATTAAAATGGATTTTTTTGAAAGATTTCCGCCAGCAGCGGCGTTATCCTGTTTGTCGTCCATGAACCGCCTGGAAACAGACCGACCGGAACGGGATTCCGTTGCCACCCGCGCCAGCCTGCTGGGTCGCATTCGCAATTGGGAGGATGCGGCCAGCTGGGAGGATTTTACCGAAACCTACTGGCGGTTGATTTACAGCGTCGCCCGCCGGTCAGGCTTGGCGGATGCCGAGGCGCGGGACGTGGTGCAGGAGACGCTTTTGGGGGTGGCAAAGAAAATCCACGAATTTGAATCCGACCCCCAACGAGGATCCTTCCGGGGCTGGTTGCTGAACCTGACCCGCTGGCGCATCGCTGACCACTTCCGCAAGCATCCACCCGACCCGCAGGTTCCGCGGGCCGAATCAGGGTCGGACGATCGCACGGCCACAATCGACCGGGTGCCGGATTCAAACGAGATCGACGTGTGGTGGGAATTGGAATGGAAGAAGAACCTTCTTGAAACGGCGGTGACCCGCCTGAGCCGTCGGGTCAATCCGAAGCATGCCCAGATTTACGATCTGTACGCGGTGCGCGACTGGCCGGCGGCCAAGGTTGCCCGCGAATTGGGGGTGAACGTGATCCAGGTTTACCTGGTCAACCACCGGCTGACGCGTCTGCTCCAGGCAGAAGTTGCGTACCTGCGAAAGAAGCTGGAATAAACCGGCCTTCACCCCGAAAGCTGCGCCGGGCCGGCCAGTTTCATCTTTTCTTTTGAAGCGTATTCGGGAACATCGTCCGCGAGGTTATGCGGTCTGACCCCCTCAGCATCCCGGATTTCGATCTGGTCCGGCCCGTCGGGCGCGGCAGTTATGGCGAGGTGTGGCTGGCGCGCAGTGTGACCGGGATTCATCGGGCCATCAAGGTGGTGTATCGGGATCGTTTCGAAGAGGCCCGTCCGTTTGAACGGGAATTTGCCGGCATCAAACGCTTTGAGCCGATTTCACGTTCCCAGGAAAACCTGGTGGACATCCTCCACGTGGGGCGCAAGGACGAGGGGGGCTGTTTTTATTATGTGATGGAACTGGCCGACCCGGCGAGTGGCGATCCGGCGCCGGTATCGGAGGCCAGCAGTTCCGCGTGGGAACAGGACTACCGGCCCAGGACCTTGCGCGAAGCGCTCGCTACCCGGAAGCGGCTGCCCATCGAGGAGTGTCTGGCCATCGCCATCGGATTGGCCCGGGCGGTGAAACATCTGCACGAGCACGGCTTGATTCATCGCGACATCAAGCCGTCCAATGTCATTTTCGTGAACGGAACCCCGAAGCTGGCGGACATCGGCCTGGTTTCCGCGGTGGAAGAATCCCGCTCGTTCGTCGGCACGGAAGGATTTGTTCCGCCGGAAGGGCCGGGAACACCGGCGGCGGACCTGTTCAGCCTGGGAAAGGTGCTGTACGAGATGAGCACCGGCCGGGACCGGCTCGAATTTCCTAAACTGCCGGAAGACCTTGAGCTCATTCCCAAACGTGAAGCCCTGCTGGAGTTCAACGAGGTGGTCCTGAAGGCGTGTCATTCGCAGGTGAAGGAACGTTACCCATCCGCCAGTGACCTGCTCGACGATCTGTTATTGCTGCAGGCGGGACGTTCGGTGAAACGGCTTCGGCTGGCGGAGCGGCGCCTGGCTCGGCTGATCCCTTTGGTCCTGACGTTCGTGGGCTTGGGCCTGGCGGTTCTGGTCGTCCAACACCTGCGCACCCGCGCAGCCCAGGAACTGGCGCGAGTGGAAACCCGCTATCGCCACGAGGCGGAAACCCAGGAACTGGCCACGAGGCAATTGCTCTATGCGGCGGACATGAATCTGGCGCACCAGGCCTATGCCGCCGGCGACCTGGGCCGCACCAAAAGCTTGTTGACCGGCTGCATGCCCAAATCCGGCGCTCCCGATTTCCGCGGCTTCGAGTGGCGTTATTATTGGGGGCTTTGCCGGGGAGACCAGGACTACGCTTTTCCTGTCCAGTCCAACGCCATCGCCGAACTCGCCTTCTCCCCCGACGGTCGCCGGCTGGCATCGGCCGGCTACGACCACCGGGTCCAAGTGTGGGATTTTAACGGCCGTCAACTGATGAAAACTTACGCGGCCTCCGGAGGGGTCGAGGATGTTGGATTCTCTCCTGATGGGCGGAAGATTATGATGTCCGACACTGCGGGCTGCGTCGAAGTCAAGGAGGTTGAGAGCGGTCGGGTCCTCTTTCACCTGCAAGGCCGTTTCCGCCGCGCGACGATTTCACCCGGCGGAACGCTGCTGGCTCTGGGTGGCGGCGGCAAGCAGGCCTCGATGTTTCAGGGACCGGTTGAGGTCTGGGATTATCAGGGGCAGCAACGGCTTTTTTCCTTCACCAACGCCGGCACGTACGTCGCCTTTTCGCCCGATGGCAGGCGGCTGGCAGCCGGCAGCGACAACCATGAACTGAAAATTTGGGATCTGGCGGACGCCACCTTGTTGCGGCGGATCCAGCCCGTGGAAGACAACTTTGGCATGAGCTTTTCGCCGGATGGCCGGAAATTGTTGTTGGGTGATGAGCTGGGGTTTCTGCATCTCTGGGATCTGGACTCCGGACGGCACCTGGCAGGTGTCCAGGCCCACAAAGGAAATATTTTCAAGACGGCGATTTCACCGGACGGCAAGATCATTGCCAGCGTCGGTGCCGATCAGACGGTCCGGCTTTGGAATGCCGAATCGCTTTCGGAATTGCGAATTTTACGCGGGCACGCCAGCGAAGTGTGGGCGGTGGCCTTCTCACCCGATGGCAAAGCGCTGGTCACCGGCGGCAAAGACGGAAGGGTTCTGTCGTGGAGCGTGGCGGGCCCAATGACGAAAGAGGTCCTGACCCAGGATGTAAATTTCTGGGACTGGCCGGTGTTTTCCGACGATGGAAGCCTGATCGCGGTGGGTGAGAAAAGGGCAGGTGTGACCGTCTGGCGCGCGGCCGACGGGATGCGGCTGGATACGCTGGGCGACGCGGAAACGCCGCTGGCGTTCGACACCCATGCCGCATCGTTGCTGGCCCTCGGACGAACCGGTGAACTGCAACAGTGGGCTCTGTCGTCGACCAATCATCAGCTCCTCAAACGCGTCCACCTGCCAGACATGGAAATTCGCGCCCACGCCTACCTCCCGGAACGCAACCTCCTGATCACCGGCGATAGCCAGGGGCTCATCCGGATTTGGGATGTGAATTCCGGTGCTGAATTGGCGCATTGGCAGGCGCATCCGGACCGCATCACCGGCATCGCTCTCTCGCCCAACCACACTCTGCTGGCCACCGTCGCTGAATCAGACGATGACGCGAAAGTCTGGGATCTGGGCCGGCACGAATTGGTCCAAACCTTGCGCGGCCACAAAATGGCGGTGTTTGGTGTCGCTTTCTCACCGGATGGGCGAACCGTCGCCACCGCCAGCGTGGATGACACCTGCCGCCTCTGGGATGTCCGAACCGGACAATGCCTCGCCGAGTTGGGTGGGCATCAGGGCGGTACTTACAGCGTGGCGTTTTCGCCGGACGGCAAAACTCTGGCGGTCGGTTGCAACGAGGGCGAATTGAAACTTTGGAACCTTGCCACCCGGCGCGACATGATGACCCTGATGGCCGAGCCGCATACAATATTTGTCACCAGCTTTTCTCCCGACGGGAGGACCCTGGCCACCGTCAGTTTCAACCATCACGACGAGAAGTGTTCGCTCAAACTTTGGCGCGCGCCGGATGTGCCGGGAGCCGGCCCAGGGTCGCCGTAGACCCACAAATTCAAAGCGACCACATTTCCGAGGCCATCCAATACCGTTCGCTGGACCGCCAGTTGTGGACGTGAGATCCCCGGGCAATCGCCTTGCCCGCGGATGGAAACCCGCCATACTGGCGCGGAACCGCTCTTATGAACTATCGCGTGCGCCGTCGGGGGGACGATTTAGGAGTCTTTTCACTGGACGAATTGCGGCAACAACGCGAGTCCGGGGGGTTGACCGGCGATGAATATGTTCAAGGGGAAGGGATGTCCGACTGGCAGCCGCTGGAGCTGGTGTTGCAGCAGGGGTATCGCGTCGTGCCGCCGCCCCTGCCGTCGTCCGTCTCCAAAGGCGGCTTGAGCCAGGGCGTCATCTGGCTGATGATCGGCGGCGGAATATTTTTTTTTATCATTTTCGTCTCGGCCTTCACGTATTCGATACTCGGCTTTCAACGCGGTTTTCAGGGTGCCATCAACTCCTCCCGGGCGCGATCGGGTGCCGCCGAGCCGAGCCTGGACGGGGTGTCCGCGGCCAGCAAGCCGGTGGTCTGGACAACCAACACGTTAACCGCCGCCGACGTTCAAAAGCAGGGACGCGAATTCGGAACCCGCCAATGGCTGGATGGCTATGAAAAGCGCGGCCGCCGCAATCCGTCCTGCGACAGCAAAGTGGACCAGCTTCTTCGCGCCTGGATTGCCCACGAGTCCGGCAGCCGGGTGGAAACGAATGCCCTTCCCGTGGCACAGCTGGGCGACCAACTGGCGGCGGATGCCAATTGCACCGACCCGTTGGTGTTGACTGTGGCCGCCGAAAGCAGCATCGAGATCTTCGAGTCCACCCATCGTTTTGAACGTGCCCTGGCCGGATTTCCCGAATCGAATCACAAGGCCTATCCCCGCCTGTGCGCGTCCGTCGGAATAACCCGTTATCTGAGCGACCACCCGGAACGAATTGCCACCCTGGACGCGTCGTCGCTGAAATTGCTGGGAAACTGTTTTGCCGATGGCAGTTTTCTGCCCGGCGACCAGCAAACGATCGGAGAAATTCTGGTCCACGATTGGGGAAATGCTTTCTTTGAAAGAAACGAGGCCGCCATTTGCCGGATCGTGCACCAGGCCGGGCCGGCCTATCAATGGCTGGCGCTGACGCTCGACGGTGAGCGCGAGATCAATGAAGCATGGAAGGTCCGCGGCGGCGGCTACTCCGGCACCGTAACCTCGGCCGGCTGGCAGGGTTTCAGCGATCACCTGGCCAAGGCCCGGAAAGTCCTCGCGCAAGCCTGGCATTTGCAGCCCGGGTTCCCCCTGGCGCCGTGCCGGATGATGACGGTGGCGTTGGGCGATTCCGATGCGGACGAAATGCGCATCTGGTTTGACCGGACACTGACAGCGCAATTGGACTATCCCCAGGCCTGGTCCGGAATGCGCTGGGGCCTGCGCTCGCGCTGGCACGGCAGCGAAGCCGCTTTGCTGGCGCTGGGCCGGACCGCAATCCATACGGGACGTTTTGACACCGAAGTTCCCCGGAAGTTCCTTGATTGTGTTTCGGACGTGGAATCGGAAGAGGAGCTGGCGTCTAGCCGGCACATCTATGGGCGCCCGGACATCTGGCCGGAACTGCAGACGATGTATGAGGGTTATCTCGCCGACCGCACGCAAGCATCGGGCCGCCGCGAATGGCTCGGCAACTATGCGATCGCCGCTTATTTTGCGGGAAAATATGACGTGGCGGCCGAACAGTTGAAAGCCTTGGATGGGAAACTGCCATCGCAGAGCCTGACCGGCTGGGGCGCGGATGTTTCGTTGATGCCCCTGGAAGCGGTCGCCCGCACGGGGCCGCTCAAAAAGGACGTTACCGAGGCTGAATCACACTATCAGAGCGGCGACCTGGCCACGGCCCTGTACCAGTTTGGGGCGCTGCAGGCTGCGACCAATGCGGATGACGGAACCCGCAAATTTATTCAAACCCGGCTGGCGGCGATCTCCCTGGAACAGCGGTTCCAGAAAAGAGAGTGGGTGGATTTCCTGCCGTCGGACAATGCCGATCCGGGTTGGGCCTGCCTGCGGGGTAAAATGCAGCGACTCCCGGACGGCGCGTTGGAAGTCCAATCCGGGCCGGAAGGGCATTTTATTTTCTCCCGCGCCCGCGTGGGTTCCAATTTTGAAATCCGCGGTGAATTCGAGGTGGTTCGCTCCTCAACGAAATATTTCCAGGCCGGACTGGTCATGGGCACGCCCGACGTGGACGCCTATTCCTTCCAGGCGTTTCGCATTCAACGGCACGAACAGGAAGGCGACATTGCGTGTTTCGCCGAAGGCTGGGGGCTGCGGCAACTCACGCAACAGGCAAAAGTGAACGCGGTCCGCAATACCTTCAATTTCCGCCTGGAAAAGGGCCGGATCACCGCGTCGGTCAATGGCGCCGAGGTTTTTGCCAGCGCGACGCCGAAAGACGAATTCAGCGGGCCGGACGAAGACATCCGCGCGGGGCTGGGTGCCTACAACGACACCAACGAAACCGTCATCCGCTACCGCAACGTTCGAATCCGGAAACTGTAAACGCTTGTGGCCGGCCCGCGTGTTTACACCGAAACCGCTTTTTCCGTCGCCGGTTTCCCGTGCGCCCGGTAAAGCACATCCACCACGTTGCGCAGATATTGCTCGTCGGCGACCCCGTCCAGCGCCTCGGCGGGAAAATCGACCTTGGCCCGGAAATGCGCGGCCAGATCCCCGAACAATTCCACCCGCGCCACCGAGTCAAATGCCTCGCGCCTTAACAGCGCCTGCAGGGCGACGTCCGCCTCCGTCGGGGAGACCCGCTGGCGCAGGCGGGCAGCCAGGTGCGGGTATTGCCGGAGTGAGTTGTACTTGCCGGCGAGCAATTGGTCGAGGTCCGGTTCGGCGCGGCGCGGATTCCGGATGACGATGGTATTGGCGGCGATGTCGCCCAGGCGCTGGCATTGGGAGTTGAACCAGCAGGTCGCGCCGCCGACAAAATAAAACAGCGGCAGCGAGTCCACAAACCGGAGCAGGTTGCGCACGACGATCTGGTTGAATTGCAGCCGCATCCCTTCCACGTCCACCACGCGCAACCGGAACAGTTTTTTGCCAATGGTCTGGCCGCGCCGGCTCCACTCAAAAAAAATGCCGTAGCCGATGCTGATGACAAAATAGCTGATGATGTAAAGGGCGGTGGCGACGTTCCCGCCAATCAGCGCGAGCAGATTGAAGGCGGTCCCCAGGAGCATCATCGCCGCGGTGATGCAAAGCTGATCGATGAACCACGCAAAAAACCGCGTCACCGGCCCCGCCAGCAGTTGCGAGAAGACGATGCCCTCGGGCGTGCGGATGAACAGCATGCTCGTTTTCATGCGTCAGGGTTTTCGGGGCTCGGGTCCGGGCGGCTTCCTGATTTGGCCAGGAACACCGAAAGCAAAACCAGTTCCACGCTGCCAAAGGCGATTTTGGCAGAGTAGGGAATGACCGGCTCGTGATATTGCGAGAGAAACGCCTCCACGAATCCCGCCCAGACCAGCAGCACGCCGACGCCAAAAATCAGCGTGACGACATCGCCCGAGATTTCGCGCAGCCGCGTCCGCAGCGAGGCGCGGCTGCCCCGGCCGATGAGCGCCCGCGCCAGCATCAGGCCGGCCTGGCCGGCGATGAGGATGGCCGGGATTTCCACCACGCCGTGTGGCATCAGCCAGCCCAGGAGAAATTTGAGCTGTCCGTCGGCGATGTAATCGACCGAAATCGCGCCGAGGATGACTCCGTTGTAAAACAGCATAAAGATGGTGCCGACGCCCCAGGTCATGCCGAGGGCGAGGGTGAAGACGGACACCTTGATGTTGTGCGTCATCAGATAAGCCGAGAACGAAGACCGATGTCCCGCCAGGCGGTTTTCCGTGCGGCTCTCCTCCTGTTCGACCCGTTCGCGAGGTCGCAGCTGGTCATGGCCGAAGGGCATGGTGACGTGGCGCGAGTCCGGATCGAAGGTGGTGGCCAGTCCGCCGAACGCACAGCCGGCCAGCGTGATGGCGACGGAGAGGTAAAAGGCCCGGACGTGGCGGCGGAAGGTGCGGGGGAGCGTCTGAAAAAACCATTGCAGCGGAAAAATCCGGCGTTGTTGAGCCCGCGTTTCGTGAATTTCCCCGTAGGAACGCGCCACCAGGTTTTCCAGGTACCGGCGCGTCTCCGGTTCCGAGGACAACGTGGTGATTTTGGCCAGATCGGCGGCCGTGCGTTCGTAAAGCTGATGAAAGAGCTGCAACTGCGGGAGGGTCATCCGCAGGTCCGGCTCCGCTTCCAGCCGGTCCAGCATCCGTTCGAGTTCGGTCCAGAAAGGCCGCCCGGTGGCAATAAAGCGTTGTAAATCAACAATCACAACAACTGCCTTTGTTTTACGCTCAAATATTGCGAAACCAGTTCGGCGCTCAAACGCTCGTGGCTGAGCAGTGAGAACCGCACCCCGCGCCGCTGCAGGACCTTCTGCAGCTCGCGCAGCTTGTGCCACTGCAAATGGCCGCCGAGCTGGCCGTACAAATCATCCAGGCCGGCAACCGCGGGATCCGTGAAGAGCGGCTTCACGCCCGGCATGGGCAGCATGTTCACCAGCACCAGGTGCTGCCGCCGGATCAAATCCAGGTTGCGGACAAAACTTTCCGCCAGCGCCGGGTCGTCCAGCGCCGTCAGGAAAACCAGCAGGGCGCGCCGCCGCAACCGCAACCGGATGAACGTGCACAATTCATCAAAATCCGGCGTGGCGATTTTGGGTTCGAGGGTATAAAGCGCGTCGCGGCAGGCGGTGTAATGGGCCTGGCCGTTCTTGGCCCGCACAAATTTTTCCACCCGGTCCGTGAACGTCAGCAATCCGAACAAGTCGCCCTGCTGTTCCGCCGCCAGCCCGAGCACCAGCGCGGCCGTCACAAACCGCTCTAAAGTGGTTGTCGAGGGTCGAGGGTCGAGGGTCGAGGGCGAAGACTGCTTGTCCGGCGCCCGCCTTTCGGTTCGCGACTCCCGCCCCGGCATGCGGGCGCTCAAGCGCGAGGCGTCCACGATCACGTAAACCTCCTGCGTCCGTTCGATTTGAAAAACCTTCGTGATCGGCTTGCCCCGCCGCGCGGTCGCCTTCCAGTGAATTTCCGTGTAGTCGTCCCCCGGTACGTATTCGCGCAGTTTCTCAAAGTCGCGGCCCTTGCCCACTTGCCGCTGCGCATGCACGCCAAAGGCGCCCCGGTTCAGGAACAGGGCCGCGAGGTTTTTCCGTTCGTTGAGCAGGTTGGGGTAAACGCGGATTTCCGACTGCACCGGGACGGTCTTGCGCACGGCCCAGAAGCCGAGGGGGGACCCGCCTTCAACGTAAGCCGCGTTCAGCCGGTAATTGCCGCGCTGGCGCGGCGTACAGGGCCAGGTCAGCCGCGACCATTCGCTTTGCGCCGGCAAAAGGGCATCCAGTTCTCCGGACTCGACCTGAATTTCAGGCGGCCAGGCCAGCGCAACCCTTAAATGGCGCCGGTGCTGCCGTTCATTACGAATCCGCAATTCCAGTTTTGCCGCCCGGTCTTTCGACATGCGCGCGACGGCGGGCAGTTCCACGCCGATGCCCGCCAGGCTTTGGCGGGTCCCGAGGGCGTCGGCCAGCACCACCACCAGCAGCCCGCCGATGCACAGCAGGGCAACGCCCGCCGCCGGGGGAGACACCGCCCCGATCAGCGCGAACGGTAACATCACCGCCGCCACCCAAAACAACAATCTGGTGCGCGGAACGATCATCGCGGGACGGCCAGTTGCTGGAGGATTTGCTGGATGACTTCCGTCACGGTCAGGCCTTCGATTTCAAATTCCGGCCGGAGAATCAACCGGTGCTCCAGCACCGGCGGGGTCATGGTTTTGATGTCATCGGGCGTGACAAAATCGCGGCCGGATATGGCGGCATAAGCTCGCGAGGCCATGATGAGCGATTGCGTGGCGCGCGGTCCCGCGCCCACCAGGACGCTTTCGTGCTGCCGCGAGGCCCGGACGATGTCCACGAGATACCCGACCAGTTCATCCCGCAGGACGATGGCGGCCAGCCCGTCGCGCAGGGCCGACAGGTCCGCGGCTTTGATGACCGGCTGGACCACGCCCTGGGCCAGCAGGGTTTCGGGCGCGTCCTTCGTCATCGTGCGCTGGGCGAGTGACAGCTCCTCGGCACGGTCCGGCGTTTTCATCGTGATTTTGAGCATGAACCGGTCTTTCTGCGCCTCGGGCAGCGGATAAGTGCCTTCGTATTCAATCGGGTTTTGCGTGGCGAACACGGTGAAATTCGGCGACAACGGATGCGTTTCGCGGTCGATGGTCACCGCCCGTTCCTGCATGGCCTGCAGCAGCGCGGATTGCGTCTTGGCTGGGGCGCGGTTGATTTCATCCGCCAGCAAGAACGAGGTGAAAAGCGGGCCTTTGATGAGCGAGAATTCATTCCGTTGCAGGTTGAAAACGTTGGTGCCGGTAATGTCGGCGGGCATCAGGTCGGGGGTGAACTGGATGCGGGCGAAATCGGTGCCGAGCACGTGCGCCAGCGTGCGCACGAGCAGGGTTTTGGCGACGCCTGGCACGCCTTCAATCAATGCGTGGCTGCCGGTGAAGATGGCGATGAGCGCCTTTTCGATGACGTCGTGCTGGCCGATGATGACCTTGCCGGTTTCTGACCGTGCCTGCGTGAGCACTTCCTTGAGTCGTTCAGTATTCATGATTTTGGTGGTGAGTTGCGGGTTCCCAGAACGGAGCAGATTTGTTTGTAGGTTTCCACCGGCTGCCGGTCTTTCGGCGGCCGGGAAGCTTCCGCCGCCCAAATGGCCTCGGCCTGCTGGACCCGGGCGCTGGCCGGCCGGGCGTGGAACCCCGCGGATTTTTTCCATTGGGCAAAACAGGTGCCGAGCAGATCGCGCGGGGCGATGCTGCGCCGCAGCAGATTGATGAACCCCGAGGCCGCGTCTTTTCCGGCCACATAGATTCGTTGTTCCCGGTCCCTGTGCGGCGGCGCGAGACTCAGGGAATTTTTCCAGATGAACAATCCGGCCAGCAGAATCAGACCCGCCAACAGTCCGTGCAAGCGGTATTGGCGCATCAACGCCGCCACTCCGGGGGTTTCCAGGACGCCCAGGTGCCCCTCGTCGAACACGACGTTCGGGTTGGGGCCGACGAGCCACGCCAGCAAATCCGGGTGCCGGTCCCTGGCCATCGCCTCGTTGCTGACAAAATAGGAATCCGTGGCGAAGATGATCGAGCCCATGCCGAACCGGCGTTCGATAACCACCGCGTTGGTGTCGCGCGCATAAATCACGCGCCAGGCGCCGTCCAGGTTGATGAAAACAGTGCCGCTATGCCACTCGAGGGTCCGTGGCAGCGGCAGATCCGTCCGGTTCACCACCGGCACCGGCACGTAAACATCGCCGGCCTGCGCCAGCTTTTGGAAATCCGTGTGCAGCCCCCAGCGTTCATCCAGCCGGACCTCCTCGTCGTCCGCCTTTTTTTTCCTTTTCTTCGCCGGTTTTTCCGGCGTCATTTTTTCTTTCTTCGCCCTGGACTGCGCCGATTTCACCGAATTGGTTTCGTCGTCGTCTTCATCGTGAAACGCATACGATTCGGTTTGCGGGAAAAAGGTGACGACCAGCCGGCCGCCGCGGCCCAGAAACCCCTCAATCTCCCCGTACAGATCCTTGGGCATCCGCTGCCATTCGTAGCGGGACGCGGCGAGGTGCAGATAAACCGTATGCGGCTCCTCCGGCAGGCGGTTGGCGACGCTGAAATCGCGGCGGGCGGATACCCCCGGCACCTTGCCGAGGCTTTCGTAAAACACCATTGTGCCGAGCGGGTCGGAACGCAAAGACGAGTAAGCCGGATAAACATCGCCCACCTCGAACCGGAGCTGGAACAGCTCGACTAGGCCCAGAACCAGCGCGGCGGCGCACCCCAGCAGGAGCAGGATGGGAAAATATTTTTTCATCCTGCGTCTTTCAGTCTATCCACGTTGGCCGCGAACCGGTCCACCAGCCCGCGGCTGACCTCGTGGGTGCCGTACCAGACGCACTCAAACGACAGGAGGTTTTCGCCAAAAACCGGCAGCAAGCCGGGAAACGCATGTCCCCGCCGGCGCAATTCACGTTCGTAATCGCGGTTGGATTTGAAGCGCGCGATGCTGATCAGGTTGCGCGCGGCCAGATGGGAAAGGCTGGCGAGGTAAAACGCGCGCATCGCCAGGCGGAACTCGCCGCGTTCGAGCAGCTCGCGGCCCAGTTTCGTCCAGCCGTCCTCGGGCAACTGGTCGGCCCGCACATTTTCATCGGCCAGGTCCGGCAAGGACCGGACCGGCTCGCTGGCAACGGTGGCGCGCGACGGCCGATCGCGCCAGGTGCGATAAAGCAAGATCGCGAGCGCGGCCAACACTGCCGCCCCCAGCCCGTAAAGCAGGATTTGCAGCGTCAGGATCCAGCCGTATCCGTCGGATCCTGAGGCGGAATCAATCCGCCGATGGGGAAACAGCTTCCGCCACCATTTGTCCAGCCAGTCGGAAAACGACCGGGCCCATTGGCGCAGCATTTTGCCAGCCTTGGCGAAGAAGCGCGTGATGGCACTGTCGCCGGCGTCCGATTCCGCGATCTTTTCGCGGGGCATCCGCCAGGCGTACTTGTTTTCGTGGATGGTCTGGTTGATGGCGCGGTCCAGATCCGTCGCGGAGACCCCCGGGGAAGCCGGGGCCGGAACCGGCGCCCCGGACGGGGGCACGGCAGGTGGCGGCGCATCGGCGGCCCGGGCGGGCGAAGCGCAAACCAGACCCAGCAGCAACACCAGCAGGATCGCCGGGGCCGGCGGAGAAGCGGCAAAGGAATTCAGTTCGGCTCGCAAATCCTCGCCGGATTCCAGCGCCTCGCCGTAAAAACAGCGCAGGACAAAAATGGCTTTCAGGATCGGGTCCACGCACAGGTAGGTCAGGCCGGCCATCCCGGCAAAAAACGTCGTGTTCAACAGGCTGAGCGGATCCCGGGTGAAAACCGATTCGACGCCGGACAACATTTTGATCAATTGCGGCACGAACAGGCCAACGGTGACCCAATTCAGGAAAACATAAAGGCCAAACCCCGTCATGATGAGGAGCAGGATGATATTTTGCCGCGGCCAGAGCCGCCAGAGCCGCCACGCCTTCCGCAGGATCGCTTTCGTATCGGCCGACTGGCCGTCGGTCAGCGCGGTTACATTCTGGAAAAAGGCGAGCAGCCAGGCAATCACGGGTGCCAATACCAGCGCCAGCGGGAGGAAGACATAGGCCCCCAGTGCCAGGACCGCCAGCGGCACCAGTCCCCAGGACTGCAGGAAAGACTGCAGGACGATCACGCGCCCGCAGCGGCGGACATTCCAGTGCGGCACCGGCTCGGCGGCGAGGTGCGCCCGCAACCGCCGCGCAAAAATGACCTGCCAGAATTTCATCCAGATAAACAATCCGGCCAGGCCCAGAGCGGAATCGGCCAGATGCTGGTCCGCGAATGGGTTGCGGCTCATGTCCGCCCAGAAATACAGCAGTCCCAGCACAAACGGGACGGCCCCCAGATAATAAACCGCCAGGGTGGCGGCCGGCGCGGTGCGCAACCCATGGGTAGCTTCTTCGATCAGATCGAAGGCGCCTTTGCCCGGTTGCCGGTGCGCGGGTTTCATTTATGAATTCGGGAAACAACCAACAACCAACAGCGAACATCCAATAAACGCGAAGGTCCGACCATTGGATGTTGAGCGTTGGATGTTCGATGTTCGATGTTCATTCTTGATCCACCCAGTTGACCTGCCAGAGGGTCTTTTCGTGGAACGAAGTCGGCAGTTTCGTCAGGCTGTCGCCGATGAGAAAAAAGAAAAACCAGGCGATGAGGAGGCCGAACACGCACTGAACGAGGCGCAACAGGCGCACGAACGCCGGCCGCCGGGTGACCGGCCGGCGCGCCAATTTTTTCAGGCAGGCGGCGCAGACGACCCGGTCGTCGTGCTCCGTGATGCATTCGCGGCAGAAACACTGGCCGCACTCCGGGCACTGCGCCACGGCTTCACGGGCGGCATGGTTGAAACAGCGCTGCTGGGCCAGATTTTGCATGGTTCAGCGTCGGGTTGATCAGGAGGGAAGCGGCGGCGCGGCCGGATTGTCCGCGGCCGGGGCGGGCAGTACGGCGCCATCCGGGGCCGGGCTGGCGGCGGAGTCGGCCGTCGACTGTCCGCGGGAGGGAATTCCCTCCGGCGGCAGTTCGCCTTGTGCGGCGGTAATAAAGGGCCGGACCCGGTCGAGCACCTGGCGCGCGCGCCGGACCCGGTTGAGCGACGGCAGTTCCTCGATTTGCACGGCGGTGCGCACAAAACAGGTGCAGGTCGGCCCCAGCAGGCTGTTGATCAACAGCGGCAGAACGAAGACCGCGATGGAAACAAGCCAGGCAACCATGACCGCCCCGTCTTTTCGCGGGAGGGAGAACAGGGCGTTCGCCAGACCGGCCAGGCAAATGACAATTGGCACCAGCAGCACCCCGTTCCAAATCGTTCGGCGATTGGTGAGAACCACGCTGAGGGCCTGGATGTCGCGAAAATAGAAACGCTTGTAATTTTCTGTGTAACCGCTGGAGTCGATGCAAAGCAGATGGTCCTTGCCCAGCCACAGGCTTGAGCGGGATATGGAAAAGACGCCAAAAGCCGATCGGGACCGGGCGCGGGTCAAACGTTGATATTCCTTCTCGGGCATGGGTCAGGAATCGTGGTGGGTGGCGAATATAACCAGGAGCACGCCCCAACCGGCAATTTGCATCAAGGCCAGGACAATGGCGGCGACCAGGCGAATTTTTGTCCGGTGGACGATGCTGCGGGGCGCGTTCCAATAACGGATGGCCACATACAAGGCGGCCGGCGCAGTGACCAGGGTGAAATAAAAGATCAGCAGCGGATAAATCGCCAGGGACAGGGCAATGCCATCATAAAGCGTGCGCTGGTTTTCCAGGCTCTTGATTTTACCCTTGGTTTTTCCCGTTTCCAGGCAGGCGGGACAGAAATGCTGTCCATGGAGTTCGCAATCGCACAGGGCGCAAAGAAAGCGGCCGCACCCCTGGCAGGGCCGCACCGCTTTTTTTTGCGGATGATAAAAGCAGCTCGACTCGCCTTCCACCATGATGGTTTCGCCGCTTTGCCCCGGGTGGATGGGGCGGAACAGCGCGGGGAAAACTTCCACCCGCAGGGGCACGCCACAAGCCGGGCAGGGCGCCAAATCCGGCTGGTTGAAGACCCCGTCCAACAGCCAGGCCTGGCATTTGGGGCATTGAACCAGCGGCGTATTCATGGGCTATTTGAAAACCACGCGCGTGTTGCAGATGTAATCATGCAAAGCGCGTTTCTGTTCGTCGAAGCCGGCGATGATAAAGCCGATCAGACAAGTCATGTAACTGAGGATTTTGGCAAAATACCGGCCAAACGCGCGCCCATACGAGACGCGCCCGCCATCCGCCGTCACCACCATGATTTTGCAGGCCATCTTGCCCAGCGTTGCCCCATATTTGCCGATGAGCACTGTTTCATAGGAAATACCGATGGTCAGTTGAATGACCATCAAGACCAGTTGCAACGCGAGGGCGCCCTTGGGTTCCACGCCGATTGCCTGGCGTGCGCTCATTCCGGCGATCAACGAAATGCACATGTTCACCGCTCCAAGAATCAAACCGTCCAGGAAAACCGCGGCAAATCGCGTCCAAAACCCGGCATAGCGCAATCCTCCGGTATTGAGCTGCGCACCTTCGGCCAGTTTTTGCATGAAGACCGGCTTGCAATTGGCGCAGATGCGGACTTCGCCGTGCCGGATCATATCCTGGATCGGAAAAATTTTGCCGCATTCGGCGCAAACCGCTTCCGTGGTTTCCCCGGAAGCCTGGCCGGGGCTGCCGGCGGTTGGCTGTCCGGGCGCCGACGGCGGTCCGCCTCCCGCCTCTCGCTGGGGCACCCAGGCGGCCATGCCTTCGTGCCAGACCAGCGTGTCGGGCTGGATTTTTCCGCTGCGCACCAGTTCCTCGAACTGCGCGTCATTCACCGGGCCGGTTTGCTGTCCTTGGTCAACGTAATACCAGTTCATGTTTGGCCTTTGGAGATAAGATCGATTGGTCTGGTTCGGCTCAACTTGATTGCCCCGGAAAATGCAGATTTAAAGCGGAAATGGCAAAATAAATCTATTCGGGCATCACTGCGGCCGACCGGCCGGACAATGGCGGTCGCAAAATTGTCAAAGGATGGGTCGTTCGAGATTGTCTTATTTGGTAAAAGAAAGCTGCATGGGCGACACGGACGAAGAAAAAATCTGGGTGTTGCAAAGCCGGAATGGCGACCCGTCGGCTTTTGAATCGCTGGTTCGCCAGCATCAACGCATGGTTCATTCGCTCACGTTTCGTATGACCGGCTCCCTGGCGGACGCCGAGGATCTCGCGCAGGAGACCTTCGTCCGTGCCTACCGGCAGCTGGATTCCTACCAGGGCAAGGCAAAATTTTCCACCTGGCTGTACCGCATCGCCGTCAACGCCTGTTTGAACTGGCGCCAGCGTGAAAGCCGGCGTGAACAAATTCATGCTCATTGGGCCGAATCCAACGACGCCTTGCGGCCGGAACCGGAAACTCCCGCCGGCGAGGACGCCCCGGCCCGGGAGGTACAGGCGGCCCTGATGAAACTGCCGGCCAAGCAGCGCGCCGCCATTGTCTTGACCGTTTACGACGGGCATAATCATGCCGAAGCGGCAAAAATCCTGGGCTGTTCGGAAACGACGGTTTCCTGGCGGATTTTTGCCGCGCGCCGGAAACTGAAACGGCTGTTGAGCGGCAAAGGAGGTCGGAATGAATGACCATGATTTGGAAAAGAAACTGAAGGCCGTGCCGGTTCCGGCGCGGGCTGAAGACTATTGGGAATCATTTCCCCGGCTGGTATCAGCCCGGTTGCGCACGTCCCCGGCTGGGCGCCCGGTGCTGGAACATCGTTGGCTGCCCCGGCTGGCGTGGGGCGGCGGCATCGCTTTCGCCTGCCTGATGATCGGGTTCGCCGTCGGTCATTGGCGCGGACGGACGGAGAAGAACGATGCTTACGCGCTGCTGCAAAACGGGAAGATGCTGCAGGAGGTATTGACGTTGTTCCCGAACCGCGTCCGGGCCATCACGCAGGACGAACACGGGGTGCAACTGGTGCTGGCCGACCAGGCCGATGTGCCGGTCTCGACCCCGATTTATGTTCACATCTGCAACGGCAAACAATGTTCGTCGCTGGTGACCTTCAGCGGCCAGGAACTCGAAATCGCCGGGCAGAAGGTGACGGTGCTTTTGAACGCGGAAGGCGGCGTGATCGTGGCCGGGCCCCGGTTTGCCTGGTCGAGCGACCAGCCGGCCCGCGTGAGCGGCGGCTTGAAGATTGAGGCCAGAAGATTGAGTTCGATCAACCTCTGAGGAAATATCCGTGAAAAAACTTCTCTGGATCCCGCTCGTTTTGATTCTGGCGACCCGGTTGCTGGCGCAGTCGAATGCGCCGATTCGGCTGGCGTTGTTGGCGGAGACGGACGAGTCGTCCACGGCCGCGGATGTGTTGACGGCCCGGCTTTCCGGGAACCCCAAAATCCAGCTGCTCGAACGGAATGAGATTGAAAAGGTCTATCGCGAGCAAAAATTATCGGCGGCCAACAGGGATTATCTGAAGCTGGGCCAGGTTCTCGGCGCGGATGGATTGCTGTTGCTTGATGTGATCCGGACACCGCAGGCGACCAACCTGATGACCCGGCTGATTGCAGTGAAACCGGGGGTGGTTTTGACGGAAGTCGGTTTTTCCTGGCCGCTGAAAGACCTTTCCTCATGGGCGGATTCAGCGGCGACCTATCTTGATTCTTTTTTGCCGAAGTTGACGGTTTTGGTCAAAGACGCCATCCCCATTTCAGTGGTGAACCTGCGTTCAGCCGTCCAGTCGGCCGAGGCGAAGGAAACGGAACGGCAATTGAAGCTGTTGACCGTCCAGCGGTTGAGCCAGGAGCGGCAGTTCTTTGTACTGGAGCGGCAACGGATGCAGTTACTAGGCGAGGAAAAGGAACTGAAAGCGGATGAGTCGGCGTTCTGGAACGGCAGTTACCTGCTGGAAGGGGTGGTGGATCAAAATGGTTATGCCAAAGACACCATCACCATCAATGCGCGCCTGACGCCGAAGGGTGGCGCGCCGTTGCTGATGGAAGTCAGCGGCCGGCGCACGGATTATGCCGAAGTTATCAACCGGCTGGCGGCAAAGGTGGCCGAGTTGTTGAAGGTCCATTCCACCGTCGAGGAGTGGAATGCAACCGCTGAGGCACAACAATATTTTGACGAGGCGCAATGGGCGATGAAGTGGGGAGTTTACGCGGAGGCACAGGCGGCGGCGGACTCGGCGTGGGCTTTGGGAAAGCACGATCAGGATTGTGCCATGGTGCGAATCAAGTCATATGAAAGCACCCTGCATACGATCCCGATCGACCTGGAAGGAGGCATTGACGCGGCAATCGTTAATGACAAGTCGCAGCAAATTTTTTTGGCCCGGGAAATAAAGGAGACTTTAGCCGCGCACGTCGCGGTGATTTTTGAAACCAACCGAGGCGGGATCAGTTATCTTTGCCTGGCCCAATTACCCGATCCCCGGGACATCGACCGCGCCTTTCATGCCTTGGAACTATATTATGCCTTCAGCCGGACCCTGCCCGAAGCGGCACCCATGGTGAGTCGCGACCCGCGAACCACCCGCTGGCACAATTCGGATTGGTATAATCTGGGCCTGGAAGACCTGGCCGCGGCATCGAAGGTCCTGCTATCCTTTCAACTGGTTCCCGAATCTCAAAAGCCGGTGGCTGACAAGCTGGCGGAATTGCGCGCGATGGCCCGCTCGGTTGCCGGATGGATATCCCAATCGCCGTCAGTGCGTGACAGTTATTTTGTCGGTGAAAGACTGGCGACCCATGACGAGCTGGATGAAACGATCTATTCGAAGCCCAACATTTTCAGCTGCAAACTGAAGTGGGGCAGTCTCTGGCAGGAAACACCCGCGGACTGTATAACGCTTTACCGCGAATTGATGGCCAGTCCGGTTTTTGGTTATATTCACAATCCACTTTGGTCGCACCGGCTGCAGTTGCCGGCGGAGGCCATGGACCCCGATCACCGGTTGGAACCGCCACGACTCATTGCCTGGAACGAAAAGGACCGGCAGTTGATTCCAGTCATTTGGAACAATTTCATCCGGGAACTGGATGGTTCAACCAATGTCCTTTGGCAGTTGGAAGCAAAAGCCCTCCAATTTGCCGACGCCACCGATGAACGACAGATGGGGTTGACGTTCACCAACTTTTTCGAAGCGCTCTTAGCGAATCGCGACCTGTTTTTGGCCCATAATGTCGAGCTGCTTTACTTGAATTGGGGTGCGGACAACCTGATGGAGGTGAGGCGTGGTCTTGACCTGTCCTTGCCAACCCCGGACTCATTGGTGCGACAGTTTTATTCCCAATATCGCCCCAAGCTCGAGGCGCTGGACCAGGAGTACTGGGACAAGACCGTACCCCGGATACAAGTGCGAGAGGCCTTTGGAAAGCAGGTCGAATACTTGAAAAATAACACCCCTTACGATTGGGCTAAATTCAATCAGATCTTCGAGTTGCGGGAGTACACCAAGGCCCAGGCAACGGAGATCCTCCCGCTCCTGGCCGCCTACCAGTCGAATCTCATCGCCCTGGCGGAAGGGAAATCACTTCCCGATCGGTTCAAAGCAACCAATGACAGCCGTTGGGTGGAACTCGTTGCCGACAGACGCGCCAAGGAAATCCTGAATGCACCCGCGCCCGTTTCGAAAACGGAGGCGGTTCAAAACCTGAATTCCCGGCCGGTCGCGGTTGTGCCTCCGCCGGTCGTTGCCAGGCCGTCCGGGGTGCTGTCCGAAACGGTCACGAATGTGTTGCGGGTCGAAAAATATCTGAAGCTGCCCCAGGAACAATTGCCGAAAGAGGAAGAGATTTTGGAAGGGGAGGACCGGTGGGATTTCAAAATCGCCGCCAGCCGCTGGTGTGCCGGCAAACTCGTGTTGGACCTGCGTTACAGCACCATGCTCTATCGGAACGGCGTCGGTGCGGGAACCACCCGGGCGTTGGCCGCCATTTTCAATCCCAAGGACCAAAGCTGGGAGCTGGTCCGGTACCCGTCCAGCGATGATTCCCCCGATCATCTTCCCTGGGAGCTGGAGCGAGTGCCGGCCGAAATTTTTCAAGGCCGTTTCTATTTCCGGGACGAGGACAAAATCAAACAATATGATTTCCCCACCCGCCAGTGGAAAACCCTCGACGTTCGCGTGCAACCGAATACCGGACTGGATGCCCTGGATGGACATCTATACGCCGTCAACCGCGAAAGCATTTTTGAAATCACCGATGGCGGCAAAGGGACGCGCATCCTGGCCAGTACCCGCCGGAGACCGGCGGCATCGGCGTTGGATTCGCTGGACAGCCTCGGGTCGCCCGTGCTTTTTTCCAGACCGAACCACTCGCTGGGGGTCGTCATCGGCAGCAAGGTGTTTGTGTGGAATGGGAGCGACTGGACCGGATTGTTTTCCCTGGATTTCCCCCGGTCTTCCCCCCAGGCGGAAGCGCTTGACGACGCGGTCATCTTTCGTTTCAAGTCACCGGATTATTCAGCCATGCTTTGGTTTTGGGATAAAAGCAAGCCGGCGCCGGAACTGTCCCTGTATGAAAAATCAAAGCCGCCACCTTATGTTACCCTGGGCTCAAAACCCGCACCCCCGCCGGCAAAGGCGGTGTGGACATCGCCAGGAGGCGATTCCCTCGTGAGTGCCCCCGGGACTTTTTGGAAATCGAACCTCTATTTCTTCGTTGAGCACGCGAAGGTGATCGAGGTGGATCCCCACCTGACGGCGGAAGAAAAAAGCGGTGAGAAACCGCTGGGCAGCATGGAACGTGGCCGCCGCCAGTGGACCATAACCGACAAAGACGGTTATCATGCCAAACTGGTTTGCCTCAGTCGCGATTGCGCCGAACCGATTGTCGTCCCGTTGAAATTTGATTTGGAACACGGCCAGCCTCCGCTCTACAGCCTCGGAGCCAGGATGGCCCCTCCCGGTTCGGACGCGGGTCCCACCTGGATTTTTTTCACATCGGATACGCTCTACGTCGGCCAGCCGGAGGCCCTGGGCATCTGGGCGATTCCCGTTTCTGAAGTTGAAGCCGCCGTTGCAGCGCAAAGGCAGGTCATGCTTGGTAACAAAGCGCGGGCAACCCGGGACGCGGAACAGCGCCGCAAGGATATGCTCGCAAAATATGATCACAATCATAACGGGTCCATCGATCCCGACGAAAAAGAAGCGGCCCTGGATGACCCCGCCTATATCGAATCTGAAATGGACGCGATTGACGCCAATCACAATGGCCGGCTGGAGGCAACGGAACTCGCCTGGTTCGACGCCAACCAGAACCAGATTCTGGACCCGAAGGAACAGGCCGGGATCGACCTGGCCCAACATTGGCTGGCGGCAAGGCGCTTGAAGGAATTTGATGCCAATGACGACGGATTCCTCGACCGCTCAGAATTCAATAACTTATGGTTGGCGGAACCGGAACTGGCCGACCCAATTTTCCGGACCGCGCCCGCGCCCTTCCTGGATAACAACCACGACGGCCAGCTTGATCTTGGGGAACTGGCGACATTCCTGAACCAGCAGACAAGCAGAACGCTTTTGGTGCCGGGCCTGTCCAGAGCCATCCTTTATGAGCAGATGGGGATCAGCCCCCGCGAGCAGGTTGACCCCCGGCAGATGTTCAAAGCCACGGTGGAATTTTACTGGCAACATCCGGGCGGCATCACCAATGGCCCGCCCTTTCACCGGGGCATCCCGCCCGGCCGGCGTGATGGTACCAATGGGATGCCCAGCGGCAAAGTTCCGTGAGGGGGGGCCCAGTTTTATCAAAGGATTTGCCGGTCGCAATGGTCATAATAGGTTGAAAAGATGATGTATGAACCAACCGGGCACATTTGAGACAAAGCTTCCGTGGTGCAGCGTTTTGAGACGGAGGACATCGCTGTCGCTCGGCCTGATTTTTTTCGCGCTCACCGGCGCAGCGGTCCGCACGGCTTATGGACAGTTGGAATTAACTGCCGACAAGGAGGCGCAGCGGGTGTTCGCCGGTGATGCGCGAAAAGTTACCATCATCTGGCATAACGCCAGCGACCAAAATGCCAGCGCCGACGTCTGTGCGCGGCTGTATCAAGCCAGTTCCGCCACGGCCGCTCCGCTGTCCGAAAAAGCCTGGAAGAAAATCGAGATTTTGCCCGGGCAGACCGTTTCCGAATCCGCGGCGATCGACTTCCCCGCCGTGAACGCGGAAACGCGGTTCCTGATTCAATGGCTGGACGGCACCAAACGGGTCGTGGGCCGGACCGACGTGCTGGTGTACCCGACGAATTTGCTGGGGGAACTGAAACCGCTGCTGGGTGAAGCCAGCCTGGGCGTGCTGGATCCGAACCACGAACTCAAACCATTGCTCCAGCAAAACAAAATCGAATTTTCGGATTTGGGAGAAACGGCGCTGGAGAATTTTCAGGGCAAACTGGCCATCATTGGCCCGTTCCAAACCAGGGCGCAGGTGCGCGAAGGTTTGAGGCAGTCCATTCAAAAAATTGCCCGGAAGGGCGTGGCGGTGGTCTGGATCCAACCGCCGCCCGGGCCCAAAGACCCAATCAAGCCGTCGTTCCATGTTGTGCCGGAGGACAAAGGCACGGTCGTGGTGGTCCAGGCGGATTTGCTGGCCCATCCCGCGGACAGTCCGCAGTCTCAGATGAACCTGGTTTATTTTTGCAGGCTGGCGTTGAATCCCGCGCCGCTTTCCCTACCCGATTTCAATGCTCAACCATGAACCAAAACAAATTATGAAAACACAAATTCCCTTGATCACGGCCCTGCTGCTGGCCGCCGGTACGATCGTCCACGCCGCCGGCGATGATGTTCTCACCGTGGCGGTCTTCGATTTTGAATCCAAGGACGAAGCCGTGACCGGCCTGGGTCCCAAGGTGGCCACGCTGGTCAACGCCAACCTGTCCGCCGAGCCCCAAATCATCACCGTCGAGCGCGCCGAACTGGAAAAGGTCCTGGGCGAACAGGAACTGGGCCTGTCCGGCACTGTCAGCTCGGAAAGCGCGGCCAAAGTCGGCCAATTGACCGGCGCCAAGGTGCTCGTCACCGGCAAGGTGTTCAAGGCGGACGATCAAACCTTCATCGTGGCCAAGGTCATCGGCACCGAGACCAGCCGGGTTTATGGCGAAATGGTCCAAGGCGGATCGTCGGCCAAACTGGCTGATCTGTCGTCCAGCCTCGCGAAAAAGATTGCCGCCGACGTGGTGCAAAAAGGCGACACCCTGGTGGCCAAGGTGGAAAGCCGCGAGGAACGGATCGCCAAACTCAAAAAGGCGCTCGAGGGAAAGAAACTGCCGGCTGTTTCGGTGAAAATCAGCGAGCGGCATTACGGGCCGCACATCATTGACCCGGCGGCGGAGACGGAACTGTCGCTGATCCTGCAACAATGCGGCTTCACGCTGGTGGATGACAATTCCACGAACAAGCCGGCCATCGAAATCACCGGGGAAGCCTTCAGCGCCTATGGTTTGCAAAAGGGCAACCTGATCTCCTGCAAATCACGCCTCGAGATCAAGGTCCGCGACCTGGCGACGGGAAACCTGCTGGTGGTGGACCGTCAGACCAGCGTGGGCGTGGATATTGCCGAGCAGACCGCCGCCAAGACGGCGTTGCAGAACGCGGCGGATGTGCTGGCGGATCGGGTCATTCCAAAGTTGGCGCGATGAAGTGCCGCTGGTTTTGGTGAACGCCGTTTTTCTTTTCATTGCGACGATATCCGCGCGATAAATTTTAACGCCCGATGAACAGGAAGCTCTATGAGTGATTTCAAATTTTCATGCCCCGCCTGCGGCCAAAACATTTTGTGCGACACGACGGATGCGGGAAAGCAGATGACCTGTCCGGGCTGCAATGCTCGGATCGCCGTGCCGGAGGAAGCGGCCGGACCCGCCGCGGTTCCTCTCCGGACCGACACGCCGCCCTGGCCGGGCTACAACGCAACCGCCGTCACTCCAAAGACTTCCCGTTTGGCCATCGCGTCACTGGTCTGTTCCCTGTTGTCATTGATCATGTGCCTTGGCTGGCTCCCGGGAATCATTTGCGGGCATCTGGCCAAATCACGAATTCGCCGGGACCCGTCGCTCAAAGGAATTGGCCTCGCCAAGGCGGGCCTCCTGATTAGCTATCTGATTTTGATATCGGAAGCGGGAACCGCCGCCGTCTATGTCTGGCGGATTTCTGCCGCAATGAAACAGGGATACCAGGATGTCCGGCACAACCTGGCTACAAACAACTTCATTGTCGTGCAAACTCAATCCACAACCGTTTCCAACAGCGATGAACAGATTGAACCCGTCCTGCCCGGGATCGTTGTTACCAACCACCCGCCAGCCGAACCCGTCAAGCCTGAGACCGTTGCCGCCGGCAAACCGAAAGGCGAGCCCGCCAAATCCGGGTGGACATCCGACCTCAGCAAAGTTTCTTTTCCCGGCCACCCGGTCAGCGGGAGGCTGCGGGGAATTGATTTCGCCGCCCGGACGGTGTCGTTCAGGAATGGCGACCTTAAAATAAGATCTGAAGACGGAATACAACTGGACGTTCTTCGTCTCGACACCTCCATCGAAGGCGAGGGTTACGACATCCAATCCGCAGACAACGGCAACGCCAATCCGCGGGTCAAGCTGACCTGGAATGAAGGCGGCGTGGTTCAGACCATGACCTTCAACCAGGGCTACGGCATGAAGCTGCAATTCAATCGAGCCATGAACCGGACGGTATCCGGGAAAATCTATTTGTGTTTTCCTGACGACTCAAAAAGCTGGGCCGCCGGCACATTTGAAGTGAAGCTTCCCAAACCGAAGTGACGGCAAAGCCATTCGGTTGTGAAAAGCATCTTCCTCTCCGTGCTGGCATTGACTTTGACGGTTGCGACGATTGGGGCGCAAACCAAACCCGTCAGGCTCGCCGTGTTCCCGGGCGAAGGCGACCGGGCGCCGGCGGACGTTGATTTCACCCGGATGGAAACCGCCCTCGCCGCCGATCCGGAGGTCGCGCTGGTGGAGCGGCAGCAAATCCGCAAAATCCTCGCCGAACAGAAACTCACCGCCAGCGTTCTGGCGAACCCTGCGACGGCCGCCCGGCTGGGGCAGTTGCTTTCGGCCGACCTTTTCCTGTTCGTTGAAAAATTGCCGGAACCGACGGCGGCCGCCTGGCGAGTTGAAGTCATTGAGACCCGCACCGGCATATCGCTGGGCGGATTGATTTCCGCCGAGAAGAGTTTCAAGACCGACCCGAAGCAGATCTCCGACCTGGTGCAGGCGGCGGTTGCCAAGTGGCGGATCCCGCCGGAGAAACGGCGTTACCTGGGCATCCTGGGAGTGCGCAGCGAGGAATTGAACCGTTCGTTGTTCGGCGTCGCGGAATCGTTCGGCATGTTCCTGACCATCGATCTGGGGAAATCCCCGGAAGTGGTGATTCTGGACCGGGAACGGCTGGAGCATTTCCAGCACGAGCAGGAATTGACCGGTGCGGAAAATGAATTGAAGGCATCCGCGCTCTTGCTGGCCGGAGGCGTGCGGCAGGCGGAAACGAACGGAGAACTGCGCTTCACGTTTTCGCTCTCGGCTCTGAAGGGGGGCAAGGCCCGGACATTCACTGTCCAGGTGCCGGAAGGTGATTTGAATGCGGCGCGCCGGGCGGTGGCCCGGGCGATTTTGGAGCAGTGCCAGGCCTCGGTTCCCCGGTCTTCCGCGGCGAACCCCAAACGGGAGGCGGCGCTTTTTTCTCAACGCGCCCAGATCCTGGCGGCACATGGAGAACTGGAACCCGCGGCCCGGGCGGCAGAAGCAGCGTTGGCCCTGTATCCCAGCCAGAAATACCAGCTGCAAGCCGCGGGGGCCTGGCAAAGCTTGAGCAGCAACCTGCCGGATGCATTGCGGTTTTGGGACCTGCAAATGGAATTGATCAACGAACACATTTCCCGCTGGAAAGACAATCAACCGGTACCGGTCAAGCTGCCCGTGGTTTGGAACACCTTTATCGCCATGGAACCGTTGCGAACCGAAACTGGCGCCCAGGATGCCGGGACGCGCGCTTCCCTGGCTGAATTGCGGGAGTTGTGCCGTACTTATTATCGGGTCGCACGCGAATACAACGCCGCGCGCTGGGAGGACCGGCTCAGCAACGCCATCAACGATCCACAATCGCAATGGACCTGGCTGGCGACCGAGTACGTCGGGTGGTTCGCCGATTGGAGCCGCGACGTGGAGGAATGGAAGGGATTGATGCGCGATGCGGTCGGGCAAATTGATGCGCCGTACGGCAAACAGGCGGTGCGGCTGGAAAGCAACACCACGCCGTTGGGTTATAACCAGACTTTCTATTTCGAACGCCTGGTGGATCAGGTCCCGGCCGCCCGGTTCAAATCGCCGGAGGAATCCCGCCAGGTCATGGAGTTTTACGATTTATTGAGCCACAACACCAACGTTTGCGTGCGGTTCTGCGCTCTGGCCGCCAAATACAATTTTATTGAAGAATCAGAGCATCGACGAGATGCCGTCATCGCTCAGGCGGCATTGGATATTTTCCTGAAAGACCTGCCCTTGGATCACTACTCGCGCCATTGGATGAATGACAACATCTTCCCGTCGGGAGCGGTCGATCTCGTTTTTCGGGGATTGTCGGACCCGGCAACGCAAGACCGGTACGCGCATGCCATCCTCGATCCCGTTTTGGAAAGCGGCGATTCCGTCCGGCTCGACTCCTGGTACCCGCTTATTATTTCACATTTGAACATTCTGGAAACCGGCGGCCGGAAGGATGCGGCTTATGACTGGGCGGGCCGTCTGCTGCAAGTGTTCTATGCCCACCCGCGGGACCGGGGATTCGTGGAGCGGCTGGAGACGTTGCAACTCCGGCTCAAAGGCAAACTGAGCGTCACCCCGCCGGTTGTCCCGACGCCATTTCAGGTCGAGCCAGTTGCGATCGAACCGCCGCCGACAGATTATGGTCGCTTGGTGCAATCCTGCCGTCAGGGCGGGAATCTCATCATGGTCTGGACCCAACCTGGCCAGGCTGCGTCCGACATCCATCTGCGGGTGACCTCGGTACCGCTGACAGGCGGTCCGATGGCGGTCCGGGGCGAAACGAGTTTTCATTCCCCGCTGCCGGTGAATGAGCCTTGGCTGGAACCGGTGCATGCCGTGGTGGCCGGGAAAGACGCGATCTATGTGGCCACCGTCGGCGGGTTGGTCATTTGCCGCGATGGCCAGGCGACCCTTTGGACGGAAAAACAAGGACTGCCGTACAATGACATTGCCTCCGTGGCGCTTTATGACGGGAAGGGTTACCTGGGTGTAGGAGCGAGCGCCCCGCTGGTTTTGCAGCAGGTCGCCAGCGACTTTGTCGAGTTCGACCCGGCCACCCGGCATTTTACCATTCTGGCGTCCGGCCGCGCCCAGCAGAAACGCAATGCCCTCGACGGTGGCCTGCCCTATACCATCAGCGGCATTTTGCCGGACGAAAAACGGGGCTGCCTGTGGTTCTCGATTACGGGCAGCGCCCGCACCGGCAAACGGTTCGGACTTTGGAAATTTTCCCCTGCCACCGGCGAGTTCCAGCAAATGACCCACGACGGGTACTGCCTCGACCGGCTGGCCTGGGCGGACGACAAAATCCTCGGAGCGGAGGTTGACCGTTCGCGGGGCTGCGACGGTCTGTTCGCCTACGATCCGGACACGCTGGAACTCATCACCCTGTCGTATTCCGGAAGATATCGCGAACCCAAAAACGGACAGAGCCTGTTTGGCAAGACCCGCACACCGATCTGGCCGTGTGCCTGGACGCTGAACGGGTTGCTCGTCAGCGGGGGCGAAGGCAATCGCCGGTTATTTTGGATTGCCGATGCGTCGGCGGCGCCGGTTGCCTTGACCCGTCCGGACGGTGAACCCCTGAAGGATATTCGTTCCCTGCACTCGTTGGGCCGGCAGATTTTTGCCGTGACGGCCGAGGGCCAACTGTGGTCCCTTCGCCCGGGAACCTCGGCCAAACCATAAAGATCAACAACGCAGGAATCATCTGAATATGCGCAAAACCCGGAGAATGACGGCCATTTCGAATTGGTTGTGTTGCTCGGCAATCTTGATTGCGACCTTGCAAGTCGAGGCTGCGTCGAGGGTTGCCTTGATGGATTTTTCCACCGATGACAATTCCTATCGCAGCGCGCTGGCGGCGGTAGATTTCAGCGCCTTGCTTCAAGTGCGATTGAAGGATGTGGACGGCCTTGAATGGGTCGAGCGTAGCCAACTACGGGTAGCCGAAAAAGAGCTTAACCTTGCCGGCGGCGGTTTTGCTTCATCGGCCACCGCGTTGCAGGTTGGAAAAATGGTTAAAGCCGACTGGTTGGTGACCGGGCGATTCACGATCACGGCTCAGGGACGCGGGTTGCGCCTGGAAGTAATCGACCTGGAGCATGCGGACGTTTTAGCTGAGGCAACACTGTTGATCAAAGGCATGACGAACCAGCCTCTTGAGGTTTCCGTTGTGGAAGTTGCCGCGGCGGACGAGCAGCTTCGAACGGCATTACGGCAGGCGCAGGAACACAATGCACAAACAAAGTCTCGGACGATCATCGCGCCGCTGTTTTTTGCCAACACTTCCGGCAGCCGCCGGCTTGACTATCTGGAAACCGAATTGCAATCGGCGTTGGACAAAGCGCCTTTACCGCAGGATGTCCGGATTCTCCAATTCCCGCGGGCCGCCGCGGCGGCGGCGGAGGCGGAATTGATTTTCGCCGGATTAGTGGCGCAGGACCCGGCGGCCTGGCAAAAAGTGGCCGATGTCTATGTTTGGGGCCAATATGAAGAAATTAAGCCGGGCGAATTCACGTTTGCCCAAACTCCGGTCCGCTTCACACTCAACCTTTGGGACGGAAGCGGCGACTTACAAACCGTAACCGAAACCGCAACTGTGTCGGAGTTGCCGCAATTGGAAGCGCGACTGGTCAAAAGCATCCTCGCCGCCCGAAAATTACCCAATAAACAAACCATCCCGGAAGGAACACGACGTAAAGTCGCTCGGCAGCTCATGTTGCGAGCGGCTGACATTCAGGCCCTCTTCAAACAGGAAATGCATGGATATTTTTCCCCCAATTTTTTGGATACGGCGCAAGGGCAACAGCTGTTGCGCTACCAGGTTAGATTGCTGACCACCGCTCATTTTTTTACTCCGGAATCCTGTCTGGTTCATCGTTTTTGGCTGGAAAGTTTTTGGGGACAATCGCCGCCTTCCTTCTGGCAGCGATTGGAGCAGATCCGCAGTTACGATGATTTTGACGACAAGTTCGGCCTGATTTCCCCTGCCGAAAGAGAGTCCGACTTTCTGCCGCCGGGACCCTGGTTCTTTTTGGGCCAGCCACGCACGGTGGATTACCGGCTTACCGGCGCCTGGCAGGCCGCCATGGACGATGTGTGCAACACCATTAACGGCGGAAAAGAGCCGAACGGTTTCCCGGTGGGAAAACTGCCCGGTTTTCCGGCGGACGCACCGCCGGAGGTGCTGGCCGCGTGGAAAATCCAAATCCGCGACGATTTTGCACGCAGACTTTTCACCATGTACGAGAAAGCCATCCATGCCGACCCGCCGATTCCGGTCATCAATGCCCACCTGTTCATCGAATACGGCTTTCCTTTCGATCTAAAGGACAAGGTGGCGAAAGCGAAATTTATCGAAGATCTTTGGCCCCAATATCTGAAGTCGCGAGACATGCCGACGGCGCGCCGTGAATACAGTGCAGAGGAATTTGACATTTTTTTTACGCGCGGGCTGTTTCCGCCGATCCAACAAGTCTTTGCCGATGTTGGCCGCCCCGAACAGGCCGCGGCAATGATCGCACAATTCAAACAACAATTAAAAGTCACCGCCAATCCAACCGATGCTACCCGGACCGCGGCCGTGACGGCCGAGGCGCACCGCCCAAAACTTGTCAGCGTCAGCCTGCTGCCCCCAAAACTGTCGCCAGACGTGCGACCCGTTGTGCTGCCATCAACAACGGCCGTCAACGGAGTTGTCGCTTTAAAATTCGGCGATGGCGTGCTGTGGGTCAGCACCCGGGGCGGAGCGATGAATTGGTCCGATCCGGTGTGGGAGTACCTGGTGGCTTCGCATCCCCAGGCCGCGCTGTGGCAGCTCCCGCCCGGGGGAACACCGCAAATGCTTTCGGCCAAAATCGGCAAGCATTCGCCCATCACCTCGTTCTGCCCGCAAGGCAACCGGCTGTGGATGACCCTGGAACAGGATGGAGTGGTTTGTTTTTCCCCGACGACCGGGACGGTGACGCGTTACGGGGATAAACAAGGAGTTCTGTCACGACAAATGTTCGCGAGCGCGCTGGCCGCGGATCGGATTTTTTTGGGTGGTGGCGAACCGGCCAACGGAAAATTGAACAGCGCGGATTTCTCGGGGAGTTCCTGGAAAAGCATGGATTTTATCGGGGCGAGACATTCCCAGATAAGGCTGCTTCAATTGTCCGGTCATCACCTTTTGGTTAACGATGAAGTTTATAATCTGGAAAATGAATCGAAATGTAGACTTTCCGACGTGTTGAAAACGGGAACCAACCAGCCAATGCCACCGTCCCGGCTTGACATCCTGGCAGCAACCACTGATCCGCACGGGTTGTGGCTGGGAACTACGCTGGGGCTCGTTGCCTATAATCCGGATACCGGCATCGAGCGCCATTGGTTTTCATGGCTCGGCGGCTATCTCGTGGATTCAAATGGCACGGCCATGACCGTGACCTCGCGCTATCACCGGTCCGAAAACGGTGTTTATGTCGCGGATACCAATAACAGCGCGGTGGCGACGATTGGTCCGACTTCGCGTCTTCCCGGCGCTGTCACTGCGTTGGCGAACGATGGCGATTTTCTGTGGGTTGCCGCCACGACGCGATTTGATCCTTCGCTGAACGGCAATGGAACCGAGGGGCGGTGGGTGAACGGCTATTTTGTGCTGACCTTGTGCCCCGGGGTGGACACCGGCGGCGCTGGAAAGAACGGTGAGTGGCGGAACATGTATGCGAAGAACGAACGCAATTACGTGCTATTGTTCCATAAGCCAACCGGGAAATGGGTCGGATATTTTCCGGTTACCAGCCGGGTTACCGGCCTGGCCGTATCCGATGAAAAACTTTGGGTTGGGTTGGAGGACACGGGTTACGTTCAACTGGCCGAACACTCGTGGCAGGATCAGGAGGTTTTCGCGCCCAGCCCGTTGCTCGAAATCCAAAAAGCGCCGATGCTTTCGGTTCCACCCGCCCAGTGGGTATCCGATCAATTGTCAGACACCGAACTTCACGCGCGAATCAATCAGGCCATCCAGATCCTGAAAGTTCCGTCTCCGCCTGAACCGGCGGCCCCGCTGGCAGCCGGGGAAGAGCGTCTCGCCTTTCTCCAGAAAAATTTCGGGAGCTTCGTTCCGATCAAACTTAACAAGGGAACAAATGGTTACGCGGCTGTCCAGATATTGCCCGTGCGGGGACATTTGATCGAACATGACGGACTGTATTATTGCGGGTTTCGGTTTACCATGCCGGCTTGGCTGGACGGCGACCTGGAATGGATGTACGCCTTGGCCAAAGGCGTGGCCCAAAAAGATTTTACGGCGGGCGAAACCTGGTGGGGAGTGGTCCCGGAAGCGGGGCCTTGGGCCCATTCGGACAAGAACTTCAGACTCGAACTCCAGGATTACCGCGGACTTCGACAACAATTCCCCTACAGCCACAGCTTGAACGTCCAGACATTTTCAAGAGACCAATTGCAGCCCGGTAAATCCTACGTCGTGTGGTTCGCTCTCCAGGAAAAGGACCATCCTGATATCGCTTACGCCATGACCATCCGTTCACCGCGCGGTACCAATGAGCTGGGCCCATTGCCGCTTCGATAGCCGGGTTAAGCACCGCCGCGCCGCTGCACCAAAAGCAGGTGCTCGCAGGCCAGCACGGTCTCGTTGCGCTGGTTGAATACCTCCAACGCCTCCACCACCACGCCGTGGTCCGGCTTCTTGTGGTCGCGCTTTTCCTTGACCGTCACCCGCCCGCGGATGGTGTCGCCGATGAACACCGGCTTGATGAAGCGCAGCCGGTCGTAACCGTAGCTGAACGCCAGCGGGTTGATTTCCCCCGCCGTCAGGCCCACCGCCACGCTGAAAATCAGGGTGCCGTGCGCCATCCGCTGGCCGAACGGCTGCGTCTTGCACCACTCGGCGTCCATGTGGTGCGGATAAAAATCACCCGTCTGACCCGCGTGCAAAACAATATCCGCCTCGGTAATGGTGCGCCCGCCGGTCTCCCGCACGGCATTGAGTTCGTAGTCCTCAAAATGTCTCGGCTGCATGGTGGCAGTTTATGTATGGAATTAGATTTTACAAACGAAATGACTTTCTCAAACATCACCGCGTGAAATTCCTGGTTACCGGTGGCACCGGATTCATCGGCTGGCGCGTGGTGCGCAACTTGTTGCAGCGGAAAATACCCGTTGTGGCCGGCGAACTGAACCCCGACTCCGGTATCCTGGCCCGGCTGCCGGGCGCGGAACTGGCCACCCTCGACGTGTCGGACGCGAATTCGGTCAAAGCCGTTTTTCAAAAGCACCCGGACATCACGCACGCCATCCATCTGGCCTACCTGATGAGCGCGGAGGTGGAGGCCAACCCGCATCTCGGCGCGAGCGTGAACGTCCTGGGCATGATCAACCTCTTCGACGCCGCCGTCCGCCAGAAACTGGCGCGGCTGGTCTTCACCAGCAGCGAGACGTATTACGGCGCGTCCCAAAAGCCCTACGGCGACCGCGACGTGACCGAGGATGATTTTACCGGCCCGGCCAACCATTTTTTCACCTACGGCATGATGAAAGTGCTGAACGAGTTCACGGCGCAAAAGTACGTCAAGAAACACGGCGTCAGCATCGCCTGCACCCGGCCGCCGGTCGTGTTCGGCCATGGCCGCAAACGCGGCTCGGTCCTGTGGGCGGAGGACTTCGCCACCCTGCCGGCGCAGGGCAAGCCGGTCACCCTGCCGTTCCCGGCGCACACGCGCGATTGCTGGATTTACGTGGACGATTGCGCGGAACAGCTTGTGAGCCTGGCGCTGAAGCCGCAGATCGCCCATTTCGCCTACAACAACGGAGGTGAATCCGTCACCGCGGCGGAATTCGCCGCCCTCGTCCGCCACTGGCTGCCGGAGGCGCAAATTTCCTTCGATGAATCCAAACCCACCACGCCGCTGATTGACCGGATGGACAGCCGGCGATTGGACCAGGAGATCAATTTCAAACCGCGCCCGCTCAGCGAGGGCGTGCATGCGCACATCAACGAAGCCCGCCTCGCCGCGGGACTGAAGCCAGTTTAGAAATGAAAAAACATTCAACATTCAACATCGAACATCCAATGAAGAAAATTGGGAGACAGGGACGCGATCGGCGTGACGTTGGATTGAAGGTTGGGCGTTGAATGTTGGATGTTTCCGAAAAACCTATTGTTATGACCAGATTCCGCAACACCGTCGTTGGCAGTTATCCCCGGCCCGGCAAGGTCGAGGATACGCTCAAGAAACCCACGCTGAACCAGGCCGAGGTGGATGAACTCATCCGCTGGGCCGCCAAAGACCAGGCCGACCTCGGGCTCGACGTCATCACCGACGGCGAGGGTTACCGCGAGAACATGTATTATTTCTACCAGAAGAGGCTCGACGGCGTTTCGATGGAGAACATGGTGAAGAAAACCTTCGGCACGGCCGGGTTCGGCATCGAATGCGCGCGGGTGGTGGGCGAAATCAAAAACCCGCGCTGCAACCTGGCGCACAACTGGAAAATCGCCCGCGCCGCGGCGCCGAAAAACGTCGCCGTCAAGCAAACCGTAACCGGCCCGCACGTGCTGACCCGGTTCAGCGTGAACGAGCGTCCCGATTTATATCCCGATGAACAATCATTGTGCCGTGCCTACGCGAAAATCCTCGCCGAGGAACTGCGCGCGGTCATCGCCGCCGGCTGCGAATTCATCCAATTCGACGAGCCGATGTGGACCGAGGCGCCGGAACAGAGCGAATGGGCAGCGGGCATCCTCAATGAGCTGATCGAATCACTGCCCAAGGTGCGGGTCGGGCTGCACGTCTGCGGCGGGAATCCGCGGCGCAAGCGGGTTTACTTCACCAAATACACCGACCTGGTTCCAGCGTTCACCAGGGCGAAGATCGACGAGGTATCGCTCGAGCACTGCACGTTGAGCTACAACCTGATGGATTTGTGGCCGCTCTGGAAGTTCAAGGGCGACCTCGCCCTCGGCGTGATTGACCAGCGCAGCGACGGCATCGAAACGACCGAGGTCATCCGGAAACGGGTCGAGCCGGCGCTGAAACATTTTCCGCGCGAACGGCTGGTGCTGACCAGCGAATGCGGCTTCGGCCATGTGCCGCTCGATATTACCCGTGCCAAATTGAAAGCCCTGGTGGCGGCGTGCCAGTCGTTATGATTTTCCAAAACATTCAACATTCAACATTCAGCGCTCAACGCTCAATCAGCGTTCATTCGGCTCACCCCTGGACATTGAATGTTGAATGTTGGGCGTTAAATGTTTCCTTTCCATTATGAAACCACTCGAAGGCCTTCTCGTTCTGGATTTCGCCCAGTTTCTCGCCGGGCCCAGCGCGGCCATGCGCCTGGCCGACCTCGGCGCGCGCGTCATCAAGATCGAACGGCCGGGCGCCGGTGAACTGGGCCGGAAGCTCTACATTTCCAACCTGGAACTCGACGGCGACAGCACGCTCTTCCATTCCATCAATCGGAACAAGCAGAGCTTTGCTGCGGACCTGAAAAATCCGGATGACTTCGCCGACGTCCGCCGGCTTGTCGAACGCGCCGATGTGCTCATCCAGAATTTCCGGCCCGGGGTCATGGAAAAAATCGGGATGCATTATGACGCGGTGAAAAACTGGAATCCAAAGCTGGTTTACGCCTCCATCACCGGTTACGGCCGGGAAGGCCCGTGGCGCGACAAGCCTGGACAGGATTTGCTGGCGCAATCCATCTCCGGCCTGGCGTGGTTGAGCGGTGACGCGACCCAGGGACCGGTGCCGATGGGGTTGTCGGTCGCAGACATGTTCACGGCGGCGCATTGTGTGCAGGGGATCCTCGCCTGCCTGGTCCGGCGGGGCGTCACCGGCCAGGGCGGATTGATCGAAGTCAGCCTGATGGAATCGGTTATCGACCTGCAGTTCGAGGTGGTGACCACGCACCTGAACGACGGCGGCAAACTGCCCCAACGCAGCGCGGTCAACAACGGCCATGCCTACCTCGGCGCGCCTTACGGCATCTACCAGACCGGCGACGGTTATCTGGCGGTGGCGATGGGCTCGGTCGTCCGGCTGGGTGAATTGCTGGGCTGCCAGCCGTTGACAGCTTACCTCGACCCGAAAACCTGGTTTACCAAACGCGATGAAATCAAAGCCGAGCTGGCCCGGCATTTGAAAACGCAGACCACAGCCCACTGGCTGGCGATTCTGGAGCCGGCGGACATCTGGTGCGCCGACGTGTTGACCTGGCCACGATTGATGGCTCATGGGGGATTCCGCGTGCTCAACCTGATCCAAAAAGTCAGCCGCGCAAACGGCGCGAGCCTGGAAACAACGCGTTGCCCCATCCGCGTGGACGGGAAAATCCTGACTTCGTCCCTCGGTGCTCCCAAGGTCGGTGAACACAACGCGGTGGTACGGGAGGAGTTTCTTTTATGAACGTTGCCCCGCAAGCTGCCGGGCTGAACGTGCGCTCGTATCGGCCATGGGAAGTTGCCGCTCTGGCCCGCCTTTTCACCGACACCGTCCGCCTCATCAGCGCTAAGGATTATTCGCCTGAACAAATTGACACCTGGGCCCCGGAGCCCCCCGACCTCGAATATTGGCGCGGTCGGCTGAGTGCGCTCATGGTTTTTGTGGCGGAACAGGGTCCTGAAATCACCGGGTTTGCCGCCCTCGAACCCGACGGGCATCTTGACTTGCTTTACGTGCATCACCGTTTCCAAAGACGGGGCATCGCCGCCGCCCTTTGCCGGCGGATTGAATCGGAGGCATTGGTACGCAGCCTGGATCGCATTTTTACCGGGGCCAGCCTCACGGCCCGTCCGTTTTTTGAAAACGCCGGGTTTCGAGTGATCGCCCCACAAACCGTCACGCATCGGGGTGTTCCCTTCCAGAACTTTCGCATGGAAAAAATTCTCCGCTGACCAGCCGCCCATGAGAATCATCGACACCCATCAGCACCTGATTTATCCGGACCGGCTGGGTTATTCATGGTGTCGGGGGATCGCGGCGTTCGAGGGCAAACCGTTTCGGCTGGAAGAATACCGGGTGGCGGCGCGGAACACCGGCATCGCCGAAACCCTGTTCATGGAAGTGGACGTGGATGAACCGCAGATGAAAGCGGAGGCGGAATTTTTTCTCCAACTTGCCACTCAACCGGACTCCGGCATGGTCGGCGTGCTCGCGGCCTGCCGGCCCGAGTCCAAAGATTTCACGGCCTACGTCGAATCCATCCGGCACCCGAAACTCAGGGGTTTGCGCCGGGTCTTGCACACCCAGCCGGATGCGCTGTCGCAAACGCCGCTCTTTGCGGAAAATCTCGCGCGGCTGGCGCAACACCGGCTGACGTTTGATTTGTGCCTGTTGCCGCGTCAGTTGCCGTTGGGCGCCAAACTCGTGAGCCAGGTGCCGGACGTGCAATTTGTCCTCGACCACTGCGGGATCCCGAACCTCAAGGGCGGCGAACTCGACCCGTGGCGCCAGCACATCCGCGAGCTGGCACAATTCCCTAACCTCGCCTGCAAGATTTCCGGCTTGGTGGCCTATTGCCATCCACAACACGTGAATGCCGGAGCCATCCAGCCCTTCGTCGAGCATTGCCTTGAATGTTTCGGCTGGGACCGCGTGCTCTTCGGCGGTGACTGGCCGGTTTGCAATCTTACCTCAACCCTCGGGCATTGGGTGGAGCTGGCGAAGGAAATGGTCCGGACCGAATCTGTCGACCGCCGGCGAAAATTTTTCGCCGAAAACGCAGAACGAATTTACCGGTTGAAATGAGTGGCTTTGACCCTAAACAGCTCCAGCAGACCTGGCCGCGGCCGGCGCAGCCGCGGCCGATTGTCATCCTCGGAGCGGGCGACATCGTGCGCGACGCGCATCTGCCGGCATACGCCAAGGCTAAATTTCCCGTGGCCGGCGTTTATGATCTTGACCTCAAGGTGGCCGAAAAAAGAGCCGAGGATTTCAACCTGCCGCGGGTGTTTGAAAATATCCGCGAGGCGGTCACCGAGCCGAACGTGATCTTTGACATCGCCACGCCGCCGAAGGCGCACGCGGAAGTGCTGGAGCAGCTGCCCGACGACGCGGTGGTCATCATCCAGAAACCGATGGGCAATACGCTGGCCGCGGCCCGGTCCATCCGCGACATCTGCCGGCGCAAACGGCTGAAGGCCGCTGTCAATTTCCAGCTCCGCTTCAGCACCTTCATGCTTGCCGTCCACGACTTCATCCGCCGGGGCGAACTCGGCGAAATCGTGGACGTGGAGGTGCATCTGAACCTGCAGACGCCGTGGGATGTTTTTCCGTTTCTGCTGACCGAACCGCGCGTGGAGATTTTGTTGCACAGCGTCCACTATCTCGACCTCATCCGGCTTTTTCTGGGCAACCCGCGCCGCGTTTACGCCCGGACGGTGAAACACCCGAAATTTCCCAAACTGGCCAACACCCGATCGAGCATCATCCTGGATTACGGCGACCTGATCCGCTGCTGCCTTTCGCTCAACCACTGTCATTCCTTCGGCACGAAGCATATCGACGCTTCGGTCCGGATTGAAGGCACGGAGGGTTGCGCCATCGCCACGCTGGGGTTGCTGATGGATTATCCGCGTGGCCGGTCGGACCGGCTCGAAGTATTTGGCCGTTCAACGAAGCAATGGGTCGAAGTCCCGCTCGTGGGCGGCTGGTTTCCCGACGGGTTCGTCGGCACGATGTCGAATTTACAGCGATTTGCCGCCGGCGAAGACGCCACGCTCGTCTCATCGGTGGAAGATGCGTTCGAGACCATGCTGCTGGTGGAAGCCTGCTACCGCGCTGATGCGGAAGGCGGGATTTTATTGGATAAAGTTCAATGAATCCGGGTTCGACTTCGAGGCCGGCCCTGTGTCAAAATCGACAAAACCAAACACTCCAGTCCAGTGAATCTGCTTAACCGGAAAACTGCATGCATGCTCTAGCGGCCAGTATTTTCTTTCACGCCATCGGCGCCACCTCGGCCGCTTTCTGCTATGTCCCGCAAAGGAAAGTCCGACGCTGGTCGTGGCAATCCTACTGGCTGACCCAGGCCTCTTTTTGCTGGCTGCTCCTGCCCATTCTCGGAGCGTTCCTGACGGTTCCGGATTTCTGGTCGGTGGTGCAAGTTGCCCCACGGGATGCAATGCTGCGCACGTTTTTACTGGGCATGGCTTATGGCATTGGCGGAACGGCCTTTGGGATGGCGATTCGTTATGTGGGCTTCTCCGTAACCTATGCCACAGCCATCGGAATCTCGACCGTAGTGGGTACCGCCTACGCCATCATCAAGGGTGATACCGGCCTGGTGAATGCCGCCGCGAACCTCCAGGCTTTCCTCGCCAAGACCGGCGTGGCCTGGGTCATCCTTGGCATCGGCGTCGGCATTATTGGAATTATTTTCTGCGGCGTGGCCGGCCGGTGGAAGGAACGTGATTTGGCTCCGATTGGCGGTCCGGCAGCGGGCAGAAGCAATGCGTTCGTCGGCCTGATCCTGTGCGTGGTGGCCGGCGTGCTGTCGGGGGTTTACAGCATGGCGCTGACGGAAGGCGCGCCGATTGCCAAACTGGCCGAGACCGCGGCGGCCGGACATACAATTCTGGGGGTGGACGCGACCACTTTTTGCAGCAATGCTATTTATCCCTTTTCCAACACGGGCGCGTTCCTGACCACGGCAATTTATTGCCTGTTCCTTCACTTCCGACACAAAACGCTGGGTGAAGTTGTGGCGCTTCCGGAAGGCGTCGAGAAAGCGAGTCTGCCGGTAAACTGGGCCATGGCCATCCTCACCGGCTGCCTCTGGTATGGCCAGTTCTTCTTCTACGGCTTCGGTCACTTTTTTATCATGAAAGTCCAGGGATTCGAGCAGACCTGCTGGGCGATTCACATGATCCTCTCAATCCTGCTGGGCACCCTGATCGGTGTTGCGCTCAAGGAATGGAAAGGTTGCCGGCACCGTACCCATGCCACGTTGGCCCTGTCGGTTGGCCTGTTGATCGTCGGCAAGTTGTTGCTCGATTATGGCAATTACCTCGGCACGCTCGCCGCGAAATGAATCGAACTCAACCATGAAACGCTACGGCTCCGTCATCGGCCTCCGGCCGGAAAAGCTCGACGAATACAAAAAGCTCCACGCGGCCGTCTGGCCGGACGTGCTGCAGATGATTCACACGTGCCACATCCAGAATTATTCCATCTACCTCCGCCAGCTCGACGACGGGCGGCATTATCTCTTCGCCTATTTTGAATATACCGGCAGCGATTTCGCCGCCGACATGGCGAAAATGGCCGCCGATCCCGGCACCCAGCGCTGGTGGTCGGTGTGCAAGCCCTGCCAACAACCGCTGGCCGGCCGCGCCCCGGACGAATGGTGGACGACCATGGAGGAAGTTTTTCACCAGGACTGAACCTTAAAATGAAGACCCCAATCAACCGTTTCATCTCCAGGTTTATTTTTATTGCCGGTGTGGCGCTGGTTTTTGGTTCCAGGTTCGCCCGGGCGGCGGATGAAGCAACCACCAATTCTGCCGCGTCGGAAGCCCCGGCGCCCGTGGCCGCAGCCCCGGCGCTGCAATTGCCGTCGGTCTTCGGCGACAACATGGTGTTGCAGCAAAAGCAACCGGTGCCGGTCTGGGGCTGGAGCCAGCCCGGGACGGCGGTGACCGTGAAGTTTGCCGGGCAGGTCAAACGCGCCCGCGCGGGCGGCGACGGCCGCTGGGAAGTGCGCTTGAGTTCACTGCCGGCCTCCAGCCAGCCGGCGGATCTGGTCGTCGAGGCGGGGGAAACCAAAACCTTCACGAACATTCTGGTCGGCGAAGTCTGGCTTTGTTCCGGCCAGTCCAACATGGAAAAACCCATTGGCAAACAATCGGGCCAGCGCCCCGTTTTCAACGCCGAGCAGGAACTGGCAGCGGCCGATTTCCCGGAGATCCGGCTGTTCAAGGTTGAAAAGACGCTCGCCTCGGTGCCGGAGAAGGAGGCCAAAACGCTCCGGGGCTGGTTGCTGTGCAATTCCAATTCGCTGGAGGCCATCAAGTTTTCCGCCGCCGGTTACTTTTTCGGCCGGGAAATCCACCGCCAGTTGCAGGTCCCCATCGGCCTGGTGGAATCCTCCTGGGGCGGCACACGCATCGAGCCCTGGACGCCGCCGGAGGGCTTCGAGATGGTGCGTTCGCTCCATGGACTGGCCGCGCCTTTGTCCGCCACCAACAAATTGAGCAATACCAACCCGATGGCGATTTACAACGCGATGATCGCCCCGCTGGTGCATTTTGCGATGCGCGGCGTGTTATGGTACCAGGGCGAATCCAATTGCATGGGCAAGCAACCTGACGGCGCGATTTACACCGACAAGATGGAGGCGCTCATCCGCAGCTGGCGCCGGCTTTGGGGCGAGGGCGATTTCCCGTTTTACTACGTGCAGATCGCGCCATTCAATTATTTCACCGGCAAAACCCCGCGCGTTCCCTCTGCCGACGCCCTGCCGGAAATTTGGGAGGCACAGACCCATGCCCTGCGCATCAAAAATACCGGGATGATCGTAACCACCGACCTGGTGGACGACCTGAAAGACATCCATCCGCGCAACAAACAGGAGGTGGGCAAACGACTGGCTTGGCTCGCGTTGAACAAGACTTACGGACACAAGGATATCGTGTGCACCGGCCCCAGGTTCCAAAAAATGAAGATCAAGGGCGGTCAGGCGGTGTTGTCCTTTGCCGACACCGACGGCGGATTGGTCAGCAAGGACGGCCGGCCGCTGACATGGTTCACGATCGCCGGCGCAGACCAAAAATTTGTTCCGGCCGAAGCCAAGATTACCAACGGAACAGTTGTGGTTTCCTCTCCGGACGTAGCCAGGCCGGTGGCCGTGCGTTTCGCCTGGAGTGAAGTCGCCCAGCCCAATTTTTTCAATGGAGCCGGTTTGCCGGCCGTGCCCTTCCGCACGGACGAAAACAAATGACCCGGGCGACGACCATCCGGATTGCGGCTGCGTCCGGCGCGCTCGCGGTGGTACTGGGTGCTTTCGGCGCCCATGGATTGCACGACCTGCTTACCCGGAACGGAACGGCCGCGATCTGGGAGAAGGCCGTTTTTTATCATTTCATTCATACGGTGATGTTGTTCGTGCTGGCCCAACACCGGCCGCTGAAATCCGGACCCTGGTGGTGTTTCCTGGCCGGGATCATAATTTTTTCCGGTTCATTGTATTTGCTGGCCGTGACAAACCTGCGCTGGCTGGGCGCCATCACCCCGGTGGGCGGCGCGAGCTTCATCGCCGGCTGGGTCTGTTTGTTCCTTTCGGCAGCAAAAACCGGCGGGCCGGACCAAACCTGATCCTGCCAGCCTGGACCTTTCCCTGTGCGCCATCGCGGACGGCCGATCTTCTTCCCGCGAATTGGCTTGGAGTATGGCATTCGGTTGACTACGGTTGGTTCAATCAATCCACGAGGGAACTTATGCAGATTCGTCGCCATGCTTTCACACTCATCGAACTGCTGGTCGTTATCGCCGTTATCGCCGTCCTGGCCGCGCTGCTCCTGCCGGCGCTGTCCAAGGCCAAGCAGAAAGCGCTGCGCAGCAGGATGAATTCGGCCCGCGTCGTCGCGGAGGCAGCCGCGCAAGTGGACGTCGGGCGCGGCGTCTCAGCGCCCCCTGGCCATGGTCAAGAGCTTCGCAGCTTCGGTCGTGCTCAAACCGGGGTTGAGTGTTGGCACGGCGCAACCCGAGTCCATCTACACCGCGCAACTCAAGTCCCAGTTCCAGGCCTCCAATCCGGCCGGCAAAGGCGAGTGCGAGGTGCTCCTGCCGTTGCCGCCGCAAATTCATCTCGCTGGCCGATCTGGAGGTGACCGTCAACTCCCAGCCCAGTGTTCATTGCAGCGATGCTGCTGATTCCCCGGATGAAACGTGAGCCTCAAATTTCAGATGGATCAAATGACAGCCCGCGCTGAAGGTCGCTGACCCGGGACGCCGCGGAGCGGCTTCCCCTTTGAGGTTTGCCCGGTCCGACGGACAAAGGAAATCCCGTGAGACGGCGCAAATGACAGAACTGTCATCTGCCGTTCAGCGGACGTTCATCTCTCCAAGGTTTCATGATGGTGTTTGAATCTTATAAACCACGCAAACCAACACAAAACCAAACCACGTGCTGCGGCTGAGACAGCCATGCTCCGCCTTTGGAAGTTGACGCCGGGAATGCCTGAGAGCAAATGTTGTCGGGTAAATTCAACCAAAAGGAGTCCGATTATGAAAAAATATCTGTTGCTGGTGCTGTTCAGTTTGACCGTCGCGGTCTGCCACGCCGAGGGGCCTTATCATTTCATCAAGGAAATCCCCATCGGTGGCGACGGCGGCTGGGATTACTGCTCCGTGGATTCAGCGGCGCAACGCCTTTACGTCTCGCACGGGACCAAGGTCGTGGTCATTGACCTCGCCCAGGACAAGGTCATCGGCGAAATCACGAACACCCCCGGGGTCCATGGCCTTGCGCCGGCGGCCGATTTGAAGCTGGGAATCACCAGCAACGGTCGTGAAAACAAGGCAGGCATCGTGGACTTGAAGACGCTGCAAACGCTTTCCAAGGTGGACACCGGTCAAAACCCGGATGGGATGCTTTACGAACCCGGGCAGCGGGAATTTTACACGTTTAATGGACGCGGCCAATCGGCCACGGTCATTGATGCCAAATCAGCCAAGGTGGTCGCCACGATTCCGCTCGCAGGCAAGCCGGAATTCGCGCAGGCCGATGCCAACGCCTGGCGTGTCTACGACAATCTCGAAGACAAAAACGAAGTGGTGGCCATCGATACGAAAACCCATAAAGTAGTGAATCGCTGGCCTATCGCGCCAGGCGAGGAGGCTTCCGGCATGGCCATTGACGTGGCGAATCATCGGCTGTTCCTCGGTTGCGGCGGCAGCAAGACGATGGTGATGATGGACAGCACCAGCGGCAAGGTCATCACCTCGGTGCCGATCGGGCAGGGGGTGGACGCCAACGCATTCGATCCGGGAACCGGGTTCGCCTTTGCCTCGTGCGGCGATGGGACGGTCACCATTGCGCACGAAGACTCGCCGGACAAACTGACCGTGGTGCAGACGTTGGAAACCCAGCGCGGCTCGCGAACCATGACCCTCGATCCCAAGACGCACAAGATTTACCTGGCCGCCGCCAAATTCGAGGCCCCGGCCGAAGGCCAGCGGCGCGGGAAGATGGTCCCGGACAGTTTCAAGATCCTGGTGTACGGAATGGAGAAATAATTATTCCATGAAATTGCAAACGAACGGGCAAATGCTGTTGTTGGCGTTTGGCGCGCTCGCTCTGGCTGGTTGCGCGAACATTTCTCCAGAGAACCATGCCCAGGATTCAACGCCGCGGTTTTCCCGTCCGCAGGCCATCACCAATCCTTACCTGCCGCTGGTGTCCTTGAAACAGGATGTGCTCGAAAATCCATCCGGCCGCGTCGAGCGCACCGCCAAACCGGACGTGCACAAGACTTTCCGGATCGGCGGCCAGACGGTCGAAGCGTTGGTGGTGGAGGACCGGGATTATGAAAACGGCAAACTGACGGAGGTCACGCTGGATTATTTTGCCCAGGACGACGCGGGCACGGTTTATTATCTCGGCGAAGACGTGGATGAATACAAAGACGGCAAGGTCGTCGGCCACGGCGGCACGTGGTTGTGGGGCAAGGACACCCAACAGCCGGGCGTCCTGATGCCGGCGCATCCGCGGGGGGGCGACCGGTTTCGTGCCGAGGACGTGCCGCATATCACCTGGGAGAACGACGAAGTGGTTTCGGTTTCGGAAACCGTGATGGTGCCAGCGGGGACCTATCAAAATTGCGTGCGAATCAAGGAGACCGCCTCCGACGGTGCGACGGAATATAAATTGTATGCGCCGGGCGTAGGCTGTGTGAAAGAAATCGAAGGCAAGGCCGAACTGCCGTTGAAATCCCACACGACCCGATGAGGGCTGCGACATTTTTGCGTTTCAACGTTTCAACAATTTAACGATTCTCGATCCATGCGTGTACTGGTCGTCGAAGACGAGAAGAAAACGGCGTCGTTCGTCCGCAAGGCGTTGCAGGCCGAAGGTTTTGCCGTGGACGTCTGCCACGACGGCGACGAGGCCCTGGCCGCGGCGCGGGCCACGCCCTTCGACGGCATTGTGCTCGACATCATGCTGCCGGGCCGCGACGGTTTGAGCGTGCTGCGCCAGTTGCGCGAACGCAAAAACGCCACGCCCGTCCTGCTCCTGTCCGCGCGCGGCGAGGTTAACGAGCGGGTCGAGGGCCTGAACGCCGGCGCGGACGATTACCTGCCCAAGCCCTTTGAGCTGGCCGAACTGGTCGCGCGAGTGCGCGCGTTGACGCGGCGGAGCGGCGAAAACAAGTCCACCGTCCTGCGCGTGGCCGACCTCACGCTGGACACGGTCACCCACCGGGCCCAGCGCGACGGAGCGGACATTGAACTGACCGCGCGCGAATATCGCCTGCTGGAATTTCTCATGCACTCCCCCGGCCGCCTCTGCGGACGCATGATGATCCTCGAAAAGGTCTGGGACTACGACTTCGATCCCGGCACCAACCTGGTGGACGTTTATATCCGGCGGCTGCGCGAAAAAATTGACGCCAATTTTCAACCCAAGCTGCTCCACACGGTGCGCGGTTCGGGTTACCTGCTGAAGGAAGCACCATGACCATCCGCACGCGGCTCACCTTCTGGTATGCCGGCATTCTGACCGCGTCGCTGCTGGTGATCGGTTTTGGCACCTACCGGGAGATTGACGAGCGGTTGCGCCACGAACATCACCGGGAACCGGAGGAGCACGCCCTGGCCGAGGCGGGGGAGATGATTTTTCAGGTGGGCCTGCCCGCCATTGTGCTGGGGCTGCTCGGCGGCTGGTGGCTGACCCGCCGGGCGCTCGCGCCGATGACTAAGCTGACGGACGCCGTGGAAAAAATCCACGAACGCAATCTGCGCGAACCGCTGCCTCGCACGGGCAATAACGATGAACTGGACCGGCTGACCGATGTTTTCAACGGCATGCTGGCGCGGCTCGACGACTCCTTCAACCGCACCCGCGAGTTCACCCTGCACGCTTCGCACGAGCTCAAGACGCCGCTCACGGTCTTGTGCGGCGAAACCGAGACCGCCCTGCGCGATGACTCGCTGGCGCCCGCCGAACGCGAACGCGCGGCCAGCCTGCTCGACGAATTGCGCCGGCTGACCCGCATCGTGGACGGTCTCGCGCTGCTGGCCAAGGCTGACGCGGGCCAGGTCGCGCTGAAGCTGGAACCGATGCGGTTCGACGAGTTGGTGCGTGACAATTTCGCCGATGCGCAAATCCTGGCCGAACCGCACGGCATCCGGGTGGAACTGACCGCCTGCGAGGAAATCACCGTGCGCGGTGACCGCCATCGTTTACGCCAGTTGTTGCTGAACCTCGCGGATAACGCCGTCAAATATAACCAGCTGCGGGGCTGGGTGACGATGAGCTTGCGCCGGGCGGGCGACGCGGCTGAATTGACCATCGCCAACAGCGGGCCGGGGATTCCGCCAGAAATTTTGCCGCGGGTATTTGACCGGTTCTATCGCGGCGACCCGGCTCACAGCCAGGCGGTGGATGGCTGCGGCCTGGGTCTAAGCATCGTGCAATGGATTGTTTCCGCACACAAAGGAAGCGTCAAAATCGAATCGATGCCCGGGATAAGCACCACGGTCACAGTCCGCCTGCCGCTGGGCGCAAATAGATGAAACATTCAACATCCAACATCCAACAACAAACATCCAATTCCGAAAGGACGAAACATTTGGAATTCGTTGGGCGTTGGATGTTGGATGTTCGATGTTGGATGTTCCTTGCCCCAATTCTTGTCATTACCGGTTGCGCCCGGTTCCAGCCGCAGCCGGTCTTGCCGGAACAAACCGCGGCACAACTGGAGGCCCGGCGACTCGACGATGCCGGCCTCCAGAAATTCCTCGAAAAAAACCTCGGCCATGATCTGCCCGGCTGGCCGCTGTCCGAATGGGACCTGAATTCACTCACGCTGGCCGCGTTTTATTTCCATCCCGACCTGGACGTGGCCCGGGCGCAATGGCGGCTGGCTGAGGCGGGTGTCAAAACCGCCGGCGCACGGCCGAATCCGTCGGTGACCGTAACGCCCGCCTATGACAATCAGATTCCCGGTACCCCGAGCCCATGGATTTTGCCGGTGACCGTCGACTTGCCAATCGAGACCGCTGGCAAACGCGCCAAACGTATCGCCGAGGCGCGGGATGTCTCCGAATCCGCCTGGTGGGGGCTCATCACGGCTGCCTGGCAGATCCGCAGCGGGGTCCGCGCCGGTCTGTTGGATTTCACCGTCGCCCAACAGCGTGCGGATTTGCTCGCGAAGCAACTGTCGACGCAGGAGCAAATCGTGAAATCGCTGCTACAACGCTATGATGCCGGCGAAATTTCCCGCCCGGACCTCGCCAGGGCACAAATCGCCCTGAGCAAGACCCGACTGGACGCAAGTGACGCGCAAACCACGCTCGCCAACGCCCGTTCGGAGCTGGCCGAAGCGCTCGGGGTCGGCGCCGCCGCCCTGGATGGAATGAATCTGGCGTTTGATTTTTCCGCCCGCGCGCCCGACGACCTCACCTCGCGGGCGGCGCGGCGAGTCGCCTTGCTGGGGCGTTCGGATATTCGCAGCGCTTTGGCCGACTACGCGGCGGCCCAGGACGACCTGCGGTTGCAAGTCGCCAAACAATATCCGGACCTGCATCTGGGACCCGGTTACGCCTGGAATTCCGGCAACAACGCCGACAATGAATGGAGTCTGGGCCTGACCCTGGAGCTGCCGATCCTCGACCAAAACCAGGGGCCGATTGCCGAGGCCAGGGCGCGGCGGGAATTGGTTGCCGCGCAATTTACCGCCCTGCAGGCAAAAGTTATTGGTGAAATTGACCGGGCCGTGGCGGGTTACCATGTGGCAGCGGAACAATTGAAAACCGGCGAGACGTTGCTGGCCGCTGAACGGCAACAGGAACAATCCACTGAGGCCCAGCAAAAGGCCGGCGCCGCCGACCGGCTCGATCTGCTCAGCGCGCAGGTCGAATTCGAGACGGCGGCGCTGGCGCACCTCGACGGCCAGGTAAAATATCAAACGGCGCTCGGCACGTTGGAAGCCGCCTTGCAACGTCCCGCGGATGCCCTGTCGGTAACAGCCAATGCCAGCATCCTGACGAACATCGTCCGGCAGCCGTTTCCGACTTCCCCAGCCCAGGAGCACAAACCATGAACCCGCCCATAAAGAATATTCTGACCGCCCTCGCCGCGTTTGCCGCCGGCGCCGCGCTGGTTTTTTACTTTGTCAAAGTCCAGCCCAAGCCCAGTGGCGCCGCCGGGGACGAAGGCGCGACGACGAGCCCGGTGCAACTCAAGCGTGACGCGAACGGAGCCACCGTCGTCGTGCTGGACACGGAAACCCGGCAAAGGCTTGGCTTGAAGACGGAAGCGCCGGTGGCCCGGCGGTGGCAACCGGAGGTAAAAGGCTATGGCAGCGTGATTGATTCGGCCACATTGTCGGCGGCGATTGCCGAGTTGGAGTCCGCACGGACCGCGGCCGAGGCGTCGGGCCAGGAGTACTCCCGGCAACAGGCGCTGGCGGCACAGGATAACGCCTCGGCACGGGTGCTTGAAGCCGCCCGGGCTGCCGCGACCCATGACCAGCTGGGTTTTGAATCCGGCCGCGCGAAATTTGCCATCGATTGGGGCCAATCGCTGGCCGGGCAAACGAACCTGGACATGCTGCTGCAGCAGCTCGCCAACGGGGAAGTCACGCTGGTCCGCGTCGATTTGCCCGCCGGTCAAGTCCTGTCCCCGCCCCCTGCTTCGGCACGAATTGTCGCGCTGACGGATGAAACAAAGTCCGTCGACGGAGACTTATTCAGTGCCACCCTGGGCGTGAATCCGGTAACGCAAAGCCAGGTTTTTTTGTATCTGATCAAAGGCCAGCCCCTGGCCCCGGGCGCGGCGGTCACGGGTTTTTTGAAAAATGCCGGCGAACCGGTAGCGGGCGTGGTCGTATCCTCCGGCGCCGTGCTGCGGTACGAGGGCAAGGGCTGGATTTACGTCCAGAACGGCTCGAATGATTTTACCCGCACGGAAATTTCCCTCGACCATCCGGCGGAGAACGGCTGGTTCGTTTCCGGCAATCTGACAGCCACCAACCGTGTGGTCGTTGGCGGGGCGCAGACGGTCCTGTCCGCGGAATTGAGCGGCGGCAATTTCAACTCCGGTTCACGCGATTAATGGCCGAGCCACACATGAAATCGGAATTCCATACACTCGACCCAATCGCAGGAGAACGCACCATTGCGTCTCCCTCTCCCCTCAACGGGGAGAGGGTTGGGGCGAGGGGTGAGCCGGCGATTGATCATTCGCTTTCTTCAAATGCGTCGGCAGCCTCACTCGTTTCTCCGGTTGCACATTTCCCGAATGTGGCGCGCGTGTTTGCAGGTCGTTCCAGATTGTTTCGTGCACCCAGCGAACGTCTTTCAGTTGTGAATTCCAAAAACGCCGTGTTTCAATATTACGCGTCTTCAAATAATCGTCGCGTGCGGCATCTTTTGCCTGTGGTCCGGGAAATCCGTGCTGACCGCCGTCCAGTTCGAGGTTGTAACGCGCCTCGGCACAAAACAAATCAAGGAAATGTTTGCCGACCTGATGCTGGCGGCGGAATTTGTAAGCCGAGAACCTCCGGTCGCGGAGAATTGCCCACAATTTTTTCTCCGCCCAAGTGGATTTCCTGCGGAGGAGGCGGGGAATTTGCGAGGAATTCATTGCCGATGGGTGTAGTCGGGGAGATTGGGTGGTTCAAGCGGTATTTTGCATTCTCACCCCTCGCCCTGACCCTCTCCCCGTTGAGGGGAGAGGGAATAGCTGACGGAAGTCCGACATTATTCTGTGATGTCTGTCTGGCGACGATCGTGGTGCTCCAAAACTCATTGGCCACATGTTAAGGCGTCTCGTTGAAATTTCACTAAAGTCGCGCGGCGTGGTCATTACGCTGGCCGCCGGCCTCATCGGCTACGGCATCTACGTCGCCAAGACCGCCAAGCTCGATGTCTTTCCCGACTTCGTCCAGCCGCAGGTGACCGTGCAGGCCGAGGCGCCCGGGCTCGCGCCGGAACAGGTTGAAGCGCTCGTCACCCGGCCGGTCGAAAGCGCGTTGAACGGCGCTGGCGACCTGGATTCCGTCCGCTCGGAATCCATTCAGGGATTATCGGTCGTGACCGCGGTTTTCAAGGAGGGCACGGACATTTTCATCGCCCGGCAGATGATTGCGGAACGGCTCTCCCAGGTTGGCGGTGAGCTGCCCGCCGGGGTCATGCCTCCCACCATGGAGCCGCTCACCTCGTCCACGATGGACCTGCTCAAGTTCGGCCTGACCTCGGACAAACTGTCGCCGATGGACCTGCGCATGTTTGCCGACTGGACGGTGCGCCCGCGGCTGCTGTCGGTGCCAGGAATTGCGGCGGTCAAAGTGTTCGGCGGCGAAGTAAAGCAGCTGCAAATCCGGATCAAGCCCGACCGGTTGCAGGCTTTTGGAATCTCCGTGCAGGATGTGTTGAACGCTGCCGGCTCGGCGACCGGTGTGCGCGGTGCGGGTTTTGTCGAAACCGCCGCCCAGCGGCTCGTGATCCAGACCGAAGGTCAATCGCTCACGCCGGACGAACTCGGCGGCGTGGTGGTGGCCCAACGCAACGGCCGCAGCCTCCGGTTGCGGGATGTGGCGGAGGTGGCCATCGGCGGCGCGCCGAAGTTCGGTGATGCGCTTATCAACGGCCAGCCGGGCATCCTGATGACCACCGCCAGCCAGTACGGGGCCAACACCATGGATGTGACGTTGGGTGTCGAGCGGGCATTGGACGAGATGAAACCGGCCTTTGCGGCGGCGGGCATTGATTATGTGCCCGGCTTGCATCGGCCGGCGACGTTCATTGAAATTGCGATCCATAACATCAAGAATTCGCTCTTGTTGGGCGCGGTGCTGGTGGGCGCGGTGTTGTTCATCTTCCTGCTCGACTGGCGGACGGCGCTGATTTGTTTCGCTGCCATTCCGCTGTCGCTGCTCACCGCCGTCATCGTACTCGACCATTTTGGGGTGACGCTCAACACCATGACCCTTGGCGGCCTGGCCGCGGTCATCGGTGTGGTGGTGGACGACGCCATCATCACCGTGGAGAATATTTTACGCCGGTTGCGCGGAAACCTCGAACGGGCGACGCCGCGCCCGCTGTTTCCCGTGGTGCTGGAAGCCACGCTGGAAGTGCGGAGCGCCGTGGTCTATGCCACGTTCGTGGTGGCGATGGTTTTTCTGCCGGTCCTGACCATGAGCGGCTTGCAGGGACGCTTCTTCGCACCCCTGGGCACCGCGTTCATCCTCGCCAACCTGGCATCGCTGGTGGTGGCTTTGACGGTGACGCCGGCATTGTGTTTTGCGCTGCTTTCGCGGACGAAACCGCATGCAGAACCGGATTACCTGCGGCGGTTAAAGGCATTCCATCGCCGGTGGCTGGAACGTTTCAGCCGGCGTTCCGGGATCATTATCGCTGCCGCCCTGGCGTTGTTCATCGTTGCGCTGGCGTCACTGCCGTTTTTCGGCGGCGAATTTCTGCCGGATTTTCGCGAAGGCCATTTTGTGGTCCAAATCACCATGGCGCCCGGCACGTCGCTGCCGGAAATGTTCCGGCTCGGCCGGTTGATTTCAACCGACCTGCTGAAAATTCAAGCCGTCAAAAGCGTTGAGGAACAAATCGGCCGCGCGCAGGGAGGGGAGGATACCTGGGGACCGCACCGCGGCGAAATACACGTGGAACTGAAGCCAACCGCGGGTGAGGACCAGGAGCAGGTGCAGAACGGCATCCGCGCCGCCCTGGCGAAATACCCCGGCGTCCAGAGCGAGGTGCTGACGTTTCTCGGCGACCGCATCGGCGAGACCATCGCCGGCGAAACGGCGCAGGTGGTGGTGAATATTTTCGGCGATGACCTCGACCTGCTGGACCGGAAAGCACTGGAGGTGGCGCAGACGTTGAACCAGGTTCCCGGGGCGGCCGACGTGCAGATTTCCGCACCGCCGGGCGCACCCCGCATGGTGGTGGAGTTGCGTCCCGACCGGCTGACGCAATTCGGTTTTCGCCCGCTGGAAGTGCTGGAAACAATCCAGACCGCGTATCAGGGCGACGTGGTGGCCCAGACCTACGAAGGCGACAAGGTGTTCGACGTGGCCGCGATTCTGGAACCCTCCGCCCGACAGCAGCCGGAGGACATCGGGAAATTACTGGTGAGCAATTCGGAGGGGCTGCGGCTGCCGCTGAACAAGCTGGCCAATGTTTTCTTGACCACCGGTCGTTACGCCGTCCTGCATGACGGTGCCCGGCGACGGCAGACCATCACCTGCAATCCCGCCGGTCGCGACGTGGCGTCGTTCGTGGCCGACGCGCAGAAGCAGATAGCGGACAAGGTGAAATTGCCGGCCGGAGTATATGTGGAATTCAGCGGCGCGGCGCAGGAACAGGCGCAGGCGCAACGCGAACTGCTCTTGCATTCACTGATTGCGGCGGCGGGAATCGTTTTGCTGCTGGCGTTGGTCTTCCGCAAAGCGAGTCACCTGTTGCTGGTGCTGGCCAACCTGCCGTTTGCACTGGTCGGCGGCGTGCTGGCGATTTTCCTCACCGGCCTGGTTGGCGGCGAAGGCGCCACGTTGTCGCTGGGGACGCTCGTCGGCTTTGTGACGTTGTTCGGCATCACCATGCGCAATTCCATCATGATGATCTCGCACTTTGAGCATCTCGTGAACGAGGAAGGCATGACCTGGGGACCGGAGTGCGCGTTGCGCGGGGCGACCGAGCGGCTGGTTCCGATTCTGATGACGGCGCTGGTGACCGGGCTGGGTCTGCTGCCGCTGGCGATCGGCTCCGGCGAGGCCGGCCGCGAAATTGAAGGCCCGATGGCCATCGCCATTCTCGGCGGCCTGGTGACGTCGACGCTGCTCAACCTGCTGGTGCTGCCGGTGCTGGCATTGCGCTGGGGCAGGTTCCAGAAAGCGGCGCCCAACGCCTGATTCCAATCACAGCCACCTGTTTTCCCTGTCCGGCCCTGAACTTCGGGTGAGTTGGTTGATTTCTTCAAGTTTGGCGGGAATCCGCCGATAAGAAATGAAATGCAGTGATGGCGAAGCAATAAATATATCCCGCTGAGAGTAGCACCGCACCATGAACAGCCCTTTATTTCCAAGCGAACAGCAGCTTTGCGCAGCGAAAATCCTCATCATCGATGACGAGGAGGCGGATGTTTGCGTGCTCGAATGGACCTTGCGACAGGCCGGATTTCCCGACTTTCGAAGCGTGACCGATTCGAGCCTGGCGAAAACGGAATTTGACCGGTTTCAGCCGGACCTGGTGTTGCTCGATTTAAACATGCCCGGCCTGGACGGTTTCGCCATTTTGAAACAATTGCGGGAATCGACGCCGGCCAACGAATTCCTGCCGGTGTTGATGTTGACGGGAGAGAACACCGCGGAAACGCGCAGCCGGGCCCTGGCGGCCGGGGCCAGCGATTTTCTAGGCAAACCGATCGATTTTACCGAAGTCATGCTGCGGATAAAAAATTTGCTGCAAACCCGGTTTCTCCACCGGCAGGCGCAAGAAATCCAGGCCCGATTGGCGGCACTCTCAGGAGAGCGAAATCCGGAGCAGAAATGACCGGCCGGTACGGATGGGGGCTTGAATGATGAAAATGATTACCACCGAGGAACTCGACCGGCTGTTGGCGGCAATGATTCAATGCGCCGATGGAATTTCGGACCTGCTGTTTGTGGCCGGCAAGCCGCCCCAGGTCGAGGTTCACGGCAAACTCAAGCCGTTCGCCCTCAATCCACCCGAGTCCATATTCACCAGCGAGCGGATCGAGGGCCTGGCCCGCGTGATCATCAATAACAACCCCAAATTGACCCAGGACCTGGCGGATGCCGGTTCGTGCGATTGCAGCTATGCGCTGCAAAATTTTTGCCGTTTTCGCGTCAATATCTATCGCCAGAATGGCAATTTTGCGATGGTCATGCGGCGGCTCCAGGCGCAGGTCCCGTCCCTGGAAATACTCCAGTTGCCGTCGGTATTCCGGGAGGTCATCCAGGAAAAGAATGGCCTCATTTTTGTGACCGGCGGTACGGGCAGCGGCAAGACGACGACATTGGCTGCGATGTTGAATGAAATCAACCAGACCAGTGAAGTCCACATTGTCACCCTGGAGGATCCCATCGAATTTCTGCATCCGCACCTCAAGGCCACGTTCAGTCAGCGCGAGTTGGGGCGTGATTTTTACACCTTTCCGGCCGGCCTGCGCGCCGCACTGCGCCAGGCTCCTAAAATCATCCTGGTCGGCGAAATTCGCGACCGGGAAACCATGGATATAGCGCTCACGGCCGGCGAAACCGGCCATGTGGTTTTTAGCACGCTGCACACCATCAGTGCCGGACAAACCATCAACCGCATCCTGGGCATGTTCAGCCGCGACGAAGAACAACAGGTGCGCGAGCGCCTGGTCGGGACCCTCCGTTACGTCATCAGCCAACGCCTGGTCCCCAAAAAAGATGGCGGCCGGCTGCTCGTCACCGAATTGATGGGCAGCAGTTTGCGCACTCGCGAAGCCATCTCGCTGGGAGAAAATGAGAATCGCCGGCTTTCGGACATCATTGAGGCCGGCAACACCGCGGGCTGGCACAGCTTCGAACAATCGTTGATCAAGGCTTACGAAGAGGACCTGATTACCGAAGAAACCGCCATTCTCTATTGCATTAATAAATCATCCATGCGCCAGCGCGTCGATACGGTCAACAAGCGCCGGGAGACCACGCACACTCCCAGCACGCTGAAAATGAGAGTGGAAGCGCGTCCCGCCATCCCCCCGCCGCCGCCAGCGCCGCCGCCGGTACCGCCGGCGATCGTCGGCCTGAAGTCAGCCGGCAGAGCAGCCTGACGTGAGTTGCGGCGGAAGGCGCATTCGCGCTCGACCCGGTCGCCGCGAGCCGCTACTTTCCTGACGTCTCACCCCGAGGTGATTTATGGATGAACTGTTGAAAATTTTGCAGGCCAATGCGACTGAGTCGCACGAGAACATTGCCAAAATGCTGAACCTCTCCGTCGCGGAGGTGAAGCAGCGCATTGCCAAATACGAAAAAGACGGGGTCATCCGCGGTTACCAGGCCATCCTGAACGAGGACCAGCTCGGGCTCGACACGGTCACAGCCGTCATCGAAGTCAAGGTATCGCCCCAGCGCGAAGGCGGATTCAACACGGTGGCCGAACGCATCAGCCGGTTCCCCGAGGTCCGCTCGGCGTATCTCATGAGCGGTACCTACGACGTCCTGTTGTTCGTCGAAGGCCACAATCTGCGCCAGGTGGCCGCCTTTGTCAGCGAACGGCTCTCGCCGCTCGAGGGCGTGCTGTCCACGTCCACCCATTTCATGCTCAAAACCTACAAACGCCTCGGCGTGTTGATGGAGTCCGGCCATGCAGAAGAAAGACTCAGTGTCGCTCCGTAACCGCATCAACGCGACGGTGCGCGACATCCCGCGCTCGGGCATCCGCGACTTCTTCGACATCGTCAGCACGATGAAGGACGTGATCAGCCTGGGCATCGGCGAGCCGGACTTTGACACGCCCTGGCACGTGCGGGAATCCACCATGTTCGCGCTCGAACGCGGCGTGACGCATTACACCAGCAACTACGGCTACCTCGAACTGCGCCGGGCGCTGGCCGGGTACGTCGGCAAAAAGTTCGGCGCGGCATACAACCCGGAAAACGAAATCCTGGTCACCGTCGGTGTCAGCGAGGCCCTGGATCTGGCGTTGCGCGCGCTGGTCACGCCCGGGGACGAAGTGCTTTACCACGAGCCGTGCTACGTGTCTTATCGCGCCACCATCCTGTTCGCCCAGGGCGTGCCGGTGGCGGTTGAAACCAGGCCGGAGAATAATTTCCGGCTCACTCGCGCGATGCTGGAGGCGAAGATCACACCGAAGACGAAGGTGTTGATGTTGAATTTTCCGAACAACCCCACCGGCGCGGTCATGGGCCGGCAGGATTTGGAAGATATCGCCGCCTTCGCCCGCGAGCGCGATCTCATCGTCGTCACGGACGAAATTTACGGCGAACTGACCTATGACTCGGTGCACACGAGTATCGTGAGCCTGCCGGGCATGCGCGATCGGACGATTTTCCTGCATGGCTTTTCCAAGGCCTGGGCGATGACCGGTTACCGCCTGGGCCACGCTTGCGGCCCGGCAGAACTCATCGAGGCCATGATGAAGATCCATCAATACACGATGCTCTGCGCCTCTTCGATGGGACAAAAGGCGGCGATTGAAGCCCTGGCCCGGCCGGATACGGACATCGGCGAAATGGTGGGTGAATACCGCCGGCGCCGGAATTTTATCGCGGCAGCATTTTCGGACATGGGCATCGAGTGTCACCGGCCGCTGGGCGCGTTCTACGCGTTCCCGAGCGTGGCGAAGTTCGGCCTGAAGTCGAAAGACTTTGCCATCAAGCTGCTCAACGAAGAAAAGGTGGCCGCCGTTCCGGGCTCCGCTTTCGGCGAATGTGGCGAAGGCTTCATCCGTTGCGCCTACGCGACCAGCATGGACAATCTCAAGGAAGCGATGGTGCGGCTGCAACGGTTCATCGGGAAACTTTGATGGCAGGGAGCGCCACTTTTCCGCCACCGCAATTTACATTGCCGGCTTTTCCCACTTCATCCC
>CAYPSF010000002.1:0-71621 GCA_964413165.1 uncultured Bifidobacteriaceae bacterium
CAACCAGCTTGCCATTCACATAGACCTCGCTGCGCAGGCGACCGGCGGGGAAATAGAAAACCAACCGCTCACCGGGTCGCAGGGCCGGCGGCGTAAACGGCCGATACCACCACGACACGCCCTGATAGTATCCATCAACCGCGACAATTTCCGATGGCGAGGTCGAAACGGCTGTGCGCGCCGGTGCCTTGTTGAAGTAGTATTCTTCAACGGTCGCCGGCAACGACACCCCAATACCAGCCTGATCGCCGAGCATCGCCCAGCCGCCTGTCGGTGGATTCACCGGGAGGTTCGTCAGTATCAAATCTTCCGGAAGATAGAGGGTATCATCCTGCCAGGCTGCTTTGGGGTCCAACCATAGTCGCCATCCCTGATCGAAATTGGTGGCGTCAGACACCCCCGCCCGTGTGAACGAGACGAAGATGAGTGGAAAAACGATACATATGACAGAAAGAGTTTTTACCATTTGTTCAGAGCCATTTCATAAGAATTGAAGGAAACTGTTGGCTTCACGGATGTCCATGCGGCAATACATCAGGGTCAGCCACATTCTTTTGCCGGAATCGATCGCAAACGGTCCCCGATAGGTCAGCCGGCCATCGGATGAAACAGCCGGGATGGCTGGTTCGACGGATGAACCGGAAGCGGACATATTATTTTTGCGGTGTCAGCAGCGGGCCGAGCACCTGGGCAAAGATTTCAGCCTGGCGCATGAAACCGAGGTCGCTCGGATGCGAGCCGTCCACGCTCCCCTCCCCGTCGTCGCCAAAGAGGTGCGCGCCCTCGATGTAATAGAGATTGTTGACGCCGGACTTTTTCAGCCGGTCATAGGCCGCCTTCAGCTCGGCGCGGTCCTTGAGATGGTAATATTCCATGCGACCGGCAATGAGGAAGGAATCCTGCATGGTCCGGTCCTCGACGAGCACGATGGGCGCGTCCCGGTGCGCCGCGCGGAGTTTGCGGACACAAGGCTCGACGCGCTCCTTGATTTCACCGGCCACCATGTTGGGCAGGCAATCGAGAACGTAAACGGACGGATCGAGTTCGGCGAGGAGGCCGGCCATCTCGGGTTCCATTTTTCCGTTGCCGGAAAAACCGAGGTTGATGGTCGGCCAGTTGAATCGCCGTCCGAGAATGGCATTGTGGACCATGCCGGGACGCGAAGCGGACAGTCCCTGCAAGATGGACGTGCCGTAAAAGACGATCGGCTTGCGCACGCCCGGCCCCCATGGCCCGGCTTTTTCCAGGGTCACGCCGGGCGGGATTCCGAGTTCGACAAATTTCGTCCCGTTGTAAAGCGGCAGGTAAAGCAGATATTCGCGTTTGCCCGGCACGAGATTTTCCACGAGAGTCACCTCGTTGGTCTGCGCCGCGGGCTGGCCCACGGCGAGCCAGCGCCAGCCTTGGTCCGTCTTGACATACAGATCGAGCCCGCTCTTGCCGATGGCGGTCGTGTTGGGCAGATAAAGCCAGGACTCGGTCAACGCCCAGCGGGCGCGGATGACCGTGGCATCGGTGACAAAGCGGACGCACATGCCGGCGGAATTGCGGCTCAGGTCCCAGACCGGTTTGCGCACGACGCCTTCGGCCTTCGCCGGCAGGCGATCATAGAAATCCTTCGTGTCATTCCAGCCGCGGCCTTCCACGCCGAATTGCCGGATGTCGGACCAGACGTTTGAACCGTAGGAAGAGGTGGACCTAAGGGTGTCATTCGAGCTTTCTCCCGCCCTGGCCGGAATCAGGACGGCTAAAAAAGGCAAGGAAGCCGCGAGCGCGAAAAGCATCGGATGGTTGAAAAGTGTGAATATCAGGCGCATAAAAAGGGTTGAATTCCAACGGCTTTAGAAAACCTCGAACCCGGGGACAAGGCGAGACATTATATCGTCACCTTTTTAGACGACATGACCCGCCGGCCAGCCGCCATTAGCTTGATAGGGTTACACCTTAATGAGTACGGACCCTTGTTGCTGGCTGGACATGGTCAAAAACTAACATGCTTTTGGCAAGAAATGCACAGGAATCGTGGTACAATCACTTGAGCATATATCCATGAAGGCCGGCCTTGAAGTTCGTCGCCCCTCCCGGGAATCCCGCCGGGCCGGCCCGGTTGTCCATTCCCCGGCATTTACCCTGATTGAACTGTTGGTGGTCATTGGGATCATTGCCATCCTGGCGGCCATTTTGCTCCCCGCCATGGCCGCCGCAAAAAACCGGGCCTACCGGATCCAATGCGCCTCCCAAATGAAACAACTTGGGTTGGGCTTTAATATATTCAACAGCGATCACGATGACAAGTTTCCGCCCACCGCTTACAGCCTCAACGCCAATGCCCAACTGACCTGGGATGACTACCTCAACCAGTACATCGGGAGCACGGACTCGGATCTTGATTTATTACGGGGCATCACCGCCCCCGACAAAGTACCCCCCATCCTGCGCTGTCCGGCGGATCGCATCCCCACCACGATCAGTTATGCGGTCGATTCCCAACGGAGGACCTACGCCATGAATTGGGCCGGCCCGGGTTGGGCCGTGTCGTCACTCACCGCGAACTTGCCACCGGCGACTTACGGTGTAGGAATTTATTTCCAAATCACTGGTGCGCTCCCCTCCTGGGAACCGCCCGGTTACAAGGTCAGCGTGGTCAAGGACCCCGCTGGAACCATTCTGCTGGTTGAACAACCGAATGCCCGGAACATTGCCGGCAATGATTGGCCTTCATTCTGCGCCGGTCCGGGCCCCTTTGTCCCGCCCGGAGTCACCGCCGATTGTGTCCAGACCGGCGACAGCACCGCCACCATGAATTATGGGTCCGTCAGCTACGGCATTCACAGTAAACGCTTCAACTACCTGTTTCACGATGGCCATGTGGAAGCCCTCAGAGTTGAGGAAACCATCGGCTCCGGAACCTCGAATGCGCCCGCGGGCATGTGGACCATGAGACCGGGAGACTGATTTTTGAGTGGCTCAATCCAAAACAAGCGAAGCGCCACCAGGCCGAGCAATCGTCTGGTGCTGCTCGGCCAATGGCGACAATGGATGCCGGGCCTGGTTCTGTTTTGTCTGCTGCTGCTGGGCCCGGGACGGTCTGCCCGTGGGGAACTGGTGCTGGCCAATTTCAGCCCCGCCAACCCGGTCAAGATCATGGCCATCGGCGATTCGATCACCGACGATTGCGTCGTCAATGGCGCCTGGCGCCTGTATCTGCAGCCGCTGCTGGATACCAACAGCTATCCCTTTACGTTTGTTGGCCGGGTGCAGTCAGCGCCCTCCGGGAGTTTCACCCAAACGCACCATGAAGGATATTGCGGAGCGGTGGTTGCCCCGCCCGGCGTGCTGGCCAGTCCGGTGAATGGCTATGCCGGCACGAATGTTTACCTCCAGAAAATTGTCGCGGACGCCCTGAGCAATGCGACCCCCGACCTGGTGCTGGTGCTGATCGGGGCAAACGACATTGGCCGGGGACGCAACCCGTACCAGGTCGCCACGAATGACATGCCGGCTCTGCTGGACATCATTCTTTCAAACGCTCCCAATGCCAATGTGATCCTCGCCAAGATCACGTCGCTCTACAACGCCAGTGCGGGCAGCCTGAACTACGGTGCCTACTACACCAACGTCTCCATCTACAACGCCGCCCTGCAGGCGATCGTTAACCAACGGCGGGCCCTCGGACAAAATGTCTCCCTGGCCGATATGTTTTCCGTCGTGAGCATCAGCACGATGTTCAATCCCGATCATCTGCATCCGAACGCAGCGGGCCTGCAGGCCATCGCCCAGGAATGGTTCACCCGCATCCAGGCCATCACCATCACCACCAACCGGGTGACCTCCACGCTGATTCATGGCGGAGATGCCTGGAAATACTCTGACGCGGGCCAGGATCTGGGGACAAACTGGTCCCAACCCGATTTTGATGACAGCAGTTGGGCCAGCGGATCGGCGAGGTTGGGCTACGGCGACCCGGCGTTGTTCACCACGGTCGGCTATGGATCGGACCCTGCCAATAAACACATCACCACTTATTTCCGCGGCTCGTTTGTCGTGCCTGGCAACGTGATCTTCACCAATCTTAATTTCCGCCTCGCGCGGGTGGACGGCGCCGTGGTGTGGCTCAGCGGCCAGGAAGCTTTCCGCACCAACATGCCGGCCGGACCGATCGCTTATACGAACCGGGCATCGCTGCCGACGGTTGTCGTGGACACGGCGTACATTTTTTATCCCACCAACATTGCGGTGACGAATCTGCCTGCGGGAACAAACCTGGTCGCGGTGGAAGTTCATCTGTTCACACCTGGCAGACCCGTCCTCGGCTTCGATCTGGAACTGATTGGCACCGGTTACTTTTCGCCATCGCTTTCCATCACCGCCGCGGGCACCAATTTCATTCTTGCGTGGCCGGTGGCCGACGGAGCCGGCTATGCGCTTTATTCCTCATCCGACCTGACCGCGACTGGAGGCTGGACCCCGGCGACGGCAACAGTTCAGACCAACGGCGGGCAATATGCCGTGACTGTGGCGCCGGATGCGATCACGCGATTCTTTCGCCTCCAAAAACAATAGGATTATTAATTCGATAAAGCCAACTACTTGGAGTATGGTTCAATATCTCTTTATCAACGGCCACGTCGATGCCATCAAACTCAAAAAAATTCGGACTTTGGATTGCGAACTCGCCCGCAGGCAGGAAGACCGTGACACCGGGAAAACCGGCCGATTTGGCCCAAAAAACAGGGAAATCACCAAGTTTCAGCCATTGTCGTCTTTTTGTGTGACATGCAACCGTTTACAAACCTGATAGATTTTGCTTGTTCCATTGGAAGCACATTGAATACCTGCCGTCATTATGGACACGTTTGGTCGGTTGTGTGTGTGGGGCGATGTTCGGCTTTCCTGTTTTGGGCATGACGTTTTGTGCGAAACACAGGTTTATCGATTACGAAACAAAAACACTAAAAACCTAAATGAAAAATATGAAACAGAAACTGCTGGGTTGGATACCTTCAGCCATTATTGCCTTGGCGCTATCAACATCGGCCGGCTTTAGTTCACCAACAATCACCGTCAATACCTATGATGCCTCTGGCAGCATCAGCGGGGTTTGGGATTGGTATGGGGGTTCAACGTTAACCTGGGATGCCACTCAGGACCATAGCGGCAACAGCGGCGGCTCCCTGCATATCGCCAAAAATACTGCCAACGATCATATCTTTGTCCCACAATCCGCCTCAGGCAATCAATGGGACAACGGCACGCCGGCCAACTCGTGGGATTTGACCCTTTACACCAATTTGTCGGTATGGATCAAATGGGATACGAACAGTTCGATGAGTATCGCCGACTTCAATGCCAATCTGGGCGGCCTGACCATGTTCCTGAATGACAACCACCTCGGCCAATATGATTGGAGTGGTAATGGCCTGCACTCCTTGCCTGCCGTACTCATCCCCAATGCGGCCTCCAACGGTTGGGTGCACCTGAACTTCCCGGTAAGTCCATCCATCCCTTTCATCAACACAATTGGATCCATCATATTTGACGCGTATCACACCGCCCCGTGGAGCGGAACCGTCCAGTTTTGGGTTGACGATATCACCTTTGACCCCTCAACCATAACGATCATCCCGCCGCCCGTCATCAGGCCGCTGGTCAAAGCGACCACTGGTTTGACTGTGTTCGCGAGCACCTCAGCCAGCCAGTTTGACCGTCAGTCAGTCGTATTGAAGCAAACCGCCGGAACATCGTGGATCGGCCAAGCCAGTGTGGGCAATCCGGTTTCTTACTCCTTTACCATCTCGAGTTTTCCAACCGACCCGGCCACTTATGGCTGTGAGGCCTGGATGTTCCTGAGCCCAAACCCGCAGACGATTGATAACGCTCCCGATTGGAATGAAACCAACATGGTCATCGCGTTTATCCAGCTCGGATCCAGCAACGCCACTTTGAATTTCCAATACAAGGTCAGCGAAGATCACCAACAAGCGATGTACAGCGGCGGAAACGAGACCCGGGTGGACACCTCCGTCAATCCTGGCATTACCAACCATTATTATTACTCCTCGCCCATTGGAAGCCAGCCAGCCGGTCCGATCGTTGTGAATATCGGCCCCAATGAATACAACATCACCAATGAATCGGGCTTTTTGGGCACCGTCACCGCCCCGAGCGCCCTTGGCACATGGACCATCAGGTTCACGTCCGACACCAACGTCACGTTGATTGCGCCTGGTGGCAACACCACGAACGTTGTAATTCCTCCACACAAAATCAGCGGCCTGAATCCCGGTGCCAATGGCCTCTATGCGTATCTGGGTATGCAGGCAAATAACACGGCCACGTACAACCAGGCGGTGGTTTATTCGAACTTTGCCATTTCCGGCTCGGGAACCCCCTTCACTGACAACTTCTCGGCCGATGCCGTTTTGGACACCAACGCCTGGCAAAACTCACAGGCCGCTGGTCCTCTGGGCGTGCTCATAGCGCCGGCTGGCTCGGCGTATTGGCTGACCTGGACGCTTCCCGACGCGGGTTTCAAACCGGAGATTGCCGCAACCTTGGGCAATCCGCTTGGCTGGGGATCAGCCACTGGTCATCCGGCATTCCCGCAGAATGGAGTTAAGTCCCAACTCATCGCTTCGGGCGATTTGCCCGCAGGGAAAGATGCGTTCTTCGCCCTCATCAAGCGGAGCTTTTCAAAACTGCAGGTATTGCTGCCCGGTGAGACCAACGCGCCGAATACCCTCACGGGCAAAATTGGCACCCCCATTGCCCAGTCAGCGTTCGTCCCCTTCAACGTGACCGTCAATGCGGTGGACGACACCTGGCACGTGGTCAATTCCCCCGCCGACACCATCGCACTCAGCAGTTCCGCTGGAGGAAACTTCTTTGTGGATAGTACCCCGACCCAACTGGCTTTGTCAGGTGGAACCGTAACCTTCAGCGTCGAGTTCGAGGGCGATGATGCAGGCACAGTGACGATCACCGCGACTGATGTTACAGATGGCAGCAAAACGCCCGACACCAGCACTCCATTCACTGACTGATGGGTGACGGCGCTGAAAATTGAAAATTGACACAATATGGGCGCCGGCATCAAACCGGCGCCCATTTGTCGAAAAAAGTGTATATTAGGCTATATCGGCCAGGCATTGTATGAACGTAAAAGTTCGAACCAAACCGCAAAAAGCTGATGCCCGCAACAGCGGCTTTACCCTGATCGAACTGCTGGTGGTTATTGCCATCATCGCCATTCTGGCCGCCCTGCTTCTGCCGGCGTTGAGCCAGGCAAAACGAAGGGCACAGGGTATTCAGTGCATGAGCAACACTCGTCAAATCATGCTCACCTGGAAGATGTACGCTGATGATAACGGCGATATTCTGCCACCAAACGATTATCCTTTTAACTCGGGGGCCATAGAGGATGGCACGGAGAAGAATTGGGTTTTCGGGAGCATGGCCGTAAATAATGATGTATTACATGGGGGCGCAGGTTATTACAATAACAACCCCGCAAATAACCAACTCATCGGCGTGAACCCCATTTTGAGCTGTCTGGCTGCCTACAACCAGAATATCGTTATTTATAAATGTCCGGCGGACATCGTCTTGAAACAAGGCCGAGTGCGCCCACGCAGCGTATCAATGAATTCATGCGTTGGAACGCGCTGGTACTCGGCGGGATTCGGAGGCGGCACCGCGGTACCAGGCTCAGTCCCGGGCGAAGCAGTCGGAGGCGGATGGTCAACAGGCTCCTATCACGATCCAAATGGCGTTTACCGCTGTTATGGTAAAACCACATCATTTACTGCGCCCGGCCCCTCCGACACCTGGGTCATCATGGATGAGAACCCCTATACGATTAATGACCCGTTAATGGCCATCGCCATGGCATCCGTCATCGTTGACTGGCCGGCCAATTATCATGGCGGCAGCTCCGGCATCTCTTTCGCCGATGGCCACGCTGAAATGCATAAATGGGTGGACGACTTTACCCCGGCGATCCCTCCCGGAGTCGACCCGAACAACCCGAACCAGTTTACCACGTCTACCCTGCAAGCCTCCCCCGGTTCCAAGGATTTGGCTTGGATACAGCCTCGGACCACAGCGCTGAAGTGATGCGTGTTCGGGGGGGTTGCCTTCGCCATTGGCATCGCCTTCGACGTCATTGCTCAGACCTGCTCCTCCGTTTCAACCAACAGGCTGATCGGCAACACGCTGAATTTTGCTGACTCCATCCCGGCCGGTTCCGGCTACGAATTCTGGCGTGTCGCCCGGGTTCATAAACGGATATCCTGGAATCACGAAAACGATCGTCGTTCGGCCGAATAAATCCGGAGTTCCGGAATCACTTTTGCGCTGACGGGGCAGCGGGTGGCAACGGCGCCAGGCCGGATACGGCGCGGAGCGGGGCGATGCCCTTGAGGTATTCCGGGTCGTCCAGACTCAACGAGCGGGGATTGTTGACCAAGGTTCGCATGGCTTCGACGTCCGCCGGCTTGGTACTCACCATTTCAGCCCAGAGCATCCACCAGGTCCACCCGGGCTGCTGTTCCAGCACCGCCAGCGTCGGCGGCGGCCCGACTTCCGCCAAGGCAACCGGTTTTCCCCCCGCCAGTTTCACCAGGTCGCGATAATAGGCCGGTGAAAAATCGCTGTGATAAACGTCCAGCGCCACAATGTCGAAATATTTGCGGCCGGGGAAAAAATCGGCGAACTGCCGTTGCGGCGTGCTGGGCCGGTCCACGTTCCAAATCCACACCAGGTTGTTGAGATGATGATGATTGACCAGCCGGTCAAACAACTGGCGGTACAGCACCTTCGTACCGTGTTCGCCCCGGCGTCCGCCCCACCAGAACCAGTCACCATTCATCTCATGGTATGGCCGCCAGAGCACGGGGACGCGCGCGTCCTGAAGCTGTTTAAGGTAGCCGGCGATGACGTCCACCTGGTCGCACCAGCGCCGGTTCAATGCCGTCCCGGGGGTGATCAACTCGTTCCATTGTTCGTCGGTCAGCTTTCCCTGGACACTGCCGCGGAAGGTGACCGGTTCATCGTCCGTGGGCCGCACGGCGTGCCAGCACAGGGTGATGATGGCGCCATTGGCATATTGCTGCTTGACCTCCGCGATGATGTTGGACCGGGCGGTCACGGCATCCTTGTCGCCGGGCGCAGCAAAGCCGAAATCCTGGCCGAAAACGGCCGGCGTCTTGCCCCAGGTCGCGGCCGCTTGAAGCGTGGAAGTGTCGTGAGTGTTCGGATAATTGTGCTGGCCGGTCAGCGTGTGCCGGCCGGAGATGCCCTGGATGTATTTTAACAAGGCCGCCGCCTCGGGCGAGGCCTGGGGGGTCACCGGCTTGACGGAACCGCACCCGGCACACAACCAGCCGGACAATAACACGATCAGGGTTTGTTCGATTTTCACGGATGAATGCTTTCTTTAAAAAGAGACTTGTTACCTGCCGTTTCCCTGCCCTTCAACGGGCCAGCCGCAGGTTTTTCTCAATCAACCGGCAACGCTGGTCCACACAAAGCTTCGACCGCATCGCGTCCGCCGGTGTGTGGGTGACGTAATCCAGCAATTTTTCGACGGTCGTTGTCGCCACGTGAGTGCGGGTATCGGAAGAACCGTAATAGATGAAGACGTCGCCGTTCGGGCGGGCCGCCCAGCCATTGGCAAACGCGACATTCGACACGTCGCCCACGCGTTCATCACCCTCGGGCGCCAGAAAATAGCCGCCGGGCGCCTGGATCTGTTTGGCGGGGTCCTTCAAATCGCACAAGAACACATAGAGCACATAACGCATGCCGGCGGCGGTGTTGCGAACACCGTGCGCCAAGTGCAACCAGCCCTTCTTCGTCTTGATCGGCGCCGGACCAAGGCCGTTCTTGCCTTCCTTGATCGTATGATAAAACCGCGGGTCGATGATGCGTTCCTGCTCCACCACCGCCTGGGTGATGTCGGCGCACAGTCCCCAACCGATGCCGTCGCCGCTGCCGGTGGCGGCAAAATCCGCCATGGGACGCGTGTAGAAGGCATACTTGCCGTTCACCAATTCGGGGTGGAGCACACAATTGCGCTGGTGTAACGCGTTGGTTTTGAGGTCGGGCAGACGTTCCCACTTCACGAGGTCTTTGGTGCGCGCAATGCCGCAGCGCGCGATGGCGGCGGACAGGTCACCGGGTTTTGAGTCATCGTGCCGTTCCGCGCAAAACAGCCCGTATATCCAGCCGTCTTCGTGGCGCACGAGGCGCATGTCGTACAGATTCGTCTCCTGCGGCTCGTAATCCGGCATCCGCACCGGGTAATCCCAGAACCGGAAACCGTCCACACCGGTTTTGCTTTCCGCCACGGCGAAAAACGACTTGCGGTCCCAACCCTCGACGCGCGCCATCAAAACGATGTTCCCGTTCCATTCCATCGCGCCAACATTGAAAACGCAGTTGATCCCCAGCCGCGTCATCAGGTGCGGGTTCGTGGCCGGATTGAAATCATAACGCCAGGACAACGGCGTGTGTTCGGCGGTCAGCACCGGAAATTCGTACCGGTCGAAGATGCCGTGGCCGTTCTTTTGCGGGCGGTTGCGGCGTTGGAGCAGTTGTGCGTGCCGCCGCTGGAGTTGTTTTAATTTGTTCGGAAAGGCGGTTTGGGTCATTGGGCTTGGGCCGTTGTGGTTGAATCGGATGCTGGTTTGAGCCATTCTCCCTCAAGCGGCACCACTCGGCAACCGGGAATAGGACGTTCCTCGACACCATTGGGCAACTCCCAGCGGACGGCGAGTTGGGTGGAGCCGGATTGTTGCTGCTGCAAAGCTTCCAGATAATAACGTTTGCCGGCTTCCAAGGTCACCGGGATCGATTCGGCCTCGTGCGTGTGCGGCCATTTGCTGTACGGAGTGCTGCGGGTTACCTCCGCGATTTTGGCCTTTTTCGCCGGGGTGGCGTCGGTGCTCAGCCAGAGTTGCGAAACGCTTTCGTTGGCGATCCAGAATTTGTATGTACCCGTGGTCGGCGGGATCAAAAACCCCCGGTAACGAGCCTCGAAATTGGTGGCCACACTCACGGGCACCTCAAACGCCTTGCCCAGGATTTCCCGGCCGGTGGGCGGCTCAGTCAGATGATCCAAGTCCGCCAGGCTCATGTCTTTCTGGCCCGTCCACCAGTCGCGCGCAATGCCCGCCCCCGGTCCGACCTGGAAGGCCGGGCTGACGGCGCCGGCCAGACCGGCGGCTTTGGCCATCAAGGTGTAGCGTTCGCCGGCCCTGCCAATTTTCAGGTCCGGAAACGTGGCGATGCCGTTGACCGTGGCCGCCGTCAGGGTTCCGGCCAACGCGCCATCCCGGGAACCGTCTCCCAACGCCAGGGTGACGGTAAAGGCGCCCGCGCGAACCGTCCGGCCCGTCTTGTCCTGCACGGCCACCGTCACCGGCAAGCGCCGGACCCCGCCTACAGCCACGTCGCCCGGCGCGGTCGCAAAGCCCAGCCTCACCGCCGGACCGGCCGGTGAAAACGGATAATGACTGAAGTCCGGCAGGTCGCCAAGGTTGAGCACATAGGGATTATTGAACCACTCGCGCAATTGTTCGGGCGTATTCTTTTCCGTGAGCATGGACCCCGACCAGGTCGTAAAAAACAACCAGCCGGCCCTTTCCGGGACCAGCCGGTTCACATCGGGAATCGGGCCATTCTCACCGAGCGCAATGAGTTTTTGCCCGCGGCCAAACGCGGTCAGCTCATTGAACACATCCTTCGCCGTCCCGTGATTGCCATCCATGGGATAATGGTCCTGGCCGATGATGTCCACGTAGGCGTCACCCGGGTACCAGTCGGCGAGGTCGGTTTCCGCGCCGGGTGAAAAGACCCAGATGAGGTTGTTGAGTTTGTGTTTGGCGGTGAAGTTGACGAACATCAATTGCCAGAGCTTGCGGAGGGGTTCCGGCCCTTGAGCGCCCCACCAGAACCAGCGGCCGTTTGCCTCGTGTAACGGTCGCCACAGCACCGGCACGTGTGCGTCTCGAAGCACTTCCAATTCGCCTGCAATCTGGTCCAGATCGCACAACAGCGCCTCGTTTTCGGGGGTGCCTTCCGTCACGCCGCGGGCCAGGTCAAACCGGGTGTCCTTCGTGTAAAACGCCGGCTCGTTCATCGGCGCTCGCCAGTGCCAGCAGAATTCCACCAGGCCATGCCGGTTTTGATACCAGTCAATCGCGTGTCTCGCGAGGAGGTGGTTGGTATCGTACCCGCGTGACGAGCCGGTGTAACCCGACAAATCCATCGCCAGCAACGCCGGCATTTTGCCCGCAGTGCTCGCGAGATAATTCAGCTCAAAACACAAATCATTGGTCCCGCGCCGGCCTTCCTGCTGCCCGGAAATGATCTTCTTCCCGTAAATATCCGAAAAATAGGCCAGCAGCGATTGCACTTCCGGGGAGGCGTTCGGCGTAACCGGCGTGTCCGCTCCCCGGGCAACGATCGCGGGTATTGCCGTCAATGCCAGCGCCAGGAACAGCGTCACCCGGGCCACCCATCGGTCGGCCCACATCCCGTAAATCACCTGTCGATTCGCGCTCATTGACGTCTCTTTCAGTCTAACTTTTTTTGCCGAAGGAAGAAAGCGGCATGCCCGGCCAAAGCTGTCATCTAAACATGCGACACCAAAAAACTTCCCACCCCGCGAAGGATTTGACAGCGTCAGAACGCACTTCAAATATAATGAGTCACCGCCCTTTTTCCCGCAGGGAATTCATCCAAACTTCCGCCCTGGCGCTCCCGCTGGTCGCCGCCGGTTGTGCCCGCCTGCAAACCAAACACAGCCCGGCTCAATCGGGCGCCGGCGATTTCGTCACGGTCCGCAACCGCCGGTTCGAACTGCAAGGCCGCCCCTATTTTTATATCGGCACCAATCTTTGGTACGGTTGCTACCTGTCCGACCCGGCACTCCCCGACGGCCGCCAGCGCATGGTCCGCGAACTCGACCGCCTGCAGGCAATCGGCGTCACCAATATCCGCCTGCTCGCCGGCTCGGAAACGTCGCCGCTGGCCGGGGCTATTCCGCGCGGTATCACCCGCGCCCCGCACGATTGGGACGAAGCCCTGCTCCAGGGCCTTGATTTTTGCCTCGCCGAAATGGCCAAACGCAACATGCGGGGAATTCTCTTCGTGTCGAACTACTGGCAATGGTCCGGCAGCTTCGCGCAATACGTCCGGTGGATCACCGGCGAAACCATCCCCGACCCGGATCGGCCCGAGATGGCACACGGCGACTGGCATGGGTTCATGGAATTCTCCGCGCGTTTCTACACCGTCCCCGCGGCGAACGATCTTTATCGCGGATACATCACCCATCTGGTCCAGCGCCGCAACACCGTCAACGACCGGCTCTACCGCGACGACCCCGCCATCATGACCTGGGAACTGGCCAACGAACCGCGCCCCGGTCCGGATGACGCGAACGACGCGAGTGTCCAGGCGTTTTGCCAGTGGGTGGATGAGACCGCCCGGTTCATTCATTCTCAGGACCCGAACCACCTCGTCTGCACCGGTTCGGAAGGCATCTGGGGTTGCTTGAAGAAATCCGATGTTTTCGTCCAGGCCCATAAAGCACCGGCGATTGATTATGTGACCGTGCACATGTGGCTGAAGAATTGGAGCTGGCTGAAGGACCCGCAACTCGGGCCCGATTACGAAACGGCAGCCGGCCGGGCGAAGGACCACGTGGAACAACACACCGTCCTGGCCACCGACACCCTGAAGAAGCCGCTCGTGCTGGAGGAATTCGGCCTGCCGCGCGACCACGAGAAATACGAACCCGGCAGTCCCACAACGGCGCGCGACGATTATTTCGGCCGCATGTTCAACCAGGTAGCGGAGTCCTGCGCGGCCGGCCGGGCTTTGCAGGGCGCTAACTTCTGGACCTGGGGCGGAGAAGGCCGCGCCGGCGCCGGAAAACCCGACTCGGCGACCGCTCTGACCGGCGATCCCTTCTGCGAACCACAGGGACTGAATTCCATCTTCGACACCGATACCAGCACGCTGGCCGTCGTCGCCCAGGCCAACAAAAAACTGGCGGCAATTGCGGGGTAAGTACGTTCGGTGTCCACGCTTTAGCGTGCCTTGTGTCCCTCGGCCAGCGCGACACCGCTTTGGAAAACCGGTTGGACAATCGATCGCGCCACGCCATCGAAAGCGCCGTCGCCGCTGCGCTCTGCCGGCGCAGTCCAAAATCACTCACCACTCCGGCTGTTTTTAGTCGTTCCGACGTCGATTTCACCGCCATTTGTGTTGCCGGCCAAAACCGCTGGATGATTTGCTGCCGCACCGGACGAATTTGGACTGCGGTGGCAAGCGCAGCGCGACACCGCTTTGGGAAACGGATTGGACAATCAAACGCACCACGCCATCCGAAAGCGCCGTCGCCGCTGCGCTTTGCCGGCGCAGTCCAAAATCACTCACCACTCCGGCTGTCTTTAGTCGTTCCGACGACGATTTCAACGCCATTTGTGTTGCCGGCCGAAACCGCTGGATCATTCGATGCGCCCAGCCGGGAGCGCGGACAGCTTTGTCCGCGTGTTCCCAGCCTCAATAGCTCCGCGCGGACAAAGCTGTCCGCGCTCCTTGAGTGTGTGATGCCCGTCTTACATTTTGTCGAGCCGGAGCATCAAGACGTCGTGGGCCGGTATCTCGGCGTCCAAGGGGTCCTTCGTAGTGGGGAGATTTTTTTTCGTCCACAGGTCGCGGACCTTGTAGGTCGTCGTGTCGAAATTGGCCTCTCTTTTTGAGAGGTCATCGGCAACCGCCTTGGTTTTCCAATCGAACACGATCTTTTGCGCACGCGGGCTGCGGTTGAGCACACACATCGCCCAGGCGTCTCCTGAAAGGGGCTTGAACCAGATTTCGAGGACTCCATCGGTAAAATATCGCCATCCCTGAATACCGAGAGCGTCCTGGTCAACGGCAATTGCGTCTTTGTTGGCCAGAACCTCCAGGGTCGCCTTGGGTATGTTCCGCAGGTCGTTGCCCGCAATCAACGGGGCCGCCAGCATGCACCACATGGAAAAGTGCGCCCGGTCCTCATTGACACTCATGCCATTACCGACCTCCAGCATGTCCGGATCGTTCCAATGACCAGGGCCGGCATATTCGCGCAACCCTTGCTGCAGGTCGAGGATTTGCAGGATGCCCGATGATTTCCAGGTGCCATGGTCTTGCGTGCAATCGAAGCAGGGATAAATATCCCCGGTCGTCCGCCACAGATGGCCGATCTTCGCCCCCCACAGCCAGGGTTTTTGATTGCCCCATTCGCAAATGCTGAAAACCATCGGCCGGCCCGCGGCAAAGAGCGCGTTCCGCATGGTCAGATACGCCCCTTCTGCGCTCAAAGCCTCCGTATCGCACCAGTCGTATTTCAGATAGTCCACACCCCATTGCGCGTACATTTGTGCGTCCTGATATTCGTGCCCCCGGCTGCCGGGTTTGCCGCCACACGTCTTCCAGCCGGCGTCCGAATAAATGCCCAGCTTCAAGCCTTTGCTGTGGACGTAATCCGCCAGGGCCTTCATGCCGGAGGGAAACCGCTTTGGGTCGGGCTGGATGAATCCCTGGGCGTCCCGTTCCCCGTGCCAGCAGTCGTCAAGGTTGATGTATTGATAGCCGGCGTCCTTCATGCCGTTGATGACCATGGCATCGGCCGTTTCGCGGATGAGCCGTTCGTTCACGTCGCAGGCGAACTTGTTCCAACTGTTCCAGCCCATAGGCGGGGTTAAGGCCAGTTGATCGAATTTCTGGCCCGACGCGCTGACGCCGGCCACGCAAAGGAGGAGGAGCAGGATTTTTTTCATGGTTTAGGTAGGATTCAGTTCCGGTGTGGCGCAATTAACATCGCAACCAACTCGCGTCAATGTGACAACGTCTTGGAGTGCGCTGGCAGAGCAAAGCGGCGACAGCGCTTTTGGATCGTGGGTGTGCTCGATAGTCCAAATCGATTGCCAAAGCGGCGTCGCGCTGCGCTTGCCGCCGCAGTCCAAAATATTTGCCGGCCGATGTCATTTTAAAAAATGCCTCAGGGTTGATTTGTTTGCATCGCTTTTTTGAAATAGGCGCCGGCCCGGGTCGGCGTGAAATCCCAGTTCTTGATCAAGGTGGGCCCCCAATGCGGATCGAAACACCACACGGTGTAGGAGATGCCGTGCTTGGCACAATAGGACGTAATGGCGTCGCCATAACTTTCGTCGCCGGTAATCGGGTTGTAACCGCCGGGCACCCCCGGTTCCAGGAAACCGATCTCAGTCAGGATGACGGGATATTTGTCGGAAACAAACCCCCAATCGGCCGTCCAGTGGGGTTCCCAGGGCTGTTTGGCTTTCATGGGATACGGATGGGCGACGTACCCGATGCCTTCGGCGTTGATGGGCGCCGCGGCCACCGGCGTCAGGTCGTAACCAAAATTGAAGCCGGCAACGAGCGGCACGGCCGTGCCACCGCTGGCACGGATAGTCCGGATGAGTTCCTCCATGAGCCCTTTCCATTGTGGCCAGGTGCAATCGCCCAGCTTCAGCTCGGGGTTGACGGTCGGCTCATTGAACAGCTCAAAAAACGCGATCGTGTTGTTCCCATGATAATGCTTGGCCATGGTTTTCCAGAAATCAAAGGTTTCGTCCCGGGTGGTGTTGTAAACACTGGGCGGATAAAGCTCGGATGAGCCGGGGAAAAATTTCCCGGCGTACAAATTGCCGATGCTGTGCCAGTCGATGATGACGTAAAGGCCTTCCGCGTTGGCCCAGGCCACGCCCTGGTCGAGCAGTTTGAGGTAATTCTCCTTGCCGCGGATATGCCAGGCCGCCGGATGGACAGGAAATCGGACGATGTTGGCGCCCCACGACTTCGCCTCTTCAAAGTAGTGTTTGTTCCATTGCCCGTTCCGTTCCAGCTTGTCCGGATCACTCGTGTCCAGTCCCCGGAAAACGATGGTTTTGCCGTCGGCAGTGACAAAATGATTGTCTTTGACGCTGACCCGGCTCAGTTCAGCGGCAGTTCCCACGGAAAACAAAGCGAAGAACAACCAGCAGAAAATAATTTTATTCATCACGTTGTTCATAACTTTCAATTTCGCTCCTTTTTCCCGGAAATGGCGTGCAACCGGTGCAGCGTTTCCAGGCACATGCGCGTCCCGTGATACGGACCTTTCCATTCACTGACCTTGGGCAGGGTTTGATCCACTGCGCCTTCCGGCGTGATCCGCCAGAACCACTCGCCCTGGGCACGGTCCACCAGTTTTTGATCGATGAAATCCCAGGCGCGCCAGGCGGCCTCGGCAAATTTCGCGTCACCGGAAAGCTGGAAAGCGTTGAGAAAACCGATCACCGCCTCGGCTTGCGGCCAGCATTCCTTGCCGCCATCAACGATTTTGCCGCCTTTCCCCTCGTAACGAAGCGCGCCATCGGTATCAATGCCTTCCCGCAGCACCACCTCCGCCATGCGCAGAGCGACGGCCTGGACCCGTTTGAGCAAATCGTCATCACCCAGCGTTTCTGCAGCTTCACACAGCAGCCAAGTGGCCTCGATGTCGTGACCGAAGGTATAGGTATCTGAGCGCACGCGCCATTGCTCGTTAAAAAAGTGATGAAGATGCAGGGTACGGGGATCGAGGATGCGCTGCTCGAAGAGGCCGATCAATTCCCGCAGCCGTTGCTCGACGCGCGGTTCCTGCCAAACCCGGTACAGATTCGTGTAAGCCTCCAGGAGATGCAGGTGGTTGTTCATGGACTTCTTCTCGTTCATGTCCTTGTCGCTGAGCCGCGCATCGGACCCGGCGGGCGTCCAGTCGCGCAGGCATACCTCGAAATAGCCGCCTTGTTCGGCGTCATGCGCGTGCCGCTCGATCGATCCGAAGAGGTCAATGGCCCGCGCCAGTGTCTCCGGCGCGCCAAAAGCCCGGCGATATTCCGCCAGGGCGTAGACGTAGAACGCCTGGCCATAGATTTTTTTGGAATCGTCCAGCACGCGCCCGGTGTCGTCCAGCCGCCAGTATGCGCCGCCAAACTGCGCGTCCCAGAACCGGTTCATGACGTAATCCCGCGCGCGATCGGCCATCTGTTTGTACCGGGGCTCAGGCCGGACCTGATGCACGGCTGAAAACGCCCAAAGAATGCGGCAGTTGATGATGAGTCCCTTGGGTTGCGTACGATCGGGCTTGAGATCGTTGGACAGCCAGCCCATCCAGCCGCCCTGCTCCGGGTCCAGGGCCGGGCCGCACCAGAACGGCATGATGTGGCCGAACAACTGATCGCTGATGCGCTGTGAAAAGTCCTTTAATTCGTTTGAATTCATGCGGAAGCGTTGCCTATTTCGGTTCCGCGGCGTGGCTGATTTCCACCCGCCCGACCTGGGTTTCGCCGGTCAGTTCAATCTTCAGAAACCGCTCATCGCCACCTGGGTTTTCCGCGCGGTAGAGCACCGGCTTCCAATAATTATAGTCACCGGCACCCTCAAAGTAAATTTCCCGGGTAGCGGTGACGGCGCGGTACGTTTTGCCATCCGCCGAGACTGCAAACTTCGGGTCCGCGACGTCCCCGGGGAAAAAAACAAACACGCGGAAACCTTCTATTGCCGTGGGCAGCCGGTAAGTCAGCGCGTCCCCGGTATTGCCGGCAGCGCGATGCGCGTCTTCCTTGGCCTTGCGGCAGTCACGCGTTTTAATTTCCAGTTTACCCTCCCGGTCGCTGACTTTTGAGAAATCGCCCAGCTCATCCACCAGGGTTGCGTGCGTGATCTTGACCGGCCCGACCACGTTGGAAGGTTCCGAGACGCCGGTCGCATTGTTCGCGCGGACGCGATAATACCAATCGCCGGCCGGCGCCGATTCGTCGGCAAACAGCGGGCGATATTGCACGAAGCTCTCGTCGATCCCCTGCCCGGCCACGCCCCAGGGTCCGGCCGCGCCCGGTGCGCGCTCGACCGTGTAACTGGCGGCGCCCACGGAACCCTGCCACGAAATCGCCGCCGCATCCGTGATCGGCAGCAAGGCAGGCGGCGCGGGAATCGGAACCGGTGACGGCAGCGCACCACGAATGGCGAAGGCGTTTCGACGAACCAGGTTCATCAGATTGGTTTCGTCATAGGCGGCGCCGAGGGTTGAACCCGGCCAGTGGAAAGCCTTGTAAGTATTGTTGCCGTACGGTTCGCTGTGCCAATAGAAACCGCCCTCGTGATCGCGAAAACGCAGGCTCCAGAGCAGCCCGCCGGCTGCGCCGGTGTCCCGGATCGCCTGCATGGTCTCCCCCATTTTCTCAGTGCTCACGAAACCGAATTCGCCGATAACGTAAGCTTTTTTGCCTTTCGCCTTTGCCCAATTTTCACGAATGAACTGGTCGAATGAATTCGTCCGGCGCGGATTGGGATAATGATGGGTCGTGACCACGTCGATTTCCGGCAACGCCAGGGATTCCGGACGCAGTTCCGCGGCATTGAAGCCGTCCATGACCAGGTGATGGGTATCGAGACTTTTGATGTACGCGGCGATTTCACGCGTCCAAGCCGGCGGCGACGCCAGTTCGTTGCCGGTTTCCCAGCACAGAACCGCCGGGTCATCGGCATAGCGCACGCCGGTCAGCGTATTGGTGCGGGTCAGGACAAAGCGGATGGTTTCCTTGAAGTCGGCAATGATCTGTGGGTCGGTCCAGAAATCGTCCTTGGTTTTGCCGCGCCAGCCGGCGTATTCGGCCCGGCCACCCTGCCAGCTCCAGTTGTCCACGAGCGGAATGATGAGTCGGACGCCCTGTTCATTGGCAATCTTGAGCGCGAGGTCAAACGAACGGAAGGCTTGCTCGTTGAACTTGCCCGGGCCGAGGACGTGCCGCGGCGTGCCGGGCGCGTCATTGGTGCGCTGGACCGTGATGGCATAGGCGCGCACAACCCTGCCGCCCATCTGACGCACGGTGGCCAGCGCATCCGTCAGTTCAAATGCATCCGGCAGGCGCCAGGGATTGGTTTGGGTAAACGGCACGTTGTCTTCGATCATCAACAGATTGGGGATGTTGAAGGAGATGAAGCGAAACGGCCTGTCGCCCTCCATCAATTGGTCACCACGAACGGTGACAAAACCATGCAGCACCGATTCCGCGCGGGCCGCCGGGGCGGCGAGCAACAGGAGCAACGCAGTTGAAAACAGGGAAAGGGTTTTCACGGACAGATTCCGGATTAAAACGTCCCCGGCCGATATCTGGTTACGCGCAAAGCTTCGGACAAGGAAACACCGTTTGGGCTCAGGGGGCATTGCATTTGGTGATGTTGCCAAGCCGTCTCCGGGTTTTCGAGGGGATTTAAGTCATCTATTTTGGGGACAAGGCCATCTCGCGGAAGTTTTCCCGGTTGACCCGGGCGCAGCCATGTCTTATGCCGTTACCCCATGGAAAGGCGCAATTGGATTTTCCCGGTCAGGCCTCGATTATCCGATCGCAGGGAAATCTTTCCATACGATTAGGTTGTTAGACCTCTCAAGACACCATGCGTATTTTATGGTTCATCGCTCTTGTAGCAGTCGTATCCGGATGTGCTCCGAAGTCCAGTACCAGTACCGAGCGTGCACCCAGCATCACGAACGAGACTGTTGTTCTCGACGAGGCCAAAGTTCTTGCGATTGCCCGACAGGCCATTTCCACGAATGACAGCGAGCCAGCGCGGATTCTTCAAGATGTCCAGCGAGTTGTGCCGGCTGTTTCAGCTCCTGCGTCAGAGAGTGAGACGCTAGCGCTTCTACCGGCACATTTCTCCGATAGTAATTCCAAGGTCGGGGGCCCGGTTGGGCGCGGCTTGTCCGGTGAGGATCTATATTTGTTTCCGGACCGCTCATACCTTTACCTCCGATGGGCAGATATTCTGCCGCCGACTATTTTTGACAGAGGCACATGGTTGTTCGGGAATAACGTCATGTCTCTGCAGAGCGACCATTCTGTCCCTCAGCGGGATTTTCCTAAGGACAGTCGCTTTGTTCCGCTTTACTACACGATTTCTGGCAAGCGCACATTGTTGTTGATGGGAGCGAGTTGGAATTTCTCTTACTTCGAGAAGAAGGCGAAGACGAATGATGATTTCATGCTTTTTCTCTGCACACTTACGCACATTGAACCCATCGAACCAGTGAATGCAGAAACGTTACAAAAAAAGATCTATGCGGATAGTTGGAAACCAATATTTTTCAGCAAGTAAGTGCTCTAACCAATCGCTAGCGGGCCGTCAGCCTACTTCAGCATCTCGTCGAGCGGAGTAACCATGGCGTTGGCCCAGGTTTGGTAGCCCTTCTCATTTGGATGCAGCAGATCGGGCATGATGTCCCGCGAAAGCGTGCCATCGGGACCCAAGAACCTGGGACCAAGGTCCATGAACTTCACCGTTTTCCCGTCAGCCAGCTTCGCGAGTTGAGCATTGACCTCCTTAAGTTGGACGCGGACCGGGTCGTTCGTTTGTCCGCGCGGGAAGATGCCGAGCAGCAGGATTTTGCTTTCCGGCAGCCGGGTGCGCAGTTCCCGAACGATGGTGGCCACGCCTTCGATGAGTTCGGGCGTGGTATTCCGGGGTTTGCCGTCGTCTTCGTTGCCACAATTGTTCGTTCCGATGAGCAGCACGATGGCTTTGGGCTTGATGCCGTCGAGTTCGCCGTGCCCGATGCGCCAGAGCACATTCTGGATGCGGTCATAGCCGATGCCGAACTCGGCGGCGTGACGCGGCGCGTAATATTTGTTCCAGACATTCAGCCCGCCTTTGTCCCAGAGCCAGCCGGCGGTGATGGAATCGCCCAGGAACAACAGATCCACCCCACCCTGCCTGGCACGCGCCACAAAGGCCTCGTGTATCGACATCCAGTTGGTCGGAACGGTCATCCGGGGCACGGGAATGATGGCGGTATTTTCGGCCGGGGCCGGGACCGCCAGGAACGAGGCCAGGGCAAATGCAGGAATAAGAAAACGCCGTTTCATGCGGCGATGTTACCGTTCGAAATGACAAAAGCAACCGGCCGGAGCAGCCGGGCGTGAAATTATGCCTGCGACAAACAACTGGTTTGTTTCCTTCTCCCTGCCCAAGCGGAGAGAGGGTGTCGCGAAGCGACCGGAGAGGGGAGCTTATGGAACCGGAGCCGAAACTCTTTACCTTTAGTGAAATCAGCACCACCCTCCCCGACCCTCTCCCCCGCTGCGCGGCGGAGAGGGGGATGGCGGTCTGCCTCAATCGTTACTCAGTTTGTCAAAGGCATAATCCCGATCGGGTGTGTCGCAAGTTTGTGTTTCACCCGCCTTCGCGGCTTTCGGCAAATAACTGACCACCAATGCCGTTTTCAACGCTGCAAGCGGTAAAGCCCCTGGCCGTTGGTCGCGGACATGGTGAGCTGCCATTGGTCGCTGAGGAGAGTCGGAGGCTGGACCACCGGGTTCCAGGCGGCGCCCAGGGCGGGAGCGGTTTGCAGCCCGAAGCCGGCAGCCCACGACGGCCAGGAAAAGGTGAGGCTGGCGGCGGCATTGGATTGGACCAGCGCGACCGGCAACGCGAGCGCGTCGGGGCCAAACGTGTCATTGGCGGCGATTTCCTCCGGCGTTAGGCGGCCATCGTAGATGCGCAGCTCATCGATCGTTGCGTTGAGCCAGCCGTCGGAGCTGAAAAACGAACGGCCGATGAATGACCAGGCCGTGCTGACGCCGTTCAGCGCCGGCAGCGCGTTGGTGACAGCACTCTGGAGCACGGCATTGGTGTAAATGGCGCAGTAGCCGTTGGCCGGGTCCAGGATGCAGACCACATGGACCGCACGGTTGTCCAGCGTGCCGGCAGGATCAAAATTGACGGTGGAAGCCGCCGTGGAAATGCCGAAACGCTGACCGCCGACGGAAGTGTGCGGGCTGTAAGAAACGTAATTTTGTCCGCTGCCGCCGAAGATGTTGCCGAAAGCAAACACCCGCGCCCAATCGGCATTCGCGCCAAACGTGGCCCAGAATTCGACCGTCAGCGCCGAACTGCCCGAGACCAGACCGCCGGGCAGATTGACATAATCGCCGGCGGAGCCGGTGAGATTGAGCGCAGTATTCGTCACGAGGGCATTACCCATCAGTGTGCCGTGCGCCATGCCGATGGAATCCCAAGCATTGCTGGTAAAACTGTAACGGTGGGCCAATGCCGGCTGGGCCCAGGCGAGGTCCTGGATTTCCGCGTCGCTCAACGCCCGGCCAAAGATCCGAAACGAACTGATCTCGCCGGAAAACAACGGGTCGGGAAACTGGCTTTTGCCGAGGTAATTATTCTTCGCCAGAATCTGCCACGGGCGGATGGTCAGGGCGCTGTTGGTGGCCAGGGGCTTGCCATCGAGATAAAGCACTCCCCTGGCCCCGTTCAATGTAACGGCAACGTGGACCCAGGAATTGGTCGGCAGCGCGGACGGCGCGTTGATCTGCTGCTCTCCCGCAGTGCCATTGGTCGTGATGGCAAAACGCATCAGGCCGCCGCCGGCCCGCGGGCTGAGGAAAAAGTAATTGGTCGTGCTGGAGCCAAAATCGAAAATCCGCTGCCAGTCCGCGCCGCCGCGCCATTTGACCCACGCGGCAAACGTGCTGGCGTTGGCCACGGAAAGCGGGAGGGTAACATAGTTGGTCACCCCGTCGAGATTCAGCGCCTTGCCGCGCGCCGGCTCGTTGGTGATCGACGGATTGTTCCGCAGCGTGCCGTTGTAAAGAGCAAGGTGCTCACCGGCACCGGAACTAAGCGGATAAAATGCGCTCCAGTCGTTGGTCAACACCGGCCAGCCGTCGGCGGACCAGTAAACCTGGTTCATGCCCACCGTGGCCGCGCCGTTGTTCTTGCCGTCGTAATAGTGGTAGGTGAACCAGTTGGTGCCGTTGTCGTTCATGATGGCGGGATGGCCCGGGCCGATGTAGCGCGCGGTGCTTTCGAGCACCATCGTGCCGCCGCCACTGACCATATTGCTTCCGTTCCGGTCGAAATAGGGCCCGGTGACAATGGCGCTGCGGCCTACACGAATGTTGTAGGTGCTGTTCACGCCGGCGCAACAGCCGCCGAAGTTGACGAACAAATAATAGTAGCCGCCGTGCTGGTAAAGGCAGGAACCTTCCTCGGTATTGCTGAAAAACACCCGGCCGTTGTTGGCCACCCGGTAGATCGTGGAATTGGGGGCGATGCGTTTGCCCGTGGACGGATCCAGTTGCATGATCAGGATGCCGTCCGAATACGAACCGAAGGACATCCACACCGTGCCGTTGATGTCCACCAGGATGCTCGGGTCAATGCAGTTGTAGGCGGTGAGGTCGGTGGTGGCGTTTGTTGCAAAATTCGGATTGGACTGGATGACTTTCCCCTGATCCGTCCAAACCGGTGAACCCAGCGAAGGCGACGTGACGAGGCCGATGGCGGAATTGATGGTTCCAAATATTGAACAGACATAATAAAGGTTATATCGCCCGTTGAAGTAAGCGGTGTCCGGTGCCCAGTTGTAACCGGTGAAGCCAGGGACGGCGTTCGTCGTCCATGCCGGCGGGTTGCCGGGAAAAATCGGGCTGGTCGCACTCCAATTGCGCAAGTCGGTAGAAGTAATTCCTGAGATACCCTGGCCGTCGCCGTAAATGAAATATGAATTCCCATCCTTGATCATCGTGCCCGGGTCATGCAGAAAGTAACTGCCGAAAAAAGGTATCTGGGCATTGACCGTCTGTCCATAAAGCAACACCAGGAGGGATAATGCTGCCGGCCGCAATCCAGGTACGAAGTTCTTAATTTGCATGCTGTTATGACGTTCGTGCCGCAGCACAATCACCGCTGCAATATCCAATATTGCAGCGAAGAAACAAACGCCACTTTGCGAAACAAAACCACCAGAATGCGAACGGGGGGATGCCTCACTTTTGCGGAATGCGCAATGTAGTCAATGAGTATGGTTCGACTGTGCAGGTAAAGGTCGGCGCGACGCCGGTGAATTCACTGACCTGCGGCACTACCGCGGCCGGGCCGCCGACGGAATTTTCGGCGTCCGGATTGGGATTTGCCAGGGTGATGACCCGGGCCGATTTTCCCAGTTTGCCGGCGCCGTTCAGATTCACTGTCACCGACATGGATTCGGAGAACGGATTGACCATTTGCAGGACCAGTTCCCCGGCGCGTTGATCGCGACCGGCGGCGGCGTAGAAGCTTGCGACCGGCCGGTTGTCCGCCTCATGGATCAATTTATCGTCGAGATATGCCTTCACGTTGCCATCCTGCAATTCGATGCGGATGTCGTACCAGCGGCCGGTCTCGATCGAACCGCGCACGTGATTTTCGGCCAGGTTTCCACCCTGCAAGGAATGCTCGGTATTGCCCCAGCCGCCGATGTTCCACCAGACCGTGTGATTGATGTCCGGCGTCTGGAACAGGACCAGGAAACCCTCATCGCCGTCCAGTTTGCGCGCCTTCACGGTCAGCGTGTAGTTCGTCCAGGCTGGGTCACCCGCGACAGCGCGGACGTTTTCGCCGCCGGCATTCTGCCGCAGGGCGCCGTCCGCCACGGTCCATTCGCCGCCCGCCGTTTTCCAGCCCGCCAGGCCTTTGGTGAAGTCACTGGCGTACAGGACCCGGCCGTCCGGGGCGGTGACACGGATGTCCTTGTATTCCGCGCGGGTATTCCAAGTACCGACCCCGATCATGCCGGCATGACGTTCCGCGGTCCGGGGGGCTTCGACCTTCACGGGCAAGACCACGTCCGGGCGATTTTGCGCGAATTGCGCCTGCACGTAGTACGACGGTGTCAGTCCCACGCGGGAGTTGTCGAACCAGATCAAATCCGGGTGCCATTGGTCGTGGCCGAGCTTGCCGAACAGCGGCGCGTAGGAGGCCAGGACAATTTCATCCGCATTCTTCCACAGGCCGGTCATATAAGCGGCTTCGGCCAGCGCCGCGCGCAGATTATTGCGCCGGGCCGTGCCGTCGTGGGCGGCAAATTCGCCGACAAAAATTTTCGGGCCCTGGCGGTCATAGTTGTCGTACCGGTCCACATTCTGGTAGAGCCATTGGGGCGGTACATAATAGTGTTCATCCACGGCATCGGCGGGCGTTCCCGTATGGAATTTATTCCAGGCAAACTGCCAGAGCGCGTCGTTGGGTAAAGGCCCGGCGCTGCTGATGATTTTGAGGTCCGGATATTTTGCCTTGAGAGCTCGATGGAACACATCATAGCGGTCAAAATAAACCTGTTGCCATTGCTCGTTCCCGACGGCAAGGAACTTGAGGTTGAACGGCGCCGGGTGTCCCAGCGCGGCGCGTTTGGCGCCCCAGGCGCTGTTGGTCGGGCCATTGGCAAATTCAACCAGGTCGAGGGCATCCTGCACGTAGGGGCCGATTTGATCGAGCGGCACCGGCGGTCCCCGTCGTGCCTGGCAACACATGCCGCAGTTGACCACGGGCACCGGTTCCGCGCCGATGTCCTCGCAAAACTGGAAATACTCGAAGAAGCCGAGTCCATAGGTCTGGTTGTATTCCGGCGACCGGTTGTCCTGCCACACATTCCAGTTTTGTTTGCGTTCGGACACATCGCCGATGGTGTCCTTCCACCGGTACATATTGCCAAAATCCCGGCCCTCGACGATACAGCCGCCCGGAAAGCGCAGGAACCCCGGCTTCATGTCCGCCAGCGCCTGGGCCAGGTCGGCCCGCAAACCATTGCGCCGGCCACGGAAAGTCTTTTCCGGAAACAGTGAAACCATATCCAGATCCACCACTCCGGGCTGGGTCGCCAAAACGACCAGCCGGGCATTGGTGACCGAAACGGTGCTGGCCAGGCTGGCCTCGAATTTCGTCCAGCTATCGCCCAACCCGGTGAGATCGGCCGCCGCCAAAGCCCGGCCATCGCCGTCTTCGAGGGCGATATGCAGGGCGGCGGAATCCCCGGCCCGGCGGCGTGCGTAAATCGAGAACAGATAATTGTCACCGGCGCGCACCGCGATGCCGTCGAAACCCGAGTTGACCGCGCCGTATCCGGTGCGGCCGGGATCGGCGGCATAGAGGCGGAGGAAATGAAGGTTATTGGCGTTGAGCGGCGATTCCGATTCGACCGCGAGCCGGCCCCGGGTCCCGCTGTTGGTCACTTCCCGCCAGGCATAGAGCGGTTGGCGATCTTCAAACGACCGGTTTTGCACCAGTTCGGCGTAGAGCCCGCCGTCGGCCCCATAATTGATGTCCTCGAAAAACAGCCCGTGCAACGTAGGCGGAAACGCCAGCCCGGCTTGGTTCACATCTACCGTGAGCCGGGACTGGGCGGCATGGATGTTCAGCGGCGCGGCGGATGCCGCGGCCAGCAAAAAAGCAACCAGCAGACGGATTGAATTCATGATTCTGGTCTTCATGTGTTTGTTGATGCGACGAGGGACGGGTTGATTTTGCCCGGGGCATTTTACTGCCACCGGCCGGGCCGGCGCATGGGAGTCGATCGAGGTGCGCGTCATTGAAATTGAAAGTGGTTAATGCGCCAACCGATAAAATTTCACCGCGTCGGATTCGGGTATCCGAATCGGGTCAACGGCGCCGCCGGAACCGGTCCAGGGGCCCGATACATTGGTGCTCACCTGGAGCGTCGCCGCCGGCCAGGTCCAATAGACAAGTTTTTCATCCGGATAGAGAGCGAGGCCGATCTTCAACGGATCACCCGGCAGCGAGTCCGTGGCAAAATAGGCACGCGTGACCGTGCCCAGCTGGGAATTGGCCGGGTTGCCCAGGGTAACGCGAAAGAACGTACCCGGCTGCAGGAGGGCGGCCGGCCAGGGAATGTTTGTGACCAGAATGCCCGGAACCAGATGCAGCGTACCATTCGTCACCACCGTGCCATCCGCCGTCTCGATACGGTAATCCACGGAAACCGTGTTGGTGACAAAGGAACTGAGACCGACGGGAATGCCGTTGGGCATTGAAGCCGTATCATTTGCGTTGGTCCCGACCCCGAGGCCCACCGAGATGGGCGATGCGGGAGGCGTTTGCAATCGAAGAATGGAGAGGGAATTGGCCGGGAACGTACAAACAAAATTGGTTCCGGCGTTGGTGATGTTGGTGGCAACGGGAAACACTTTCGTTGGCGAGGCGGGTGAATTTTCGTCCAACGGGCTGGCGGAGGTCAACTGCTCCAGGCCGGCCACGGGGACAATCGACGAAAGGCCGTCCAGGTTGAAGGTGGTGGTGATCGGATTGGCGGAGACGTTCGCCGCCTTGACAATGACCTGGCCGCTGGCCCGGGCGTAACTGGCCGAGGCATAAAGCGGCAGGATGACGGGATAATTCACATCGAGGACCAAGGCACTGTTGAGATAACATTGGATGCGGGTGCCATTGAGGACGATGCGGATGTCGTACCATTGACCGGTAACAACGGAACCGGGAACACCCTCGCCGATGATGGTTTTGGCGCCATTGACCATTTGTTCGACGGCGGTCTGCGTATTGTTCCAGCCGGCCACATTGAACCAGGTCCAGTTATTGTCATCGAGCCAGTTGAACAAAATGAGGAAGCCCTCGCTGCCGCCGACCTTTCGGGCACGGAGGGTGATGGTGTAATTGCTCCAGTTGGAGTTGCCGGTGGTCGAACGGCAGTCGGTGGCAACGGCGGTCTGCTGGTAAACGCCGCCGCTGGTGCCCCAGGTGCCGTTAAAAACCTGCCAGCCCAGAGCGCCGGAAGTGAAATCACTTTGATAAAGCGTCACGCCGTTGCTGGTGACGACAATATTGGTGTATTGGACCGACGTATTCCACGACCCCAGACCAATGGCGCCACGCGGCGGCGGGTTGGTCGTGCCACCGGTGAAAGTGACGGCCAGGGGCAAGACGACGTCGCCGCGATTCTGCGCAAACATCTGCTGAACGTAATAAGAAGGTGTGCCATACACCTGCGAGCCGGTAAAATAGATCAGGTCCGGGTTCCAGTTTTTGTTGTTCAGGTTGGCAAAGAGCGGGGCGTAAGAGGCCATCGTCACGACATCCGAGTTGCGTTCCATGCCGGTCATGAAGGCCGCTTCGCCGAGCGCACCGGCCAGATTGCCGTTGCCGGCGCCAGCGGTTACAGCATATTCACCCACGTAAACTTTCGGGCCGCTACGGCTATACGTGTCATAGCGGGTGGCGTTGATCATGAAGAAGCCGGGATCGGCATAATAGTGTTCATCGCTGATCTCCACCGGGCGGGAGGCGGGGAGGCCGCCGAAGTTATTGGCCACGATTTGGATATCGGGGTAATTGCTTTTGATGGCGTCGTAGAAGAGCGCGTAGCGGTCACTGTAGGCCGAGCCGCCGTTTTCGTTGCCGATTTCGATGTATTTCAGTTTGAACGGCGCGGGATGGCCAGCGGCGGCACGCAATGCGCCCCAGTTGCTGTTGGTCGGACCATTCGCATATTCAACGGCATCCAGCGCGTCCTGCACGTACGGCCCCATCTGAGCGAGCGGCACCGAGTCGCCGACGTAAAAGACATCCATGCCACAATTGATCACGAACAACGATTCCGCGCCGATGTCCTCGCACAGCTGGAGGTACTCGTAATAACCAAGGCCATTGTCCACGTAATAACCCCAGAGATTATGTTGCAGCCAGCGGTCCCCGACCGGCCCGATAGTCCGTTTCCAGTTGTACAGGTTGGCGAGAGAATCGCCATTGACCCAGCTGCCGCCGGGAAACCGCATGAACGCGGGTTGCAGCCCGGTGAGCATATTGGCCAGGTCGGGACGCAGGCCATTGGTGCGGTTATGGAACGTCTGGCGGGGGAATAATGAAACCACATCAAGCCACACCTTCCCCACTTGCGAGAAGGCGATGGACAACCGGCTGTTGGCATTGCTGCCCAGTGCGACCAGCGGCAGGGAGAAATGCTGCCAGCCGGTAGTCAGGCCCGTCACGGTGCCCAGTGCATAAATCTGGCTGCCATTGGCGCTTTCCAGGCGGACGGAGAGAGCGCCGCCAAAGCCGGCGGAACAGCGCGCGTACAGGTTCAAGTCGTAAGTCTGGCCCGCCTGGAGATCCATTCCCCAATAACCGTTATTCGCAATTCCCACGCTGCCGACGCCGGAAGTGAGGGTCAGGCTGGCCGAATACAGATTACTCGCATTCAGCGGCAGCGAGGAATCGGCGAACCAGGACCCGCTGCCCGTCCCAGTCGTGATGAACTGCCAGAAATTGGTGTTGCCCGGCTCTTCAAAGGAGCGGTTCCGCACCATTTCCGCATAAATCCCGCCATCACCGGCGCTGTTGATCTCCTCGAAAAAAATGCCGAACAGGTTGGAACTGATGGTCGCTCCCGGCTGGTTCGCCTGGATGGCGATGGTAGCAGCAGATTGCGCCTGAACCGCGAGGGCCGTCAGGGTGATCAGCGCCAAAACCAACCGGCGGCAACTTTTAAAAACGACCTTCATCCGGCCAAATTCACTTTTGCATCTCAGGGATTGAATCATCACGGCAATTGCAGCCGGAAGAACATCTGATTGTTCGTGGGTGCGAGGCTCAGGAAATTGATGCCATTGGTCGGAAGCAGCACACCGGCGACCGGCACCCACGCTGAACCGAAACCAAGATTGGGCGAACTGCCCAACACCAGCCCGTTGGTCCAGGCCGGCCAACTGAGGGTCAAGGCTGACGCATTGTTCGCGAGGTTGATGCCGGCGGCGGTGATTTGTTCGATGGGCAAGGATTGCGAGTTAATTTGCACCGAATCGATCTGGCCGTTGAAGTTGGTGTCCGCAGAGAACTGGCTGCGCCCAAAATAATTTATCGAACCGGCCACATCGGACGGCAGAAGATTGATACTGGGATTCACGGCCACGGCCTGGCCGTTGACAAACATCACCGCCTCGCGGCCATCGAGCGTCACCGCCACGTGCGTCCAGACGTTCACCGGCAGGGGGCTGGGCGCGTCCACGTGCCGGGCCTCGGAACCGCCGTTGGGGGTGATTTCAAAACGCAACGCGCCATTGTTGGCCTTGGCCGTGAGCATGGCATAGCTGGTGGTTCCTGAACCGAAATCGAAGATGCGCTGCCAGACATTGCCGCCGCCCCACTTGACCCACGCGGCAAACGTGCGCAGGGCACCCACGCCAACCGGTAGGGCAACGTATTCTGACGCACTGTTGTTCAGATTCAAAACGGGGCCGCGGATGGAGTCGGCGGGTGTGGTCGCCCCGTTTTGCAGCGCGCCATCAAACAGCCCATTGGCATCGGCGGCATCGCCGTTGAAGGGATAGAACGCCGCCCAATTCGAGCTGGTCGCGTTGGGCAGCACGTCCACAAAATTGGTCGCCAGACGGCCGAGGCTGTCGACGGCCGCCAGCACAATGCGATGAAAACCGTTGGTGGCTTCCACACCGGTGGCCGGAATGGCGTAACTTCCGCCGCCGACTCCCGGCAGCGGACCGAACACGACGTTGGTGACGCCCGCGTCACGGAACTCAACCGTCCAGGTGAGCCCGGTGGCGGACAAGGGTGTATCGGCAAAATCGGTCGCGGTACCAGTGAACTGCAGGGTGTCGCCGGGGCGGTAATACGAGCCGGCGGATGGCGAGGTAATCACCGGTTGCGGCGCAACTATTTCGTTCGCGGAAAGCGCCCGGCCGTAAATGCGGATGGAACCGATCTGGCCGTTGAAGTAGGGGTCGTTGGTGAAAGGACTGCGGCCGAACCAGGTATTGGTGGGCGCGAAGTCCGGCGGCGTCAACGTCATCGAAGTGTTGGTCGCCACCGGCGCGCCGTTGACGTAAAGAATTCCGCGCGCGCCGTCCGTGGTCACGGCCACGTGCGTCCAGACATTGGTCGGCAAAGGATTGGGCGCGTCCAGAGTCCGTTCACCGGCGCTGCCCGAGGAAGTGATGGTGAATCGGGGCAATCCATTGGCAGCTTGCGGCGTGATGAAGGCGTATTTGTTGGTATTGCGGCCAAAGTCGAGGATCCGCTGCCAGGGCAAGCCGCCATTCCATTTGAACACGGCGGCAAAGGTGCAGCCGTTGGCCACGCCGTCGGGCAGATTGACATACTGATTCGTTCCGCTGAACACGAGCACGTTGCCGAGCAAGGGATCGTTGTGAACGTAAGCGCCGTTCTGGATCAAACCGTAATACTGGCCGTTGTCATCGCGGGCATCCCGCTGGAAGCGATAGGCCGCCGACCAATCGTTCGTGAACAGCGGCCAATCATCCGGTGTCCAGGACAACGGCTCGATGTCATACGTGGGTGCCCCATTGGCGTTGCCGTCGTAATAATGGTAGCCGAAATATTCGACGCCACCTTCATTGAGAATGCCGATCTGGCCCGGGCCGATAAATTTGCCGGTCGTCTTCAAAAAAAGCGTGCCGCCGCTGAAGACCATGTTGGCGTTGTTGCGGTCGAAAAACGGGCCGGTGATGTTAGCGCTGCGACCGACGCGAATGTTGTAAGTGCTGTCCACCCCGGCACAACAGGCGCCCCAATTGACGAACAGGTAATAAAAACCTCCGTGAGTATAAAGATAGGAGGCCTCAATCGGGTCGCCGCTGGCGGCATTGTCGGTGGCTACCGAGTAAACCGTCAGGTTGGTGGTGCTGCGTTTACCGGTGGCCGCATCGAGCTGAATCATCCGGATGCCGCCAAAAAAGGACCCCAAGGACATCCACAAATTGCTGGAGGCGTCGAACATGACGCTCGGATCGATGGCGTTATAAGTGACGCTGGAACTGGACTGGATGACCGCGCCCTGGTCGGTCCACAGATAGCCCGGGTCGCTGGGATCGAGCGTAGGATTGGTGGCGAGCCCGATCGCCGAGACCTGGCTGCCGAAGGTGGAGATGGCATAGTACAGGTGATACTGGCCGTTGAAGTAGATGACATCCGGCGCCCAGAAAGTCCCGGCGAATCCCGGCACGGAATTCGTGGTCCAGACCGGCGAATTGGCGAACACCGGCGGGCCGGTCACCCAATAGGTTTTATCAGCGGACGATTTCGAGCTGATCCCGAACCCGGTGCTGAAAACGTAATAGCGACCATTGCACGGAATCATGGCCGAGGGATCGTGAACTCCGAGGCTGCCGCGCAAGATGGACGGAGCGGCCTGAAGCAAACCGGGGAGGATGCCGACCACCAGGATGATGAGGCTGAATTGACCGGCGGCGAACCGGCGGAACCAAGGGATCAAGATCATTTGCATAATAAATCGCCTTTACAACGGAATCACTGCGTTTTGATGCGCAGTACCGTCATTGAGTGTTTTGGAAACCGATGGTCGAACCGGAGCCCGGCGATTTTAAAAATCGATTCCACCGGAGCGACCGCGAGCGGGTGGTCCAGTGAATTCACATCGCCCGGGCTGGCACTGGCCAATGTAACGGCTTTCACTTCGGGGGCGACCGACGTCAAACCGTCGAGATGAATTTGGGCTTCACCAGCGGCATCGCCCGGGTTGACCACTTTGAGGATGAGTTCGCCCGCTTTTTCATCCCGGACCGCGCTGGCGTAAAGCTGCTGGACCTGAGGCGGCGGCACTTCGGCGCTCTGTATGAGTTTCCCGTCGAGATAACAATCCAGCTTCGCGCCTTTGAGTTCGATCTTCACGTCATACCATCGTCCCGTCTCAATTGAGCCGGGCACCTGCGCGACCAGGTGATCCTGTTGGGCCCAACGGGCCTGGATGCCGTGAATCCTGTTTTCATAGCCGCCGAGGTTCCAAACCACGTGATTTTCCGGCCCTTCATAACGCACCATGACGGCAAAGCCTTCCGCGCCGGCAAGCTTCCGTGCCTTGAGCGAAAGGGTGTAATCACTCCAGGAAACCTCACCGGCCAGGACGAGGCCCGATGCTTTCGGGTCGGCCTGTTGAAACGCGCCGTCTTTGACGGACCAATTGCCGCGTTCAACCGACCATCCCGGCGTGCCGTCGGTGAAGCGGGAACTCAGCAGCGTCTGGCCATCGCGCGTCACCTGCACGTCTTTGAATTCCGCAGCGGTCTGATGGGTGCCCAACCCGATGTGTCCGCCCGGCCGGGCGGGAAGTTCAACTCCCGTCAAAGTCACGGGCAGCACCACGTCCCCACGGTTGAGGCTGAAGAGTTGTTGCACGTAGTAGTTGGGCGTGCCATAGACGCGGAGGTTGTCGGTCCAGATCAAGTTAGGCGTCCATTGCCAGCCTTCGACGTGCGCAAACAACGGCGCGTAGGAGGCCATGCGCACGACGTCCGCATTGCGTTCGAGGCCGGTCAGATAGGCCGCTTCGGCCAACGCGCACTCGAGATTATTCCGGTTTTTGACGCTGACCATGGCCACGCTCTGCGCGGCGTATTCCCCGAAGAACACCTTGGGGCCGCTACGATCGTAATGGTCGTAGCGACGGGAATTGGCGAGGAACCAGAGCGGCGGCGCGTAGCAATGCTCATCCACGATATCCATCTTCAACTCGCGGAATTTCGGCCACAGGAATTGAAAACGTTCATCGGCGGGCAAGGGACCGGCACTGGCGACGAGGGCGATTTCAGGATGTTTTTCCTTGAGCACTTTCACGAAACGCGCGAGCCGTTCAATGTATTGAGGCCCCCACTGTTCATTCCCGACCCCCAACATTTTCAGATGGAACGGTTCCGGGTGGCCCATGGCGGTCCGCCGGGCGCCCCAGGGGCTGGCGGCCGGACCGTTGGCAAACTCAATCAGATCGAGGGCATCCTGGATATAGGGCTCCAGTTCATCCAGCGGCACCAGCTCGCCGGAATTGAACTGGCAGGCCATGCCGCAATTCAGGATCGGCAACGGTTCCGCACCGATATCGTCGCATAACTGGAAGAACTCGAAAAAGCCCAGGCCGAACGACTGGAAGTAATCCGGCGCCGGCCGGTGCAAAAATTCATAGTTCCACCGGTTGATGAGCAGCTGGCGGTCTTCGACCGGACCGAGGGTGTTTTTCCACTGATAGCGCCGCTCCAACACGCTGCCTTCGACGATGCACCCGCCAGGAAAGCGCAGGAAGCCGGGCTTCAGGTCGGCGAGCAGCTGCACCATATCCGCGCGCAGGCCGCCGGGCCGGTTCTTCCATGTTTTTTCCGGGAAGAGCGATACCATGGCGAGGTCAACCGTGCCTTTTCCTTCCACGAGGAGCGCCAATCGCGCCTTTGCGTCGGTATCGTTGGGGCGCAAAGTCGCCGTGCATTTTTTCCAGTTCAAGGAAAATCCCCCCAACGGCACGGAGTCCAGCAAACTGCCGTCGGCGCCATAGAGTTGCACGAGCAAAACGGGCGAACCGGTCATGCCGCGAATTTGCGCGGAAAAATGATATGCCTCGCCCCGGCGGACGCCCATACCCCGAAAACCCTCGTTGGAAATCCCGAACGGCGCGGTGCCTTCCGACTGAATACGCACAAAGTGAGAATTGGTTGGCGCAAACGGGCCGCCATCACGAACGGATATCTCTCCCCGCGCATGACTGGGACTGACCTTGATCCAGCCCATCAGGGGATCGGGAAATTCGAACGCACGGTTCTTGACCAGCTCGGCATAAAGCCCGCCGTCGGCGCCAAAGTTGATGTCCTCGAAAAATATCCCCCACATGGCGGGATTGATCTTCGCGCCCGGCTGGTCCGCCTGAACTTTTATGGTCGTCATATCGGGTAAGGTTCAGACGACCGGCATCTCTGTGCCGCCGTCCGGGCGCTCGTGGGTGACCAACTTGCGTATCTGTTCGTTGTAGTACTTGTCGGTGATGAAATATTTGTACATCAAGAGCCCCATGATGAGGTGGAAGACGCCGGGAATGACCGTGAGCAGCAGCGCCAGGCCGTTCAGGGTGAACGCGCTCTGCACCTGGTCCACTCCGTCCACCGGGGCTTGGTAATGGAAGAAGACCAGCATCCAGCCGACCATTCCAGCAGCCAGGCTCATGCCCATCTTCTGGGCAAAGGAAATGCCGCCGAACGCCATGCCGGCGACGCGCTTGCCGCTCCTGACCTGACCATAGTCCACCGCCTCCGAAATGATCGACCAGAACACCGGCCCTTGCAGGTCCACGATGAAGTTGATGAGGAAGAACAGGACGAAAGCCATCGCAATGTCACCGGGCTTCACCACCAGGTACATGGTCACACTCAACGCAAAGGTGAGCAGTTGGGACCAACGAAAAAGTTGAATCTTGCAGAACTTCTTTGTGATCCACGTGGAAGCGACCATGGCGAGGATGTTGCCGACGATGCCGACGGTGCCGAATGCGGACAGCATCTTCGCTCCGCCGCCGAGGTAATATTTTGCGTAGTGAAATGTCACCGAGCCGCGGAGCACGTAACCGATCGTACCAATCACGCAAACCCAGGCCAGAACCATCCACTGGCTGTTCTGGGTGAGCAGGACAATCTGGTCCCATACCGGCTTCCGGTCATTCTTATGCACCACCCGTTCGGTCGTCGTGAAGAAACAGAAGATGAACAGCAGCGTGGCCACGACCGCCATCACCGCCATCGCAATCTGGTAGCCCTTCGCGAGGTGCGCCTGCCCCCATTTGTCCGCATAGCTGGCCGCAAAGATCGGAACAAAAATATTGACCCCCAGCGAGGCGCCCTTGGCGAAGAACAGCCGGTATCCGTTGGCCGAAAGCCGCTCCTGCGGGTCGGCGGTCAGCACGCCGGGCAGGGAGATGTACGGGATCACGATGGCGGTGAACACGAGCATCATCAGGATATACGTCGCGTAGGCCCAGATGAGTTTGCCGTTGTACGACAGATCCGGCGTCGTGAACACCAGCATGATCGAGATCCCAAACGGAACGGCGAAGACGAGGAAATACGGGCGGTAGCGGCCCCAGCGCGTGGTATGGCTGTCCGTGTACATGCCCATCAAGACATCGGCAAACGCATCAATCAGCCGGGGAAGAAGCCCCAACAACGCGATGTGCTCGACTTTCAGCATGAACACGTCGGTGTAGAAAAATGTGATGATGATCGCCAATGCCGACCAGACGACGTTCACGGCCGCGTCACCGCCGCCGAACCCGATTTTTTCAAGGACTGTAAGTCTGGGAGTTTTCATTATTATATTCTACGATTGATCGGAGGCAGCTCGGTTCCGGGTTTTAGATCATGCCGGAGGAAACGCGGCGATCCGGTCGGGAAATGGTTTACTTCACCAGAACGCTTTTGTAGTCGTCGAGAACCTTTTCATCAATGACCGGCCACTGTTTTTCATCCCATTTGATTTCGGCGATCTTCAATTTTTGCAGACCGTTATCCGCGGTTTCATAAGCGTGAAAAACGAGGTAATCTTTGCCGTCAAAGGTATACGCGCTGCACCCCCCCATCCCGGCCCAGGCGGTGTTGCCAGCCAGCACCAGGCTCCCGCCACCCGCGGCCAGGCTCCTGCCCTCCTTGTCCCAGTATGTGCCGTTCAGGTCTTTGGACCGCCCGACCATCATTTTGTAAGTACTGTCCTTGCCGCGGCAGCACAGGCCCCAGGAAACAAACAAATAATAGTAATCACCCTTTTTGAAAATAAAGGGTCCTTCGACCTCGGCCGGACCCGGGACTTTGTCATCAACGAATATCGAACGCTCTCTTTTGGCCAGGGGGTACCATTCCTGCGGTTCGGCCACGGCTTTCCAGCTGGAGTCCAGCTTGACCAGCTTGAGGCCCGACCAAAAGGAACCAAAGCTCATCCAGGGCGTGCCACTTTCATCCACGATGACATTCGGATCGATGGCATTCCAAAGATCGCGGCCGGGTATTGAGCGCAGCACAATGCCCTGGTCTTCCCACTTATAGTCGGGCGAATCAGGATTGAGCGTTTTATTGATGGTCAAACCGATGGCCGAGCTGTTTTGGGCCGGTGAGGACACGGCATAATACAAATAGTATTTGCCGTCATGCTGAATAATATCGGGCGCCCAAATATGGCCGTTGAAACGGCTGGCCACTCCCCTCGCCCAGGACGGATCGCCCGGGAACACGCGCCCCCCCAACTTCCAATTGATCATGTCCTTGGAACTGTAAAAGGTGATTCCCGGCCCGGAACTGAAGAGGTAGTAGGTATCGCCCTCCTTGGCCATGGCCGGGTCATGGATATCCACCTGTCTTCCCTGGGCGGCCAACAGACCCCCGACGATGAGCAATCCCAAAGCCGAACGGAATTTGCTTTTCGACCCGCCGCGGGCAAGGGAAAACCGGATGGTGGTTGCCCCGCTTAAAACTGTCTGGGCGATGAGGGTGGCCAGCAAATATTTGAGGCCCGTAAAACCGGAGGTGTCTCTTTTTACCGTATTCATGTCGGCGATGTTATGTTGAACGACGGTCACAATGCCAGACTGTAGCGAGCGCCCGCTAAAACCGTTGCCACCCGATGAAAATATTGGGGGCGGGAACTTTCCCGCCCCCAAGTCTATTCAATCCCATGCTGGATGGGGTCAAGCCTGCCCAATGTGTTCTTACAAACCAATCCGATAGAATCGGGTACCGGATGTTGGCATGGGAATCACATAAGGACTGGTGCCCGATACGTTGGTCCAGCCGGCCGGATTATTCAGGCTGGTGTTCGATTGCAAACTGGCACCGGCAACATTCCAGGTCAGCGTCAGGTTGCCGCCACCGATGGCGCTTTTTACCTTGGGACTGTCAAAAACCCTGGCCTGGAAACTATCCACTGCAATGGTCTTGTGGACGTTGTTCACCACGTCCTCGGCGAACACTCCCGCAAACATGGTCGGCGAGCCGTTGATCCACGTCGGTTGGGTGAGGACATCCCATGGAACTCCGTCGATGTAGTAGTGCCACACGCCGGCGGTGCGACTGATGACGACGTTCATGGGGATGGCGCTGTTGAAACCAAAGCCGAAATATTGGCCGCCGTTGTTGAACGGCACGCCCGCCCCGTTGGTTTGCACGTTTTCCGAGTAACGTTCCTTGCCGGCGAAAGTGATGCTGCCGGCGCGGGTATGCTGCAGTGAGCTCGGTCCCACGATGATGCCAAACTGGTCGAAACTGGCCGTGGGCGGGAACGGTTGCGGGAAGAGCGCGGTTACCTGCAAATCTTCCGGGCCGGTGAATCCAAGGGTCCCCAATTCCACGCCCAGGTTCTCGTTTACGTTCAAGGCATTTCCGCCATTGTAATCGCTGCTGGTGGTGGTGATGTTCAGCAAACCATTGACAGTATCCAGGACCAGATTGGTATCGCTCGCCAGCAATGAGGTGCCAGTCCCGGACAACCGGCTCGGGAAGCCGGTTCCCACACCATTACTGTCCTGGATGCCACCGGCCGCCGAACTGAAATTCAACGCGAGGCTGCCCTTGGGCTGGATGACATAAAGCGGGGCGACGCTGCTGGTGATGCTGCCGAGAGAATTGGTAATGACCACGGTATAATTGCCGGGAATGGTCACGTCCGATATGGCCAGGGTGCCATTGGTTGCACCGGTGATCGGGATGTTATTGGTGCACCACTGGTAAGAAACGGGCGATTTGGTGCTGTCGGAGACAGTAACAGAGAACGATGCGGGATTGTCCAGATCAATGATTTGTTTTTGCGGCTGAACCGCAATGCTGGGAGGAGAATTCCCGGAAACGCTTAGGGAAAAAGATTTCAAGTCGGCGGTCCACGGACTGTCATTAAACACGTCCTGGGCTACAACTCCCACAAACAGGTCGGAGGCGGCATCCAAGCCAATTACCGTGGGCGGTTCCGGTGTTCCCGTTCCATCAATGGCTGAATTGGGCATGCGGTCCAGACCGTTGACCGTCACGCTCCACACCCCGCCGATCCGTTTGATTTGAACGGTCATTCCGGTCCCCACATCCAATCCGAAAAAGCGCGGAAAGGCATCCGAGCCCCCGGACGTCAATACTCCAAAACCTTCATTGTCCCGCACCGCATTGGTATTAATCGCGTCAAAGTTGATAAAACCGGCCCGCACCATGTTGGCCGGATCGGTGCCCACGACCAGGCAAAGCTGGTCCGGTTGCAACACCAAATCCGTGTTGGTGTTCCCCGGCAACTTGTCGGCGGGAATATTGGTAAAAACGGCAGTGGCAGTAAAATCGTTGCCCCCGGTAAAACCGAGGGATGACAGATTGAAACCGACAACCGTGGCTGAACCCAGCGCCACCTGGCCATTGAAATCCGCGCCAGGCGAAGTGTGCATGTGCAGGAGGCCTGCCCCCGTACTCAGCAGCAGATTGGTGTCGTTGCCCGTAATATCCGCGCCCGTGCCCGGCATGCGCAGACTGAACCCCGTCCCGACCCCGTTGGTGTCGAGGACTGTTCCTCCCGCGGAAGTAAAATTCAGCGTGAGGGATGATGCCTGCACTGAGGCAGGAATTAAAAAGCCGGCCAGCATCAGGCCCAGCCCGGCGATTCGCATTTTTTTGTTTTTCATAGGTTGGAGGTTGGATTTGGGTTTTCTAATTTTTGGAACCGAGCAGAAGCGTCACCACCAGAAATACACTCCGGCGATGTTTTGGGAGCGAATGATGATGTCGGGGTCAGACACATTGATCCGGTGCCATTCAACATGATTATCGAGAAAGGCCACATTATTGCCCACCGGCAGGCCCCAACTAAGATGGGGCGTTTGATGGAGTTCACTAAAAGCGCCTTTAACCGTAGTCCAATTGTCAGAACTGAGATTGGCATTGTTCTGCACCGAAATGACGGCACAGGTAAGCAAAACACGGTCGGACGGTGGCGGCGCCTGTGCGGTGCCACCCAGGTTGTCGATCCGGATTTTCGTCTGGATGAAACTGAAATTGAAATTGGAAATAATAAGGTGGGACCCGATGCTGGCGTAATTGGCAATATCGGGAAAAGTGGCGGCATAACCGGTGACCCGGACGGCCGGGTTGTTTGTGAAATACCATAATTCGTCGGTGTCCTGATCGGTGAACATCGGGTCGTACATGATGTGCCGTTGCGCACCATTATCGGTCAGCATGTCCGCTGTCTTGATAGGTATATCCCAAAGCCAGTTCGCCGGGGTAAAAGTGGTGGGCGGGTTATAGTTATTGGGAAGATTGTCCGCGGCATCGTTGGCATACATCCGCAAGGAGGTCGCGTATTGCCGCTGGTTGCTGGCATCCTGAATACGCTTGGCCTTGTCTTTGGCTTTGGCCAGTGCCGGCAACAGGATCGCCGCCAGAATGGCAATGATGGCAATCACCACCAGCAATTCAATCAAGGTGAACGCCCCGGCGCGACGTTGGCGCACAAGCGAAAACCCGGGCAGGCGATTCTGGGGATTGAAAATCATTTTGTTATACACTGGATTATACACTGGATTAAATTATAAACTGGATTAATTTCACTTTAGCCCCGCGGCGGCCGCGGGAACAACGCCACTTCGCGGAAAAGAATCGCCATTTTGCGAACGCCACAATGATGCGCCTGGCCGGCCATGGGCCTTGCGATAGGCGACCGGGCTGAGGTGTTTGTCGGCCTGAAAGTAACGGGCGATATGCTGGGTATCCGGGAACCCCAGCAGGTCGGCGATTTTCGCGACCGGCAAATTCGTCTCCACCAGCAATCGCGCAATCTGATCGGTCCGCAGCCGGCGAACTTCTTCCAAAATGGAACGTCCCAGCTGTTTGCGAAATCGCTTCTCCAGCGCGCGCCGGGACAGGCCGACGGACAGGGCGATTTCATCCACGGAAACTCCGCGGCGCGCGTGATCACGGATAAATCGCAGCGCCTTGGCCAGATGCGGCTCTTCGGCCGCCACGAAATCCGTTGAGCGGCGCGCCACCACGTGTGAAGCCACGGCGGTGATCCGGTCGGGAACGACCCGGGCACCCTGCATCAGACCATCCAGCGCGGACGCCGCTTCATAACCAGCCCGCTCGAAATTGATGGCAATGCTGGACATCGGAGGATTGGTCAAGCCACAGACGACTTCATCGTTGTCGGCGCCGATGATGCCAACCATGTCCGGCACGGTCAGTCCGGCCAGTTTGCAGACTTCCATCACGCGTTGCGCACAATCGTCATTGCAGGCCATCAAGCCGGCCGGTTTGGGGAGCGAATCCAGCCAGCGGGCCAGCAAACGCCATTCCTTGGACCAATCCTTGGCCAGCGCGGACAAGGTGTAAACCGGCGGGCTTTCAAAGCCGGCTTCCTGGATCCGTTTACAGAAAAATTCCCGGCGAATCTCCGCCCAGGTGGTGTTTTCATACGGGGTCTTCCGATAACTGCAAAAAGCGAAATGCTTGAAACCGCAGCCCAACAGATGGTCCGCCCCCAGGCGCCCGATGGTCTCCGAATCGGTCACCACATTGACCAGGCCGGGGATTTCCGTTTTCCGATGCCCGACCACCACGGTGGGCAGTCCATAGGCCATGATTTCCTCCGCCCCCGCCACATCCCGGAGAATAATCCCGTCGGCTTCTCCGGTTTCGAGCAGAGGTTGAACCTTCTCCAGGCCCGCCGGTTCCCAGGAAAACGACCAAGGACCGTGATGGTGCGAATAGTCAGCTATCCCCCGGAGCAATGCACGCCCTGAAACACGCGAAGATTCAATCAAAAGGATGACTTTGGGGACTCGTAACATGTAATAATCCGGTACAACAACAAGCCACAGCAACGGGGTTCATCCCCGTGGCTGGACGGCATTGTTCATGGCTTATACTATCACATGCGCCATCGGATGGCTGAACCCGACAGGGAATTTTGCACTTTATTGAAAATACGGTAAAAATGCAGCAATCAGGGGGAGGGGGAGGCGGTCATGGACCGTCGATCAGCCCGGTCGCTTCGCGCAGCAGAACCTGTGCAAAGAGCCAGTCGAACCAGAAACCCTGCACGCCGGTCCCCCGTTCCAAGCCTCCTTGCAACCTGTTTTCGATGATTTTACGGGCTTGATCCAGTTCGGAGCGGGCTTCGTCGGATTGTCCAAGTTGGTGGCAGGCCATGGCCAGGATAACCCGGGCGGTTGCCGTCCGCGGTGCGTTGTATTCCGAGTAAGCCAGACAACGCCGGCACCAGCCAGCCGCCTCGGAGTAATTTCCCCGCCGATACTCCATCAAGGCCAGGGAAACTGACCGCCAGGCGGCGAGAAAAACGTCGCTGTCGACATTGATGTTCGTGGCAAATGATTTTGCCGCTGCCGCCGCCAGGGGATCCAATGCCTTCAGAATCTTTTCATCCGCCGGCAGGAGCAGGCTGATTTTGATGATGCGGTCCGCAAACGGGTATGCGGCGTCGGCAACGCGAGCCACGGCAGCTTGACGGAAGCGCTCATAGCCGGCGGTGTCGCCCAGTTCGATCAGCACGGGACCGCACTCCAGATAATCCAGGGTGGAAATATCCCAGCCATCCAGCCGGTCGATTTGCAGGAGAACGGTAAAACGGTCAACCGCCAGCTGCCACTGGTTTTGCAGGGCATACCACTCGCCGAGCGAACGAAGCACGGCCGCGCCTTCCACCGTCGGCTCGGTAAGGGAAATCTCATTCATCAATTGGTCAGCTTCTTCAAATTTCTCCTGGATCACCAGCAGCCGGGCCTGCGTGATTTTCTCCCGGGTTTCGGCCTGGCGCCGCAATTCCGCTTCGTTGGCGCGGGCCTGTTCCGCTTCCTGACGCAAACGGGCCTGTTGTTGTTCGGCAGCGACCGCCCGTTGCCGGGCCACTTTTTCTTCGACGAAAAGCCAGGTCGAAGTCCCCAGGCCGATGATGAGTGCGACCGCCACGGCTGCCCCGGCGGCAAAAACGACCTTGTTCCGGCGAACCAGTTTCTGGAACCGGTAAAACCGGCTGGGCGGACGGGCGACGACCGGTTCATTGTTGAGATAGCGGTTGATGTCCATGGCCAGGCCGTTGGCGGTTTCGTAACGGCGCCGGCGGTCCTTTTCCAGCGCTTTCATCACAATCCAATCCAGGTCCCCCCGCAACATTGAAATCAATTTAGGCGGTTCCGCGTGACGATGTTCGGCCGTCTTGGTGAGTTCCTGGCCCTGCAACGTGGTGAGCATGGTCGAAGGCCGCTGCGGTTCCCGTTCCCGCAACGTTCGCCGCATTTCATCCAAACCACGCGAGACCAGTTCCTTGGGATCAAACGGGGTCCGGCTCGTGAGCAATTCGTAAAGCAGCACTCCCAGGCTGTAAATGTCACTGCGCGTGTCAATGTCCAGACCGCTCATCTCCGCCTGTTCGGGACTCATGTAAGCCGGCGTGCCGATGATCTGTTCATAGGCCGTGAAGAAGGTTTTGTCCGTCAGCTGCACCTCGGTGGCCTTGGCAATGCCGAAGTCAATCACCTTGGGCACTGGCACGCCATCGTGCAAGGTGACCAGGATGTTCGACGGTTTGATGTCCCGATGAATGATGCCCTTTTGGTGGGCATGCTGGATGGCCTGGCAAATTTGAATGAACAAATCGAGCCGTCCGCGGGTGTCGAGCTGGTTCTGATCGCAGTAATCGGTGATTTTGACGCCGCGCACCAGTTCCATGACGAAATAGGGCCGGCCGGTTTCCGTCGCGCCCGCGTCGAGCACCCGGGCGATGTTGGGATGATCCATCATCGCCAGCGCCTGCCGTTCAGCCTCGAACCGGCCGATGACGCTTTTGGTGTCCATGCCCAGTTTGATGATCTTGAGGGCCACGCGACGGCGGACTGGCTCTTCCTGCTCCGCCATATAGACCACCCCGCCCCCGCCTTCACCTATGCGCTGCAACAATTTATAACGGTCGATGCGTGTGCCGGGAACCTCGGTCAGCACGGATTTGCCGGCAGCCATACCGTCGGCGGACTCCGAATCATCGAGTGACGCGGTTGCCAATGGCGCAATCTCGTCGAAAAATTTGTCCGCCTCCGTTTGGGCTGACAATAATTCCTCTACCTGGCCACGCACTTTGGGATCACCGGCACAGGCTTGATCGAGAAATGCCTGGCGGGCTACCGGGCTGGTCAGGTTCCGGGCGGCCTCAAACAATGTCTCCACCTGCTGTTTCGTGTCGGTCATGGTTTCAGGCCTGGGATCGAATCTTTCGAAACAACCAGGCTTTCGCATAGGCCCATTGGCGCTCGACTGTGCGCTCCGTAATTTCCAGGGTCCGGGCCACGTCCTGATTGGTCAAGCCGCCGAAAAATTTCAAAATCACGATCCGCGCCTTCTCAGGGTCCTCGGCCTCCAACTGTTCCAGGGCCTCATCCATCAGCAGGATTTTATCATCGGGAGTCGCCCCGGCGATTTCCAACTCATTGATGTCCAATCGGACCTGGCCGCCGCCCCGTTTCAGCCTGGATTTGCGCCGGGCGTTTTCGATCAGGATGCGCCGCATCGCCTCGGCGGCGGCGCCGAAAAAGTGGGCGCGATTTTCCCATGTCCGATCACCGTCGCCGACCATGCGCAGCCAGGCTTCATGCACCAGGGCGGTGGCTTGCAGGGTCTGGCCGGCCGCTTCCTGGGCCATGCGCGCGGCCGCCAGCCGGCGCAGTTCATCGTAAACCAGCGGCAATAATTCCGCCGAGGCGGGATGTTGCCCGCGCCGGATGGCCTGCAATACCTGGGTGATTTCGCTCGTGTTTTCGGAAGGCATAGACAGGACTTCTACAAACCAGATATACCGACAGCTTACCCCGAGCAAACACCAAGTAAAGAAAACAGCGCGCCACCCGGCCCACCCGGTGAACCCAGCCATCCGCTCCCCGGTTTTTATCCGGAAATGGTCCGGAAACGGCCGGCAGCCAATCCCTCCAGTAGCCAAATCGGCCGGACTTTCCTATGCTTGGCCCATGAAACTCGGTTTGGGACTCTATCGCCACCAGCTCAACCCTGAGCATTACCGCTTCGCCCGGCAATGCGGCTGCACGCATCTCGTCATTCATCTGGTGGATTACTTTCGTTCCTCCCGCAGCAACCAACCGGGCGACCAGCCGGTGGGCGACGACGCCGGCTGGGGATTGGCGGGTGATCCGGACAAGCTCTGGACCTATGAGGAACTCGCCGCGATCAAAGAGGAAATCAACGCCGCCGGGCTGGAACTGGAAGCCATTGAAAATTTCGACCCGGCCCATTGGCACGATGTGTTGCTCGACGGGCCGAAGAAATTGCAACAGCTCGAGAATCTCAAAATCATCATCCGCAACGTCGGCCGGGCGGCCATTCCGATTTTCGGCTATAATTTTTCCATCGCCGGTGTCGCGGGCCGGATCAAGGGCCGGTTTGCGCGCGGCGAGGCCGAAGCGGTGGGCATGGACGGCCCGCTCGACAAACCAGTGCCCAGTGGGATGGCGTGGAACATGGTTTATGACCGGAATGCCGCGCCGGGTGTTGTGCCGTCAGCCACATCGGAACAATTATGGCAACGGCTGAAAGTCTTTCTCGACGCCATCATTCCGGTGGCCGAGGCCGCCGGCGTCACCCTGGCGGCGCATCCGGACGACCCGCCGCTGCCGACCGTCCGGGCTCAGCCGCGGCTGGTTTACCAACCCCCACATTACCAGAAGCTCATTGACCTCAAGCCGAGCCCGCGCAATGCGCTGGAATTTTGTGTCGGCACCCTGGCCGAGATGACGGACGGCGACATTTACGATGCCGTGGACGCTTACAGCCGGCAGCACAAGCTGGCCTATGTACATTTGCGCAACGTTCGCGGCAAGGTGCCAACCTACAAGGAAACCTTCATTGACGACGGCGACGTGGATGTCCTGCGGGTGCTGCGCATTTTGAAGCAGAACCATTTCAACGGCGTGATTATTCCCGACCACGCTCCGCAGATGAGCTGTGCCGCGCCTTGGCACGCCGGCATGGCCTACGCGCTGGGATACCTGCGCGCCGGATTGAAAACTCTCGAGAACGAAGGCGGTTGACGGGCGAGGCGACTATTTTTCCGCGAGGCGATATTCAAACCAATCAAAGTCCGCCGGGCGGGTGCTGCTTTGGCCGTTTCCGGTGGCATACAGGCCGATAAACACACCGGTAAAACCGCCGACCTTTTCCGAGGACAAATCGCCGGTCAATGCCGTGCCCAGCTTTTTCGCCGGACCTTTGCCCGATTGGTAGAAAAACTCATAGGCCAGCGGCGCGGCCGCCACGGACAAAACGAAGTCCCCCGCCCCAATTTCTTCATATTGAACCGGCTCACTGACTTTGCCGTTCAGGGTTCTTCGGAAGAAGACCTGCCGTTTCCCGTCTTTCCGGGTGAGGCCAATTTCGTAATGATTTTTCTCGTTGCCGCGCACGACGAGCCCCGCCTCCTCGTTTTCGCGCTGTGGATCGAAGGAAAGCAGAATGGCAGCGCGGCACGCCAGATCCGTCTGGCGGCGGCCGACGAATGCCGGTGAATCCTGGTCATTCAGGGTCACTGCCGAACCGTTGAGACGCAACCAGCCCGAACGTTCGCTGAGAGAGAAATCGGCGGCATAGGGATTCCGGAGAAAATTCCAGGACAAGCCCAAGGCCGGTTGGTCGAAATCATCTTTAACCGGTTCCGGTTTCCACGCATGTGGGGCCAGATGAGGCGCGGGCAGGGTGAATTCCAGCTTGCCGTTTCCATTGACCACCGGCCAGCCGTCGGCAGACCAGGTCACCGGAGCCAGATACGTTTCGCGTCCCAGATGGTGGAGCGTGCCCCCTTGCGGACGGATGCCCAGGCACACCAGCCACCAACCGTCGGGTGTCTCCACCAGATCCGCGTGACCGAGCGCCTGGATGGGGCTGTCCGCGCGGTCGCGATGAGTCAGGATGGGATTTTTTGGGTCCGGCACGAACGGTCCCCAGGGAGAATCGCTGCGCGCGACGGTGACCATGTGCCGATAACTGGTGCCACCCTCGGCGATCATGAGATAATATTTTCCGTTAATTTTGTAGAGGTGAGGCCCCTCGGGCCAGACGCCGCCGGTCCCTTTCCACACCTGTTTAAATTCCCCGTCGAGCTTGCCGGTTTGGACATTGATTCTGGCCTGGCCGATAAACCCATCGCCCATGCCTTCGTGCCGGGTGTAGTAAGCGGTCCCGTCCTCATCAAAAAACAGGGAAGGATCCATGCCGCTCTGGTCCACCCAGACCGGCTCCGACCAGGGGCCGGCGGGATTGGTGGCGGTCACAAAAAAATTTCCTCCTTTGTCCACGAGCGTCGTGATCAGGTAAAACGTGCCATTGTGATAACGGAGGGTCGGCGCATAAATGCCGCCGGAAGCCCGGGCGTGGTCCAGGTTCAATTGGCTCTTGCGGGTCAGGCAGTATCCGATTTGTTGCCAATGCACCAGATCCCGGCTGTGAAAGATGGGAACGCCCGGAAAAAACTCGAACGAGCTGTTCACCAGATAATAATCATCATCGACCCGGCAGATGCTCGGATCGGGATAAAAGCCGGGGATGACCGGATTTTGAAAAGTTTGGGCGGCCCCGGCGGCCTGGCCAGCGGGCAGCAACCCGACCAGGGCGAGTAAGAGGGCCAGGGTCCGTCGCGCGCGGAAAAAACGCGCCGGATCAAATAAATTCATTAATGAGATTCTCCAAAAATTCCTGGCGGCCGCTGGCATTCGGCGCGGGCTCGGCTTGCTTGAGCATATGGCTTTCAAGTCCGGCCAGCCCCACCTTGCCCGCCTCGATCTTCGCGCCGATGCCGGAATCCCACGAGGCATAGCGCTCCCTCACAAATTCCGCCAGCCGCCCGTCCTGGCGGATGGCGGCGGCGATTTTCAAACCGCGCGCGAAGGCGTCCATCCCGCCGATGTGCGCGTGAAACAAATCTTCGGGCTCAAAACTTTCGCGGCGCACCTTGGCATCGAAGTTCACGCCGCCGGTGGTCAAGCCGCCATATTTGAGGATGGCGAGCATCGTATAAGTGGTGAGGTAGATGCTGGTGGGGAACTGGTCGGTATCCCAGCCCAGCAATTCGTCGCCGGTATTGGCGTCAATGGAACCCAGCGCGCCGGCCGCGCCGGCGACTTCCAGTTCATGCTGCATGGAATGCCCCGCCAGCGTGGCGTGGTTGGTTTCGACGTTCAGTTTGAAGTGCGGCAGCAGGTCGTATTCGCGAAGAAAATTCAGGCAGGCGGCGGCATCGGAATCGTACTGGTGCTTGGTCGGCTCCTTCGGCTTCGGTTCGATGTAAAACTGGCCCTTGAAACCGATTTGCTTTTTGTAATCCACGGCCAGGTGCAGGAACCGGGCGAGATGTTCCAACTCGCGCTTCATGTCGGTGTTCAACAAAGTGGAATAGCCTTCGCGTCCACCCCAGAATGTGTAGCCGGCGCCGCCGAGTTCATGGGTGATTTCGAGCGCCTTTTTCACCTGGGCGGCGGCAAAGGCAAACACGTCGGCATTGCAACTGGTGGCGGCGCCGTGAACGTAGCGCGGGTGGGAGAACAGATTGGCCGTGCCCCAGAGCAGTTTGATGCCGGTGCGTTTCTGTTCCTCTTTAAGCACCTTTACCACGGCGTCCAGATTTTTATTGGATTCCGCCAGCGTCTTGCCTTCCGGCGCGATGTCGCGGTCGTGGAAGGCATAGAAGGGCGCGCCGAGTTTTTCGATGAACTCAAACGCCACACGCGCGCGATTCTGGGCATTGGCCACCGAGTTCGTCCCGTCTTCCCACGGCCGGATAGCAGTGCCGACGCCGAAAGGGTCGGAACCCATGCCGCGAAATGTGTGCCAATAGACGACGGAGAAACGCAGGTGTTCGCGGAGGGTTTTGCCCTCGATGCGATCGGCCGGATTGTAATGCTTGAAGGCCAGTGGGTTTTTGGATTTCGGTCCTTCAAATTTAATTTTTGAGATATTCTTAAAAACAGTTTCCATGATATAAGTTTTGTCTAATCAATCTAAATGGCAGTTATAATGGGTCAAACCCCGCATTGGCAATTAATAACCTTTTTTTACCAAGCTGGTAACCTTCAACGATTTCCCGGTAGCGATTCCCGCCTGAATTCCCCGGCGAATGCCCGCAGTCAGTTACATCCTGTGTGACCGAATAGACTGATCGAATCAGCAGTGGGAGGGAATGGATGAAAATATGTTTCGCATGGACAATCCTCTGCTGGGTCGCATTTTCGCCCTGGATTCCGGTAGAGATTTTACCAGCCAAAAGCCGTCACCGATATCCGATAACGGCTGTAGCCGATCTAGAACGGTGCCAGCCGATAGAATACGGCGTTGGTCGTACCCGGTGTGTTCGTATAGCCATTAGCGGCGTCGGTTCCCGGAATGGTGACCCAATTGGTGCTCAGACCGATCGTCGCTGGATTGGTCTGGCTTTGCAAATGCAGGCCCGTCCAAGTGTCCGGCCACGACAGGACCAACTGCCCGCCCGGACTCGTCGCGCTGATGGCTGGCAACGGCGCGATGCCAGACACTGTGACTGATCCGTCCAGCGCCAGATTGTTTACAAAGGTGAAACCCGGCAAAATAATCAGCATGGCAGCACCGCCGGTGACCGGCTGGCTGAAGATGGTGAACTGGTCTCCGACAGCGAGGGCCGGGCCGACATTGAGCAACTTCAAGGTGCCGCCGGTATAGTTGATGGCGTGGGTGACCGTGAAAACGCTGTTCGACCGCGGCGACAACGACTTGTTCAGGACCGCCCAAACAGTTCCCGATGAAATGTTCAGGTTGTTCGACACGATCAACGTGCCGACCGCGCTGGCAGAGGCCGCAACCAGAGTGCCCCCTTTCACGTTCACGTCGCCCTCGGCCGCACTGACCACCAGCGTGCCGTTGCTGACCGTGGTGGGGCCGGTGTAAGTGTTCGCGCCGGTCAGGGTCACCGTGCCGGAGCCATTTTGCACCACCGCGCCCGGGGTCAGCCCATCGCCGATAACGTTGGCGATCGTCACGTTGTCCGAGCGGTCGAACACGAGCGTGCCCTCGTTCACGATGGAACCGCTGCCGATGGAGCCGGTCGTACCGCCATTGCCAACTTGCAGCGTCGTCGCGTTGTTGCTGATCGTCGTGCTGCCCGGATAACTGTTATTGGCGGTAACGATTACCTTGTTCGTCAGCACCGTCAAGGCACCCGAGTTTGCCGCCGACGAGTCAGTGACCATACTGGTGATTCGGTTGGTGAACAAGTAGCTGCTCTCCGCATGCATGAAAATGAGTGTTCGGGTGAGGAAATTGGCACCCGCAGTGTTGGTAAACACGACATTGCCAACAATGGTGCCGGCGCCGGGATTGATGCCGTCACCGAGTTGAATGGCACCGCCGGCAATGAACGTGCCGCCGGTATAAGTGTTTGTGCCGGCGAGCACGATCCAACCGGGGTTAGGGTTGAGGTTATCCTTCAACACCCGGCCGGTGCCGACAATGCTGTTGCTGTAACCGCGGGCTGCGGGGGAGAACTCTTGAGCGGTAAAGAGGAGCGTGCCGTTGTTGGTGATCGCACTGCTGGCTGACGCGCCTTGGTTGCCATCAATAAACTGGAACGTGGCCTCCGGATCTATTTGCGTCCAACCCGCATAGGTGTTCCCCGGCCCGGCGTAGGCCTTCACCACACCCGCATGCACAATCACATTTCCCGTGCCGCTGATGATGGAATTGTAGGACGACAACACCGTCGGAGCCGTGCTGTTGAAGACCAGCAGGCTGTAATTGACGATCGCGCGGTCGGCCAAAGAACCGGCGGCACCGCCATTGCCGACCTGCAACATGCCCGCGTTGATGGTCGAGCCACCAGTATAGGTTTCATTGGCGGCCAGGATAATCGTGCCGGGGCCGTTGACGGTGAGGGAGCCGGTGCCGCTGATGACACCGCTGTTGGTCGTGGTGTTGGAGCGATTGAAGATCAGGCTGCCGTTGTCGGTGACGCCGCCGCTGCCGAGCGTGCCACTGGTGCCGCCGTTACCGATTTGCAGCGTTCCGTTGGCAATCGTCGTCACGCCTGAGTACGTATTGGCGCCGGTCAAAGCCCACCAGCCGGTGCCGTTCTTCGTCAGGATCGTTGTGCCGCCGTTGTCTCCGAGCGAGGCCTCGAGCAGGTTGGTGTCCGTGCTGGTGCCGGTCAGAGTCAGCACGCGCGCGCCGGTTCCGACCAGGCCCACAGAGCCGGTGTTGTTCAAGTCCAATCGGCCGGTACCGGGGGCGCCGGAGGCGTCAATCGTGCCGCCGCCGGTGCGCACCGTGAAGAGGCGGTCGATGCTGGCCGCCGGACCGGTGTATTGCAACGTGCCGCCGTTGAAGACCAGATTTGTCGCGCTGCTGCTTGCCGCCCCAATGTCACTGGCAGTACCGCCGTTGGCCAATGCGCTGACGCTCACGATACCGGCATTGAACTTCGTGACGCCGGTGTAAGTGTTGGCGCCGCCGGACAGGGTCAGTGTGTTATTGCCGCTCTTGGTCAAACCGCCCGTACCGCCGATGTTGTTCGCGCCGCTGGAAGCGATGCTGTACACGTTGGTGGTGTTGTTGACGGTAACGCCTCCCGGTATGATGGCCGCGGCGACCGTCACGCTCAAGTTTGCGGTGGTCGTGTCGTCAAACAACGCCGCGCCGCCATTGACGAACGGCCCCGGCGTGGCGCCGACCTTCCAGTCCGTCGAAGTCGTGTTCCAATTGCCATCGGTCGCGCCGGTCCAGGTATAGGCCAGCCCGGTGATGTTCAGTCTGACCGTGTTGGTAAGGATCGAGAGATAGCCACCTCCGCCAATCAAACTATCCAGGCTGACGGTTGGCGGCGAACCGGTGGTCCAGTGAAACAACGGATAGCTTTGTCCGGGGGTTAATGTGCCACTGTTCACGTTGACGAAGAGCGTGCCAGGGGCGGTCAGCGTGCCCGCCCAGAGCGGCGCGGTGGCCGTGCTGTTGATGTTATAGAATTCCGTCATCGAGCCGTCACCGGTGGTGAGCGTTCCGGGCGTTACTTGCGTGCCCGTGTCCGTGACCGCAACGGTCGCGCCGGGCGACACACTGATGTCGCCCGAGCCGGTCTTGGTGCCTTGAAACCACACTTTGCCGCCGCTGATGGTCGTCGCCCCGCTGTAAGCGCTCGCACCCGAAAGCGTGAGGATGCCCGGACCGACTTTGTTCAGGGTACCGCCGCTGCTGGTCAGTGCGGACGCGAACGTCACGTTTTGGCCGGCCGTGTCAATGCGGTACGCCTGACCCGCCGCCGTGCTGAAGCGCGGAGAGTAATCGAAGACGTTGTTTGTGCTGAATCCCAGCGTACCGCCGGTGAAGGAGATGGGGTTGACGCCGGAGCCGAGCGGGCCGGTGCTGCCGTTATCCGCGCCGCCGGCGATCAGTTCGCCGCCGCTAAGAAAGACATTGCCGGTGAAGCTGCTGGCGGCCGATGAAAGCTTAAGCGTGCCGGCATTCACCTGCAGGTCCAGAGTACCAGGACTACCGCCAATGGCCAAAGCGAGGGTGCCCGATTGCGCAGCAGCATCCCATTCCAACCGGGTAGGAATGGAGCCGTCATTGTTTTGGAGGGTCTGCGTTCCAGTGACAAAGGCAAGCAGATTGGAACTCTTGAGAATCAGGGTGCCGCCGTTGAGCGTCACCGGGCCTGCTATGCTGCTATTTTCCGCGGAGAAGGGGTTTTTTCCGGACGCCCAAATCATCGTGCCGGGTCCCGATTTTGCCACGACCGTCGGGCTGCCAGCCGCAGTGAGTAGGTCATTAGTAATGTGAAAATCTCCCGTGCCTTGAAAGAAGAATGTGTGAGTGCCGCCGCCGCCAAATCGCCACCTCGTGTTTGGTGTGATAATCATCGGATTCACTGAATTGTTTATAAAATTTGCTGTCTCTCCACTCGCTCCTCCCCAAAGGGTATCAAGCGAATTGGTCATGCTGTCACTCCCCAGTTGAAAGCTCGCGGCGCCGCTATCCATGGTAATACTGTTGAATCGAATACCCGCGGACGCCGTATTTGCCACCGTCGTGTCAAAGGTCACCGGATCGACTTGATTGGCCGTAAGATGAACAACCAGTCCAATACCGGGTGAAGAATGGCCTACTTGACCGCTGCCGTTAGATCGGCCAATGACCGGACCGGTGGATTGACCGTCGAACAGCATGGTGTCCCCGCCTCCGTTGTTAGGATCTGGCACGCCATTGGGGTTCCAATTGGTGGTGCCGGCGAGGTCCAGCTGCCCACCCATGGAGTTAGTCCAGGTATAGGTCGTCTGGCCATAGACAGCCATCGTTGCGAAGGCAACGCACAAAATGACGGTGAATTTGAGGATTGTGAGTTTGGTTTTCATAAGTTGTATTTCATGCCACACCGATTGCGACGGTGATCCACTTCGCGTTTTTCGTGAAGCTTCCCACGGCACGGAACAGGATATTTTTATCTTCGTTAGCCCGGCTTTATTACGGCGCCAGACGATAGAACACGGACCCGTTGATCACATTCAGTGTGTTCGTATAACCATTGGCGCCGTCGGTTCCCGCAATCGTGACCCAACTGGTGCTCAGACCGATCGCCGCTGGATTGGTCTGGCTTTGTAAATGCAGGCCCGTCCAAGTGTCCGGCCACGACAGGACCAACTGTCCGCCCGAACTCGTCGCACTGATGGCTGGCGACGGCGCGAAGCCAGACACTGTGATCGATCCGTCCACAGCCAGATTATTTGCGAAGGTGACACCCGGCAAAACAATCGTCATGGCAGCACCACCGGTGACCGGCTGGCTGAAGACGATGAATTTGTCTCCGGGCGCCAAGGCCGGGCCGACATTAAGCAACTTCAAGGTGCCGCCGGCATTGTTGACATCGCCGGCAACCGTAAAAGTGCTGTTTGACGGCGATAACGTCTTGTTCAACGAAACCAAAACGGTTCCTGATGTCATGTTCATATTGCTCGCGACGGTCAACGTGCCGATCGCTCCGGCAGCCGCTGGAGCAAGAGTGCCGCCGCTCACGTTCATGTCGCCGCCGACCAAGCCGACCACCAACGCACCGTTGCTGACCGTGGTCGGACCGGTATAAGTGTTCGTGCCGGCAAGCGTGAGCGTGCCGGAACCGAGTTTGGTGAGCGTGCCGCCGCTGCTGGTCAGTGCGGACGCGAACGTCACGTTTTGGCCGGCGGTGTCAAAACTATACGCTTGATTGGGCGACGGGTCGAAGCGCGACGAGTAATCGAAGATGTTGTTTGTGCTGAATCCCAGCGTGCCGCCGGTGAAGGAAATGGGGTTGGCACTGCTGCCGAGCGGGCCGGTGAAGCCGTTATCAGCGCCGCCGGCGATCACTTCGCCGCCGCTAAGAAGGACATTGCCGATGAAGCTGCTGGCGGCCGATGAAAGCGTAAGCGTGCCGGCATTAACCTGCAGATCCAGAGTACCGGGGAAACCGCCAATGGCCAAACCGATTGTGCCCGACGAAGGAGCATCCCATTCCAACAGGGCCGGAATGGAGCCGTCATTATTTTGGAGAGTCAGCGGCGCAGTGACAATGGAAGATTGAAGCAGAGTGGAACTCCTGAGAATCAAGGTGCCGCCGTTAAGAATCACCGGGCCTTGTATGCTGCTGCTGCCAATTCCCCCGGAAAATGGGTTGCGTCCGGTCGTCCAAATCATTGTGCCGGGTCCTGATTTTGCTATGGACGTCTGGATGCCACCCGCGCCAATCAGGTCATTGGTAATGTGAAAATCTCCCGTGCCTTGAAAGAAAAAAGTATGATTGCCGCCGCCGCCAAATCGCACCCTCAAGTTCGGAGTAAAAATCATCGGATTCACTGAATTGTTTACAAAATTTGCTATCTCTCCACCCGCTCCTCCCCAAATGGCCTCAAGCGAATTGGTCATGCTGTCACTCCCCAGTTGAAAGCTCGCGGCACCGCTATCCATGATGATACTTTTGAATCGAATACCCGAGGACGCAGTATTGGCTACCGTAGTGTCAAAGGTCACTGGACTGACTTGATGCGCCGTGAGATGAACAACCAGTCCAACACCGGCTGCAGAAGATCCTGTTTGAAGGCCGCTGTTAGATCGGCCAATTACCGGACCGATGGATTGGCCGTCGAATAGCATGGTGTCCCCGCCTCCGTGGTTAGGAAGAGGCACGCCATTGGGGTTCCAATTGGTGGCGGCGGCGAGGTCCAGTTGCCCGCCCATGGAGTTGGTCCAGGTAAAGGTCGTCTGACCAAAGAACGCCAGCGCGGCAAGGGCGCTGCACAAAACGATGGTGAGTTTGGTTTTCACAAGCAGCAAGGATTGGATTTCCATCGCTGTAACTGGCGTCAGGCGCGGAATGTGATTAACAGCGCTTGCCGTTCCAATGGATCGTGTTTTCACAGGCGATAACCACCGGCGGTTCGGTCAACTTAAACAATGGAAAGCGTGAGTGGGTGGTGTTCGCACACCACCCACTCACTTGCTACTTCAATTTATTCGTGTCAATTCAACTTTATTACGGCGCCAAGCGATAGAACACGGCCCCGTTGGTCGGATTGATTGTGTTCGTGTAACCATTCGCGAGGTCGGTTCCCGGGATGGTGACCCAATTGGTCTTCAAACCGGCCGCCAGCGTATTCGTCTGGACTTGCACATGCATGCCCAACGAACCGATCGGCCACGACAGCACCACCTGCCCGGCCGGATGCGTCACGGTAATTACCGGTGACACTGCCGGGATGGTGGACACCGTGATTGACCCGTCCGCAGCCAGGTTGTTGGCGAAGGTGACGCCCGCCGGCGGAACAATCACCACGCCAGCACCGCCGGTGACCGGCTTGCTGAAGATGGTGAACTTGTCTCCGACCGCCAGGGCCGGGCCGACATTGACCACCTGCAAACTGCCTCCGGTATAGTTGATGCCGTTGGTGACCGAGTAAACGCTGTTCGACTGGGGCGACAGCGACTTGTTCAGGACAGCCAAAACAGTTCCCGATGAAATATTCAGGTTGTTCGACACGATCAATGTGCCGACCGCGCTGGGAGAGACCGCAGCCAGAGTGCCGCCTTTCACGTTCACGTCGCCGGCCGCCGCGGTGAGCACCAGCGTACCGTTGCTGACCGTGATGGAACCGGTGGTCAGATTAGTGCTGTAGGGCGCGGTAAGCGTCAAGGTGCCAGAACCGGCTTGCACGACTGAACCCTGGGTCACCCCGCCGCTGATAACGTTGGCCAGCGTCACGCTGTCCGAGCGGTTGAAGATGAGCGTGCCCTCGTTCACGACGCCACCGCTGCCGATGGAGCCGCTCGTACCGCCGTTGCCAACTTGCAGCGTCGACGTGCTGTTGCTGATGGTCGTGCTGCCCGGATAACTGTTATTGCCGGTAAGGATTACCTTGTTCGTGAGCACCAGCAAGGCACCCGAGTTGAACCCCGGCGAGTCAGTTACCACACTGGTGATTGAGCCCGGGAACGTGACGCTGCTATCCGCATAATTGAATATGAGGGTTCGGGCCAGGAGATTGGCCGTGGCGGTGTTGGTAAACACTACGTTGCCAACAATCGTGCCAGCGCCGACATTGATACCGTCGCCGAGTTGAATTGCGCCGCCGGCGATGAACGTGCCGCCGGTATAAGTGTTATTTGTGCCGGCGATCACGATCCAACCGGGATTGGCGTTGTTGTTGTCTTTCAACACCCGGCCGGTTCCGACAATGTTGTTGCTGCAACCGCGGGCGGCGGGGGAAAACTCCTGACCGGTGAAGAAGAGCGTGCCGTTGTTGGTGATAACTGGGCTGGTTGACGCACCTTGATTGCCATCAACAAACTGGAACGTGGCGCCCGGATCTATTTGCGTCCAACCCGTATAGGTGTTCCCCGGCTGGCCGTAAGCTTTTACAAAACCCGCATGCACAATCACGTTTCCCGTGCCGCTGATAATGGAATTGAAGCTGGACAAAACAGTCGGAGCCGTGCTGTTGAAAACGAGCAGGCCGTTATCGACTATCCCGCGGTCGGGCATAGCACCAACGGCGCCACCAGTGCCAACCTGCAACGTGCCCGCGTTGATGGTCGAGCCACCCGTATAGGTTTCATTTGCGGCCAGGACAATTGTGCCGGGGCCGTTGACAGAGACGGAGCCGGTGCCGCTGATGACACTGCTGTTGGTCAGGGCGTCGGAGCGATTGAAGATCAGGCTGCCGTTGTCGGTGACGGCGCCACTGCCGAGAGTGCCGCTGGTGCCGCCGTTGCCGATTTGCAGCGTTCCGTTGGCAATCGTAGTCACGCCCGAATACGTATTGGTGCCGGTCAAAACCCACAAGCCAGCGCCGCTCTTCGTCAGTATCGTTGCGCCGCCGTTGTTACCGAGCGAAGCCGCGAGTAAGTTGGTGTCCGTGTTGAGGCCGGTCAGCGTCAGCACCCGCGCGCCGGTTCCGACCAGGCCCACGGAGCCCGTGTTATTCAAGTTCAATCCGCCGGTACCGGGGGTACTGGAGGAGTCAATCGTTCCGCCGCCGGTGCGAACCGCAAAGAGGCGGTCAATGGACGCCGCCGGACCGGTGTATTGCAACGTGCCGCCATTGAAGACCAGATTGGTCACGCTGCTGCTTGCAGCCCCAATGTCACTGGCGGAACCGCCGTTAGCCAGCGCGCTGACGCTCACGATACCAGCATTGAATTTCGTGACGCCGGTATAAGTGTTGGCGCCGCCGGCCAGCGTCAGCATGACGTTGCCGTTCTTGGTCAGGCCGCCGCTGCCGCCGATGTTATTCGCGCCGCTGGAGGTGATGGTGTAAACGTTCGTGCTGGTATTGACGGTAACACCTCCCGGCGAGACAGCCGTGGCAACGGTCACACTCAGGTTGGCGGTGGCCGAGTCATCGAACAAAGCCGCGCCGCCATTGACGAACGGCCCCGGGGTGGCGCCGACCTTCCAGTCCGTCGAAGTCGTGTTCCAATTGCCATCGGTCGCGCCGGTCCAGGTATAGGCCAGGCCGGTGATGTTCAGTCTGACCGTGTTGGCACTGATCGAGAGATTGCCAGCCGCGCCAATCAAGGTATCCAGGCTGACGGTCGGCGCCGAGCCGCTGATCCAGGCGAACAGCGGATAGCTTTGCCCAACGGTGAACGTGCCGCTGTTCACGTTGACGAAGAGCGTGCCGGGGGCGGTCAGCGTGCTCGCCGCGAGCGGCGCGGTGGCCGTGCTGTTGATGTTATTGAATTCCGTCGTCGAGCCGTCGCCGGTGGTGAGCGTTCCGGGCGTTACTTGCGTGCCCGTATCGGTAACCCCAACGGTTGCGCCGGCCGCCACAGTGATGTTGCCCGAGCCGGTCTTTGAGCCGACAAACACCAGTTTGCCCCCGCTGACGGTGGTCGCCCCACTGTAAGAACTCGCGCCCGAAAGCGTGAGGTTGCCAGGCCCGGATTTGGTGAGCGTGCCGCCGGTGCTGGCGAGTCCGGTCGCGAACGTCACGCTTTGTCCGATCGTGTCAAAGCTATACGCCTGATTCGCAGCATTGGTGAAGCGCGAAGAATAATCAAAGGTGTTGTTCGCGCTGAATCCCAGCGTGCCGCCGGTGAAGGAAATGGGGTTGGCACTGCTGCCGAGCGGGCCGGTGGTGCCGTTATCAGCGCCGCCGACGATCAATTCGCCACCGCTAAGAAAGACATTGCCATTAAAGGTGCTGGCTGCCGATGAAAGCGTAAGCGTGCCGGAATTAACCTGCAGATCCAGAGGACCGGAAATGGTTAAACCGATTGTGCCCGATTGCGCAGTAGCATCGTATTCCAACAGCGTCGGAATGGAGCCGTCATTATTTTGGAGAGCCAGCGTTCCAGTGACAATGGAAGGTTGAAGCAGAGTGGAACTCTTTAGAATCAAAGTGCCGCCGTTAAGAATCACCGGGCCTTGTATGGTGCTATTTTCCGCGTTGAAGGGGCCGTGTCCGGCCGCCCAAATCATCGTGCCGGGTCCGGTTTTTGCCACGGACATTGCGCTGGCATTGGCGGTGACCAAGTCATTCGTAACGCGAAAATCTCCCGTGCCTTGAAAGAAAAATGTATGATTGCCGCCGCCGCCAAATCGGAACCTCGTGTTGGGAGTAATAATAACCGGATTCGCCGAGTTATTTACCCAATTTTGTATTTGCCCGCTCACGCCTCCCCAAACGGTATCAAACGCATTGGTAGTGGCATCACTCCCCATAATAAAGCTCGCGGCGCCGCTATCCACGGTAATACCGTTGAATCGAATACCCGTGGACGCAGTATTGGCTACCGTAGTGTCAAATGTTACCGGACTGACTTGATTCGCCGTGAGATGAACATTCAATCCAATAGCGCTTCCGGAAGAGCCGGTTTGAAGGCCGCTGTTAGATCGGCCAATTACCGGACCGGTGGATTGGCCGTCGAATTGCATGGTGTCCCCACCTCCGGTGTTAGGATTGGGCACGCCATTGGGATTCCAGTTGAAGTTGGTGGCAAGGTCCAGTTGCCCACCGGCGGAGTTGGTCCAGGTAAAGGTCGTTTGGCCAAAAACAACTGTCGTGGCGAACATGACGCACAACAGGATGGCAAGTTGGAGGCTTCTGAGTTTGGTTTTCATAAACGCTGAGGGTTGGACTCCCAACGCCGTGGCTGACGCCCGGCGCGGGATTTGCAGGGTTTGGGGGTTTGGAGTTTTCATTTTGTTTATCTGGGTTTTCGGTTTAGCGGTGAGGACTTAAAAGGGTCAGTAAAACCAAAAAATGTTGCCTTGGAAATAGCCGCACTCCATCTGTCGTGGAATATGGGATTCAACGCGGCCATCGGCATACGCCGCACTCACGCCCTTGAATCGATTGTTGAAGAAATGTGCCAGGTTTGCACATTGATCCTCCGGATTTGCGGACGCGTTATGGGTGACCGAATCCTGCATCCCATTAGCAGACTGGCCGACGGCCGAGGCCGACGCGCAACTCATGAAGGGCATAACGTTCCAGGATCTCCTGGCAGGTATTGAGGGCAAGCCGTACTGGGCGATCGACGAGTTTTTTACCTTCGGATTCAGCGCCAGGACATTCGCCCAATTGGCCGGGTCCGAATACATGTCCGGTGGATAAATAGTGCCGGGGGGTGCCGGGGAAGTCGCGCTCGAGGCGCGCTGCACCCACCAATTGTAATGGAGGATGCATTCGTTAAACAGCCTCGACATGTAGGTGTTAAGTTCCTCAATGCTGACAGGGTAATGCCCCATCGCAGTGGAGCTGGCCAAGTTATCGTATTCGTTCGGGCGCACGGGATCGAACCACATGGGGATGGTCAACCCATAGGGAAACAGGGTGGGAATAAAGTTGGTCGAAACGTCCCAGCAATATTGGCCACCGCCGCCAGCCCAATCCTGACGCGGCAACCGGCCCTGCGGGTCATCGCCCGCATACAGATTGACGACCACACCCCAGTTTTTGAGATTTGAGGAGCAATTGGTGGTCTTGGCCCTGAACTTTGCCATCGCCAACGCCGGCAGCAGCAGCGACGCCAGAATGGCGATGATCGCAATGACCACCAGCAATTCGATCAGGGTAAAGCCGCGGGACCGGAGGCTTTGTTGATTCAGGTTTTTCGGTTTGCAGTACATGCTCATAGATTCGTTGTTTGGCGTTTAAATATTCTTCGCATTCCGGTCAGTATTTCGCCCCATTTCTGCAGCCGGCCAGTTTCAAAGCGTCGAGGCCCTGCCGGCCACAGTTTGCCTCCACTTCCGGATCCGGGCAGGAACCGTTGCGTTCCAGGCCGGCCCGAATTCCCCGGCCGGAGGAGAAACGCAGGGTAATACCGCAACTCCGGACAGCCTCCTTGGCTCCGTTCTTGAGCAACCGGTATTCGCTCGGTGCGACCTGGTTGACCGACTTGAAAACACGTGAAAAATAGAACGGGTCGTCGTAGCCCAGCTTGGTGGCCACCTCCTTCACACTCAATGCCGTCTCGTCAAGCAACCGGCAGGCATGTTGCATGCGCAGGCGGATGAAGTAGTCAATGGGAGCACAGCCGACCTGACGTTTGAACAACGCGAAGAAATGGGACGGTGAAACATTGGCCAGGGCCGCGAGCGTGGCCACCTGTAACGTTTCATCCAGATGCCGCAGCATATAAGTGATGCTTTGCTCAATCTTCCGGACCGCTTCCGATTCGCAAGCCCCCCCCTGACCGCCGGCAGCATTGGGAGAGGCCGGTTTCGGAGTTTCAATTTCAACGGTTTTCATTGTCGCTGCACGGCTAAAATTAGTTCGCCACACGAACAAAATCGGTGATTGCTCATTTTCAGTTTTGTTTATGGTGGTTCACGCGATCAAAGGCGCGCCAAAATGCTTCTGGAGCACGAGCGCCATGGTCCCCCGCAGCCGGGGTTGCGCTTCCGGGTCGGTAGGCAAAACCCGCGTGGCCGCATGGGTAAAGGTGCAGCGCCTGACGGCTTCGGTCACGACCGGCCCGACTTTGTCCCAGACCCGTGTCACCTCGCCCACCACCACCAATACATCCGGTGCCAGCCCGGTCACCAGCATGGCGATGCCGGTGCCCAGATGATGCGCCATTTGATTCAAAGCTTTACAGGCCCGGGCGTCATTCTGTTCCACCAGTCGCAAGATGTCGCCAAACGGCAGCTTGGCCATGTCACTCTTGGACCCGACCTCGCCTCTGCGGATCGACGCCGACTCAGCGTAATACCGCACCGCAGCTGAATTGGAAGCCAGCACCTCCCAGCAACCCGTGTTGCCACACCGGCATTTGGGACCGCCGGGCATCTGGGCGACGTGCCCGAATTCCCCAGCCACGCCGTTGGAGCCCCGCACCAACTGACCGTTCATGATCATGCCCACACCGATGTCATCCGACACCGTCACGGCCACCAGGTTGCGCACACCATCCATGTGTCGTCCCGACCATAGTTCGGCCAGCGCGCAGGCGTTGGCGGCATTTTCCAGTTCCACCGGCAATCCAATGGCGCGTTCCAAATTCGTCTTTAAATCCAGATCACTCCAACCCAAGGTGGGCGCAAAGATTAATTGTTGTGACGAAGCGTCTACCCGGCCTGGCAGGCTGATGCCAATACCTTCGTAGGAGTTTTTGGGATGCGCCCGCATCAAATCCTTGACCCGGCGGCTTAACCGGGCGATGAATTCGGCCGGGTCCCTTTCCGTGGACATGGATTCCTGGGCCAGAAATTGGCTGTCCATGCCGGCAACCGCCAGGGTGGTTGTGGCCGGTTGAATATCAACGCCCACCACCCCGCACCGCTCGGTGTTCAAATGCAGAAAGGTCGGCTTGCGCCCGCGAGGCAGATCACCAACCGCCCCTTCCTTCAACCAGCGTTCCGCAATCAACTGCTCGGCAATCGCCGACACGGTACTGCGTTGCAACCCTGAGAAACGCATCAAATCGGCCCGGGAAACCGGTTGGTGCTTGCGCACCAAATTCAACATGATGCGACTGTTGATGTCGCGGACCGTTTCACTGGTCGCTACCTGAAAGTTGTTCAGATCAATTTTGCGCACAAAAAAGGCCTAATATGGCCATGAGGCATCCGTCAAATGGAATTAGTTCGTATGTCGAATTTTATTAGTTTAGCCCTGTCTGTCAAGGGTAAAGTTTGAGGGTCGAACAAATTCATTGTAACCATGCCAGAATTAAGAGCTTAAAGTTAGAGCATTATCAACGGTTACCAACCGGTTCAATTTTCAGCCATTAAACCCCGTTAATACAGGGATTTTGCTGTGGTCTCCCCGCAGGCGAACTCCAGCTATCAGCCGGGGTCAACCCCGGCAAAACGATTGGAGTATCCTCCATGCGAATCGTAATATTGTCCATTCCGTGACCTGCCAGGATGCAGTTTAGTGGGTGCCTCCTCGGAGCAGGCAGGAGAGAAAACTATTGAATTCCGTGAGCACAGTTAAATACGTCGGCAACCGGGCAATCAAGCAGGCGCCGGCCCTGAAAACCGGTCTCGTATGGCTTGTTGGATCCATGAGTCTGCTGGTTTTCGGCGCAACACCCCAGCCTGCGCCAAACCATCCCAAGGCGCCGGACGCCGAGTTGAAGGCCCCTGCCGTCACCCAACCCGGCCCGGCAGACAGGCTCGACACTGTAAAGGCCGCCAGCGCGAACGGCTCCGGGACCTTCGCCACCGGCCAGTACCGCAACCTCTTCGTTGAAGGCGGACATCCCGCCGACGAGGTAACCAACAAAATCAACGCTGCCTTCCAACAATTGTTCCACGGCAACCCGGCCAACCAGGCGGTTTATTATGCCGCCGGGTCCAATTCGAACGGTCCCCTCGCCTACATCACGGACATCAAACACCACGACGTGCGGACGGAAGGCCTGTCTTACGGCATGATGATTGCGGTGCAAATGAACCGGCAGGCAGAATTCGATGCACTCTGGAACTGGTCGAAGACCTACCTGTATCATGACTCGCCCACGCACCCCTCGTACGGATTTTTTTCGTGGCAGGCGCGGACGAACGGCACGGTGATGAGCGAATTCGTGGCGCCGGATGGCGAGTCCTATTATGTCATGGCCCTTTACTTTGCCGCAAACCGCTGGGGCAATGGCATCGGTATTTACAATTATCATGCCGAGGCCGACCGGTTGCTTGCCGACATGCGACATCGCGCCTTGATCAAAGGTCAGATTGCTTCGTCCCGGCGGGAAACGAACAGTGTAACGACCGCAACGGCCGGGCCGCTGTTCAATGCCGAACATAAAATGGTTGTTTTCTCCCCGAGTTCCGAACGTCCGCAGTTCACCGATCCTTCCTATCATCTGCCTGCATTTTACGAATTATGGGCGCGCTGGGGCCCGGCAACCGACCGGGATTTCTGGCTGGCAGCCGCTGCCGCCAGCCGGGATTTCTTTCCGCGCACGGCCCATCCGGTCACTGGGCTCACACCGGACTATGCGAATTTTGACGGAACGGTGATCAGCAACGCCCGGAACCGGGGCGCGGTCAATTTTCGTTTCGACGCGTTTCGCACAGCGGGGAACTGGTCGGTGGACTGGTCCTGGTGGGGCAAAGATGCCCGGGAACGGGAACTCAGCGACCGGTTGCAGGCCTTTTTTGAATCCAAAGGGATGTCAAATTACGGATGCCAGTTCACGTTGGATGGCCAACCGCTGGATGACCGGCATGCGCAGGGATTGGTGGCAGTGAATGCGGTGGCCAGCCTGGCCGCAACCAATCCGCGCGCGAATGAGTTCGTTGAAGCGTTGTGGAACTTGCCGGTACCGGACGGTATCGAGCGCTATTACGAAGGTCTGCTGTACATGATGGCCCTGCTCCATTGCAGCGGCGAATTTCGCATCTGGTCGCCACCCTGAAATCGCACTGGAACCTCGTGTTCCGGCGGCAAACCTGCCAAGGCATTTACGGCCAGGTGACCCGATAATATGCTGCGCTTGGGCCGGCGGAATTATCAACGTTGGTAGTGGTATATGTTTTGGCCGCGGCGGTTATCCCCGTCGCGACCGTGGTCCACGCAATCGGAGGATTCAAAGCCGCGGCTTTTTGCAGGGTATAGGTTGGCGTGGACAGTGACATTTCCGGCGGTGGTGAATTCCATACGAGCGTAACCGCAGACGGCCCGCCGGGGTAAACCTTCTGGATTCGGAACGGCTCCACTTTCGCATAGCTGACGCCGTCATACCAGGTGCGGTTGGTGCTGCCGCCAAGAGTGGTGCTGCCCGTCCGCAGGGCATTGCCACCTACGATGATGTTGAGCGTGTTGCTGGCCGAAGCCACAGCTCGCCCGAGATACGCTTGATAGAGATAATTGTTGACCGGCGTGGTGTTGGTGAGCACCAGGGCCGTGTCCTCGCTTGCGGCCTGGACCTGTTGGCATTTCTCGGAGCGGAATGTCTGCATGTCGCCCGGGGTTAGTCCCGCAAGGATCCGCCAGTCGAGGTTGGTGGTGGCGGTCCCCCAAAAATCGACCCACACATCGTAGGTGCCGGGCCCCGGGGTGGTCACCTGTGTCGTAATCAGGGGCGGCGTTTCGGCCACCGAATCGGCCGAGCTCAGGACGGTTCCGCCATTGCCGACACCCGCTTGAGAATGCCACTGGTTGGCTGACGCACTCAAGGTGAGGGTCCCGCCATTGGTCAGCGTGGTGTTGCCGCCGACCCCGGCCGTCGCATCCATGTAATGCATCGGCCCGACGACCTCCGCCCGATGTTCCACCATGCCGACTGGCGCACAGTCGTAATTCTGCGCAGCGTTGGCAGCATTGTAAGTCCCGCGAAACCAAAGCAGGGCAGTATTGTTGTTGTCCCACACCGGCACAATCGGACGAAGATTGTCACGAACCGAGTTCTGAGTAATGGGTGTCCAGGCAAAGCTCGCTCCGTGATTGGTGGTGACCCCTTTCCAGATTTCGCGCACGGCCGAATACGGCTGGTTCGTGTCGAACACGCCGGGCGTGACCGCGCGTGGATCGTACTTCGTGGACAGGTAGATGGTGTTGGGATTATTCGGGTTGAGAGCGCCAAGGCCGACGTAGTCCGCCTCCGCGGAATACAACTTGTAACCAGCCTGGCATAGATATGTCGAAATCCAATTCGTGCCGTTCCAGCGGCAGAAAAAGAACGCGTGATTTGGATCCTCCGTGTCGGGGTAGCCGGGCGGGTGAATGAACTGGTTAATGCGCGCATGAATGACGGCCTCCACGGTGCCATCGGGGTACCACTGCACGTCGGAGTTCCAGCAGCGATAGTTGGTTTGTCCCTGCGGCATCACCGTGCCATTGGAGAACACCAGCATGAAGTCCGACGAGAGCGGTGCGTTTGTGTCGTTAAGGTTGCCGTCCACCAATGTTCCGTCAGTTTTAAAACTCATGCCGTTGCTGATGTACCCGTGATAGATGCTGGTGAGCGTGTCTCGTGGATGCGATTCGGTGCAGATAAAGTCAATCCGATCCAGACCATTGTCACAAAATCTGTAGTATCCGGGGTTGTAGCCGGAGCCCGGATAACTTCGGTTCAGTTTTCCGTAGTATGTCCAAGTGTCGCCGTAGTTGGTCGAAACCAGGATGTTCATGCTCTTGATGTCCAGGGATCGAACGAAGGTGTAGGTCCGGCCTTCGGCGGGCAGATAGTGGGGATTCGAATAGCTGGCCATTTCGCTGCTGGTGGCGCCGAGGGCTTGCCAGTCGAATGTTGTAGACGGGCTCCAACTGGTGCCGTCAAAGACACTGAAATAACTCAGAAAGTTTTGGTTGTGACCCGTCCATTGCGCCAGATACTTGCCGTCCGGCCGGACCATCATTCCCGGCGTGTTATGATCGTCCGGGCCCAGCGTTCCGCTGGCCAGGATTGTGTACCGTTTCGACGATCCGCTCTGAAGCTCGAACAGGCTGGCTTCAATCGCTCCATTGCGGGGCGAACCGCCCAAGCCGCTGCCGTTGGCGTCCACCCCCACCACCAGCTTGCCACCCGCCGGATCAACGATGGCGCGCTCGTCTGAATACCACGTCCACGCGCCGTTATCGCTGAACTGGATCAAATTGCCATTGGCGATGTCCTTTGTCTGGGCGCAGGCAACATTGGTCCCGATCAACGCAGCAAGCACCCCACGCCAAAAGGTCTGCCCGACAGGAGACCCGTAACGGTGAAATGGAGCCTTCATGACCATGGATGATGAATTAATACACCCTCGACCTTCATTTTTTCGCTGACCACCACCGGCGGTGTTAAGTGTTAACTTTCGGTAGTGTATTGTTTTCTAATTCTTCGTGGCATCGATTTCAAGAACGAAATCGTAAATCCAGTCAAAAACATAGTATTGTCCATTCCCGGATGAGAAAATGTTGCCACCGTAGCACCGAACGCGCGAAAATTGTCCATCGAAACCAGAACATGCCCATGAAACCTTCGGTGAAATTTGCTTCACTCCTTTTCTTCGGCCTGCTGTTTTTTGCACGGCACGGCTTCGCTCTCGGCCAGATCCAGTATGTGGAGTCGGTTGCCGGTCCGGGCAGCTTTCCCGTGGTGGAAAAGTATTCCGCCGCGACTTTGCTGGTGGACAGCAATGATTTTGCCGGGGTTCTTCGCGCCGCCGGCGATCTCCGGGCGGACGTTGCCCGCCTTACCGGCCTGACACCCGAAATAAGCTGTGACCCGGACCGCCGGGCAACCAACGCCATCATCATCGGGACCATCGGCCGGAGCCGGATCATCGACCGGCTGATCCGCGAGGGCAAAATTGATGCTTCGCCGATCATCGGCAAATGGGAATCCTTTTTCATTCAGGTCGTGCCGGAACCTTTGCCCGGGGTCGCCAGCGGACTGGTCATCGCCGGCAGCGACAAGCGGGGAACCATCTATGGCATCTACGATTTGTCCGAATCGATGGGCGTGTCGCCGTGGTATTGGTGGGCCGATGTGACCCCGGCACACCGGGACGCGCTTTTTGTGAAACCGGGCCGATACCTCCAGGGGCCGCCCGCGGTCAAATACCGCGGCATTTTCCTGAACGATGAGGCGCCGGACCTGAGTAATTGGATCACCAATACTTTTGGTCTGGTCCCGACCAACAGCAATCCGCCCGTACCTCCGGGCGTTGCCAATTACAACCGCCAGTTTTACACCCGCTTGTTCGAATTGATTCTGCGACTGAAGGGCAACTATCTCTGGCCGGCCATGTGGAACAATGCCTTCAACGAGGATGATCCGGAAAACCCCCGGCTCGCGGATGAATACGGCGTCGTCATGGGCACCTCGCATCAGGAACCGATGCTCCGGGCCCAAAAAGAATGGGATCGTGGCCTGGGCCGGCAGTACGGCAGCTGGAATTACAACAACACCAACCAGCAGCCGGTGCTGCAACAATTCTGGCGTGAAGGCGTCCGCCGCAACCGGCCTTACGAGAGCATCATCACGCTGGGCTTGCGCGCGGAAAATGACAGCGGCCTGCCGATTGGCAGGGATTTGACCGAACAAATTGTGAATACACAGCGGGAGATTCTGGCCGAAGAGTTCAACACCAATCTCACCAGTGTTCCGCAGATGTGGTGTCTCTACAAAGAAGTTCAAGGGTTCTACAACGAAGGTTTGCGCGTCCCGGATGATGTGACGCTCCTGTGGGCCGAGGATAATTGGGGCAACGTCCGCCGCCTGCCGACCGCCGAAGAACGCCAGCGCAGCGGCGGCGCTGGAGTCTATTATCATTTCGACTATCATGGCGGTCCGCGCAGCTACCAGTGGATCAACACCAGCCCGATTCCCAAGATCTGGGACCAGCTGTCACTCGCGAAACAATACGGGGCCGACCGGATCTGGATCGTAAACGTGGGCCACCTCAAGGGCTACGAGTTCCCCCTCGAATATTTCATGAACCTGGCCTGGAACCCGGACCGATGGACCAACACCAACCTGGACGAATTCACCTGCCTGTGGGCGGAGCGGGAATTCGGACCGGCCCACGCCAAAGACATTGCCGACATCGTTGCGCAATACACGAAATACAACGGCCGCCGCAAACCCGAGTTGCTGGCGCCGGATACCTACAGCCTTGTAAATTATCACGAAGCCGAAAACGTCGTGAGGGATTTCCAAGCCATCACCAGCCGGGCAGAAGTGATTTACCGCCGGTTGCCCGCGGACAAGCATGCAGCCTTCTACCAGCTCGTGCTCTTCCCGACCAAAGCCTGTTGGCTGCTGAACACACTCTATCTCGCCGCCGGGGAGAATGCCCTGTACACCCGCCAGGGCCGCGCCAGCGCCAACGACTGCGCAGCCGAAGCCCGGCTATTGTTCCAAGCCGACACGAACTTGATGAACGACTTCAACCAGACCTTCGCCGGCGGCAAGTGGGACCATTTCATGGACCAGTCGCACATCGGTTACACCACGTGGCGCGACCCGGCTCAAAACAATCTGGGCGCCATCCAGCTCACGGAGATTGAAGTGCCGGAGGCGGCGGCAATGGGCATCGCCGTGGAAGGTTCCGACGAGGCGTGGCCCGCCGCAACGAATCGCGCCGTCCTCCCGATGTTCGACGTCTTTAACCGTCAGCAGCGGTACATCGACGTGTTCAACAAGGGCAAAACTCCCTTCGCCTTCACCGCCAGGGCCAGCAAATCCTGGATCACGCTCAGCGAAACCAAAGGCCCCGTCGAAACAGACGAACGCCTCCAGGTGAGCATCAACTGGAACAAAGTTCCCAAAGGCAAAGCCAGCGGAAACGTCAAGCTCCACGGCGCCGGCACCAGCGTGATTGTGAACGTGAATACCTTCAATCCCACGACAGTCATCCGCGATTCCCTGAAAGGCTTTGTGGAAGGTGAGGGTTACGTTTCCATCGAGCCGGAGCACTTCACCAGGAAAATTGACGCCGGCGCCAATCGCTGGATCAAGATTGATGACTACGGCCGGACCTTGTCCGGCATGCGGGCCGAGGCGCCGGTGGACACGCCCGGCGACATGACAGGGAAAGATGCCCCCTGCCTCGAATTCCAGATGTATTTGTTCACCACGGGAAAAGTTGATGTTGTCGCCATCACGGGCCCCACCTTGAATTTCGTTCCGGGCCGGGGACTTCACTACGCGGTTTCCTTTGACGATGAGGTGCCACAAACGGTCACGCTCGTTCCCCAGGAATATAATGCCCAGAACGGAAATCAGGACTGGGAGAAATCGGTAGAAGACAATGCGCGCTACAGCCGCACGCAGCACACGTTGACAAAATCCGGACCCCATACGCTTAAATTCTGGATGGTGGATCCCGGCATCGTGTTGCAGAAACTCGTCGTGAACCTCGGGGGCGTGAAGCCCAGCTACCTTGGTCCGCCGGAAAGCCATCGCCTCAACGGGAAACCAAACCGCCCGGCGGCATCAAACTGACCGGCCAGCTAGTTGCCGGGCATTTGTCGTGGAGAAACCTCCCGAATGGAGGATTCTCCATGCAAATCGTAGTATCGTCCATTCCTGCTCAAGATTGCGATTGAAATACTGCGCGCTATTTTAGAACGTGGCAAACATGTCCGAGCCGCTATGCAAAATGTAACATGAAAAAACCGTTCGCCGCCAACCTGCCGATCTACAAAAACCCCGCGCAACCCGCTGACCGCCGGGTCAAAGACCTGTTGTCGCGCATGACGCTGGAGGAAAAAGCCGCACAAATGATGTGTGTCTGGCAGAAAAAATCCGAGACGCTGGTGAACGGCGATGGGAGCTTTGACCTGCGGAAAGCCAAAGCCGCCTTTAAAAAAAGGCACGGACTCGGCCAGGTCGGCCGTCCCAGCGACGCGGGCAAGGGAAAGAACGCGCGCGAAATGGCCGAGCTGACCAACGCCATCCAGAAATTTTTCCTCCAAAACAGCCGGCTCGGCATCCCGGTAATGTTTCACGAGGAATGCCTGCACGGCCAGGCCGGGATCGGCAGCACCAGCTTTTCCCAGCCGATCGGTCTGGGGGCGACGTTCAATCCCGGACTCGTTGAATCGCTCTACGCCATGACCGCCGAAGAGGCGCGGGTTCGCGGCACACATCAGGCGCTCACCCCGGTCGTGGATGTCGCCCGGGACCCGCGCTGGGGCCGCGTTGAAGAAACTTTCGGCGAGGACCCGTATCTGGTGACCCAGCTCGGCATCGCCTCGGTGCGCGGGTTTCAGGGCGACGCATCGTTCAAGGACAAAAAGCGCATCATCGCTACCCTGAAACATTTTGCCGCACACGGCCAGCCGGAATCCGGAATGAATTGCGCACCGACCAATGTTTCCATGCGTCTGCTGCGCGAAACATTTTTGTATCCGTTCAAGGAAGCCATCCAAAAATCCGGCGCCATCAGTGTGATGGCGGCATACAATGAAATTGACGGCGTGCCGGCGCACGCCAGCGAATGGCTGTTGCGCGACGTGCTCCGCA
>CAYPSF010000003.1:0-20143 GCA_964413165.1 uncultured Bifidobacteriaceae bacterium
CGTTAAGCCCCTGACTTGAAATATGAAGAGGCAAACGACACCGCTTGATTCAGCCAGGAGGCCTTCCCCCCGCTTCGTCCGACGCATGCTCATACTATGCCAAAGGCTTGGCGTCCTGTTGCTCGCCACCCTCGCTCCACAACTCTCAACCGTCTTCGCCCAAGGCACCGCCTTTACTTATCAGGGCCGGTTGAACGACGGTTCGAGGCCGGCCACCGGGATTTATGATTTACGATTTACGATTTATGACGCCGCGACGAACGGAAGCGGGGTTGCCGGACCGATCACCAATTCTACCACCGCCATCAGCAATGGACTGTTCACGGTCGCACTGGATTTTGGCGCCGGCCCGTTTGCCGGGGCGGCCCGTTGGATTGAAATTGGCGTGCGAACCAACGGAGGCGGCGGTTTTATCACACTTTCGCCGAGGCAACCGGTCGCGCCGTCACCCTACGCCCTTTACGCCGGCAGTGCCACCACTCTGGAGAGCGGCGGCCTTCGCGGATTACAGGTTATCGCACTGAGTCCCGGCGCCAGCTATTCCAATGTCGTCGACATCGTGGGAGGTTCTCCGGTCAACGCCGCCAGCGGATACGCCGCCACGGTCACTGGTGGCGGTGCCACCATCAATGGATTTCCCTTTCCCAACATTGTGGCTGCAGATATGGGCACGATTGGCGGCGGGGCATACAACACCGTCTTTTCCGGTTATGGAACCGTGGCTGGCGGGTGGAACAACCAGGCCATCGGACTGCAGAGTTGCACCGTCAGCGGCGGCTTTCAGAATACAGCCAGCGGCGATGCTGCCACCGTCAGTGGCGGAATTGAGAATACGGCCAGCGGCAAAGCTTCAACGATCAGTGGCGGTAGACTGAACACGGCCAGCGGTGTTGGGTCGTTCATTGGCGGAGGTGGCGTCGATCAAACGACCCAGCCCGGCAACACCGCGAGTGGCGATGTATCCGTCGTCGCCGGCGGCATAAACAACACCGCCGCCAATTACGCCGCTGTCGTCGGTGGCGGTCAGTATAACTGGGCTGGCTACGGTTCCACGGTGGCCGGCGGCGTCGGGAATACTGCGAGCGTGTTTTTCGCGACCGTGAGTGGCGGTGGGGACAACACCGCCGACGCCTCCGAGGCGACCGTTGGCGGTGGTATGTCGAATATTGCGAGCCGCGACGGTGCGACGGTTGGCGGCGGCAATGGCAATGCAGCCACAAATTATGACGCCACCGTTCCCGGTGGGGCACAGAACCTCGCGGGCGGTCTGTACAGTTTTGCCGCCGGCCAACAAGCGCAGGCATTGCATCAAGGCGCCTTCGTTTGGGCGGACTCGCAAAATGCCGCGTTCGTTTCGACGGCCAACGATACGTTCAGCGTTCGCGCTCAAGGCGGCGCGCGTTTTGTCACCGGCAATGCGGGATTGACGGTAGACGTGCTGTCAGTGAATGGCCAGATCCGCCTGAACAGCACCGATGGCTTCAGCCAGTCCTCCGTTGGCAATTTTTCCGTCGATGCGCCATTTATTCCCGGCGGTCGTTTCGTTGTCCTGACCAACGGTAACGTCGGCATCGGCGTCATCAATCCTTCCAGCAAACTGCAGGTCTCGGGCACGATTGCCTGCACGACGCTGGTGCAGACAAGCGACCGCAACGCGAAGGAGAACTTTGCCCCAGTGGATCGCGAGGCTGTGCTCGCCCGGGTTGCCTCTCTGCCCATCAGCCGCTGGAACTTCAAGCAGGATTCCGCGACGCTACACATCGGGCCCGTGGCGCAGGATTTCCACGCGGCGTTTGGTTTGAACGGAGTCGATGACCAACACATCGCCACCGTGGACGAGGAAGGCGTGGCCCTGGCGGCCATCCAGGGATTGAATCAAAAGGTCGAATGCAGAAGTCAGGAGGCGGAAGACAGCATCCGAAAACTTGAGGCGGAGAACGCACGGTTGAAAGAGCGTCTTACCGTATTGGAACAAATCATTATTAAACAAAAATTGAACTGAAAGGCGTTAAACCATGAATTTCAAACTCAACTTCATCAACCGGGCCGCCCTGCTGACGGTGCTCTCGACGCTTGGCGCTCAACTCCCAACCGCTCACGCCCAGGGCACGGCGTTCACCTATCAAGGCCGGTTGAACGACAGCGGCGCGCCGGCCAACGGCAGTTACGATCTGAGATTTGCAATTTTCGACGCAAGCTCTGCCGGAAATCAGGCAGGCAATGCGCAAACCAACACGGCTGCCGGCGTGACCAACGGCATTTTCTCTGTCACCCTGGATTTTGGCGGCATATTCACGGGCACGAATTATTGGCTGGATGTCAGGGTGCGAACGAACGGAACGGGTGCATTCGCCGGGTTGACGCCGCGCCAGCCTCTCCTGCCGGTGCCCTACGCGATTTTTGCGAACACGGCCGGCAATTTGAGCGGGACGATTGCCAACAGCGCCCTGCCGTCCAGCCCCATTTTTTCTGGAACGGTCACGGGCAGTTCCTTTTCCGGGAGCGGCGCGAACCTGACTTCGATTGACGCAGGCAACATTTCGAGCGGCATCCTGGCGGACGCCCGTCTTTCGGACAACGTGGCGTTGCGCGCGGGTGGGAACATGTTCACGGAACCACAATTCTTCAATGGCCCGATCTACCTGAACAGCACTGCCGGGTTCGATCAGTCCTCGGCGGGAAACTTTTTAATCGATGCGCCGTTCGTCGTGGGGGGACGCTTCGCCGTGCTGACCAACGGCAACGTCGGTATCGGAACCAGCAATCCCTCGCATACGCTTGACGTCAATGGCGACGCGATGTTCGCCAGCAATAATTTTTTCGGCGCGCAAACCCGTCAAATGCTCAACCTCTGGGGTACGCAATATGGCGTCGGCGTGCAAAGCTACCGGTTATATTTTCGGACGGACAGTTCCTTTCCCGGTGGCGGCTTTGCATGGTTCCAAGGGGGTACCCACAGTGACGCCACGGACGACCCTGGTACAAACGGCGCGGAACTGATGCGGCTGACCGGCAGCGGACTGACGATTAACGGCACGGTTTCAGGCAACGGCGCGTTGCCGTGGCAGATTGTCTCTGGAACCAGCCAGCTGGCGCAGCCGAAAACCGGCTATTTGCTTACGAATAATTCTCTCGTGGCGGTCACGCTGCCCGTCTCACCGAGCATCGGCGATGTCGTGCGCGTTAGCGGCATTGGAGCGGGTGGTTGGAAAATTGCCCAGAATGCGGGCCAGTTCGTGCGCACCGGAAACCTCCCGGGCAATATCGGATCCACATGGACGCCGCGCGACAGCAACCGAAATTGGTATTCCGTCGCGTCTTCGTCGGATGGTACCAAACTTGTCGCGGGGATTGTCGGAGGAATCATCGGTGGTCAAATTTACACCTCGACCAATTCGGGCACGACATGGACGGCGCGCGACAGCAACAGGAATTGGTATTCCGTCGCCTCATCATCGGATGGCACCAAACTCGTTGCGGGGGTCGACGGCGGCCAAATTTACACCTCAACCGATTCAGGCGTGACTTGGACGCCGCACGACAGCAGCCGCAATTGGCGATGCGTCGCTTCCTCATCGGATGGAACCAGGCTTGTCGCGGGGGTCGATGGCGGCCAAATTTACACCTCAGCCGATTCCGGTGGGACGTGGACGCCGCAGAACAGCGCCTTCCTGGGTTGGTATTCCGTGGCCTCCTCGTCGGATGGTGTCAAGCTCGTCGCGGCGGCCTTTGGCGGTCAAATTTACACGTCGACCGATTCGGGCGTGACGTGGACGCCACGCGACAGCAACCGGGCCTGGTATTCTGTTGCCTCCTCGTCAAATGGAGCCAAACTTGTCGCGGGAGTGCAAGGAGGTCAAATTTACACGTCGACCGATTCCGGTGTGACATGGACGCCGCGCGACAACAATCGGCAGTGGTATTCCTTAGCTTCGTCGGCCGACGGAACCAAACTCGTCGCGGGAGTTAGTGGTGATCAAATCTACAATTCGACCGATTCCGGTGTGACATGGACGGCGCAGAACAGCGGTGGTCGGAGTTGGTATTCCGTCGCGTCCTCATCAGATGGCACCAAAGTCGTTGCTGCGGCTTATGGTGATCAAATTTACACCGCAGTCCTCTTCGTCGGCCCGAGCACGACTCCCGGCACGGCGGGCTATTTGCTGGGGAACCAAAATGCGGCAATCGAATTGCAATACGTTGGCAACGGCCAGTTCCTGCCCATCAGCTCCGTCGGAACCTTCCAGGCGTTTTAAGCAAAAATTTAAACTGGAAAGCTATGAAAACAAAAATATTGAAATTGAAAGATGACGGACAATCAGCGCAACGCGTTCCGGCGTGCGACAGCCTGGCGCACGTCAGTAGCTTGCGGAGCATCTGCGCGGCGTTGGCGTTCCTCATGATTGTCTCCAGCCTTCGTGCCCAAAGTTATTCCATTGACTGGTACAAAGTCGCCGGCGGCGGTGGCATCAGCACCAACGGTCAATACCGTCTGAGCGGCACCATCGGCCAGCCCGATGCCGGCGGTCCCCTGGCCGGTGGTTCCTATTCGTTGACGGGCGGCTTCTGGGCGTTATACGCCGTTCAAAGCCCCGGCGCACCCACGCTCTTCATCCTGAAATCAGGAGCCAATGCCGTCCTTTACTGGTCCGCTGCGGCGACGGGTTACCGGCTCGAGAACAACAGCAATCTGGCCAGCGGCAGCGGGTGGGGAACCGTTCCTGTGACTCCAGTGACGGTGAATGGATTCAATTACGTCACCAATGGAATCACGCCGGGCAATAATTATTACCGCCTGCACTCTCCGTAGGGCCGATCGTTCATTGAAGATTTGCCACAAACCCCAACAAAACCCTGTAAATACAGGCGAATTAATTGGAGGCGAGGGTCGGACGCTTCCTGTCCCGTGTTTCCCAGGGTGCGATAAAGCATCCGGCCGGAATTTTTTCCGGCTGCCCAGAGGCGACTCCCACCCACTCCCGTGACGACGGTGATGGTGACCATCAGCTTCATAAAAGTCCGCCGGTTCAAGCTCCGGGTTACGAGATCGCTCCAAATTTTACCTCTCCTGCCGCCGGGCACGTTCCGTGGCCTGAAGCCCATGGTTCCCTGTGTTTCCTGCGCTTCCAATGCCGTCAGCACAGGCGGTTGGTTGTATGCCTTGCAAAGCAATGATTTCTTGGCCTGAATTTTTTGGACATCTGAATTTGTTTTCATTGCAGACATGTCTGTTTAGCTTGACGAAGGCCATACTATCCGGGTGGCGATTTTCACGGAATCCGACATGTTCCATTTTTTGAAATCGTGCACATTGCTGCCGGGTACGCCCGTGGCTATGCGTTCTGCAAATCCCGTCACGCGGCTCCGCAAACAGCTAGATTCTGTCAGTGCTGCGCCTTAAAATCCCATCGGCATTTTCCCTAGGGCTGATGCGATAATTGTCCAATTGGCAATACCGGTTCTTCGGTTAGGTTCTTCTATTTGCATGTCTGCGCACAAAGAAGATCATTCGGAGAAGGGCCTCAGAACCATGGAGGGGCTCCGGGAGGAAAACAAATGGCTCAAAGCGCTGATTCAGTTGCAGGCGGCACGAATACGTGTCCTGGAGGATTCGATTAATCCAAAGGCTTCACGATCTCTTGAATCGAAGGCACCGATCCCGGAACCCCGGCCGCCATCGCCGGAGTGACGTGAACATCGGCTGAATGCTGCAAGGAGGCTCCAAGGAGGCTCGTTTCAAAACTGACCCCCGGCGAAAATCTGACTGTCCGGAGGGTTGCAAACTGCATGCGGGGCAATTCCATCCATTTGCAAGTTGCATCCTTTGGCAGCCTCCCAGTCCCGTTGAATCACTGAATATCCAAGTCTGGAAACGGAGAAATCGGAAAAAACGCATGAAAGGGACGGCGGCACACGGCCAGCTTATAGGAATACGCACAATTAAAATTCTATGCCCGCCCCATTGACCAGGAACATCGCCGCCGCCTCTGGTTTGCCCAGCCAAAGCGCCAACGGGGCCGCCAAGTTCATCGCGGCAATGGCAGGCTCGCCGGCCTATCTTTTGCGCATAGCCGCCCATCCGGTTGGGGCTGCGTTGTGCCTGGCGCTGGGATACATGCTCCTTTGCGGCGCATACATCGTTCTGTTGGGTCGTGTGATCGCCCATGAATCCTGGTCGATTGAACAATTGCACAAACTGGAGTTACTGAAAGGATTGGTGCTCATGCTTGTTACCGGCGCAGGTTACTTCGCCTTCGCCTCCTATCTGTTGAAGCGGATCGCCGTCCAGCAGCATTATCTCACTGTGCTCATCCAGAGTGTTTCCGATGGCATATTCCTCCTGCAGATCGAAGCCGACGAAAGCTACCGGTTCCTCTGTGTCAACACGTCCTTTCTGAATATGACCGGCCTTAGCGAAGAACAGGTCGTGGGCAAACAAATCGATGAAGTCTTGCCGGGAACCTCCCTGGCCCTGGCCAGAAAAAAATATCACGCGGCGATTCGGGGGCAAAAAACCGTCAGCTGGGAGGAAAGCGCCAGCTATCCCGCCGGCATACGGGTGGGAGCAGTGACAGTGACACCGTTGCCCAACAAGGCAGGCAAGGTGGACCAGCTTGCCGGCGTGATCCGGGACATTACCGAGCCGAAACAGGTCGCGGAAAAGAGCGAGGCCTACAGCCGCAAACTTCAAGTGCTCTCCCGCCGGCTGGTGGAGGTGCAGGAGACCGAACGCTGGCATATTGCCCGCGAACTTCATGACGAAATTGGCCAGGCCCTCACCGTCATGCAATTGAACCTGCAAGCGATGCTGACCTCGCCCAACGCCAACGGCCTGACCTCGCGGCTCGCCGAGCTGCTCAAAGTGGTCGAGCACGTGCTCGAACAGGTGCAGGACATCTCGTTGAATTTGCGTCCGTCCATCCTCGATGATTTGGGATTGCAACCGGCCTTGCACTGGTACACCGAACGGCAGGCGGCGCGACTCGAATTGAAAATCGGGTTCCAGGCGGACCCGCTGGACCAACGCCTGGACCCGGTGATTGAAACCGCATGTTTCCGCGTGGCACAGGAGGCCCTGACCAATGTGGCACGGCACGCCCGGGCAAAGACGGTGACGGTCGAATTGCGCCGGGAAGACGGGCAGCTGCACCTGTGTGTCTGCGACGATGGGATCGGATTTGACGTGGCTGCCACCCGGGAAAAGGCTGTGCGGGGCGCGAGTTTGGGCCTGCTGGGCATGGAGGAACGCGCGTCGCTCGCAGGCGGCCGGTTGGAATTCAACTCCATTCGGGGACGCGGCACTCAAGTTCACGCCTGGTTTCCCCTGAAATGGCGAACCTCAATACCTGCATGAACCCGCTGATCAAACCGATCCGCGTCCTGCTGGCCGATGATCACACACTCATGCGGGCGGGCGTTCGCGCCTTGCTGGAAAAATTGCCGGGGATGGAAGTGGTGGGCGAAGCCGACGACGGTCGCGGGGTGCTGAGCCTGGTCACAATGCAACAGCCGGATGTTGTTTTGATGGATATTGCCATGCCCGGGCTCAATGGGCTGGAAGCGTTGGACCGCATGACCCGGGAATTTCCGGACGTGCGGGTCATCATTCTATCCATGCACAACAGTGAAGAATATGTCTGGCGGGCACTAAAATCGGGCGCGGCCGGTTACCTGCTAAAAAAATCGGCAACGGCCGAACTGGAAACCGCCCTGCAACGGGTGGTCGAGGGAGACATTTATCTCAGCCGGGAAATTTCCACGCAATTGGTCAAGAAGTTCCACCTGCAAGGAATTGCTGACCGCAAAAGTCCGCTCGAACAATTGACCAGCCGGCAGCGCGAGATTCTCCAACTCGTCGCCGAAGGCCAGAATACCAAGGAAATTGCCGACATTCTGAAGGTAAGCCCCAAAACGGTGGAGTATCATCGCATGAAGTTGATGGACAGCTTGAACGTGCATGATATTCCCGGCCTGGTGCGGCTGGCATTGCGGGTCGGACTGATTTCCCAGGAATCCTGAAGTTCCTGAAACAATCAAAACCAATCACCCCCGGCCGGCTTTCAGTTGGGAATTTCCCCCGGCGATTCAGTCGAGTCTCCGGCGCCAGCCCAGAAGCGCGAGTCCACCTGCCAGGAATGCGAACATCGACGGCTCGGGCACCGAAGCGCTGCTGAAAGTGATTTCATCGACGAAGTTCCACTGAGTCGGGCTGCAATTATTCAAGCAGATCGTCAAACTGGTCCCGCTCCAGATGCCGTCAAAGAAAAGCGTTCCTCGGGTGCTGTCGGGAATTGCGTTGGTCATCACGGTAAATTCCATGCCGTCAATGCTCACGCTGGAAGGGAGAAAAATCATGTCGGATTCGGTCCGGTTAAAATCAATCCCGACCCGGCTGACGGTGACCGGCCCGGAAAAATTGAACGTCATCGTGGGATCGGTTCCCTTCCAGCCCACCCATTCATAGGCGGCGCCGTTGCCAAGATCGGCCGACCAGCTATTGGCTCCGTACTGCCCGTCAGACAGTTGCCGGCCGGTGTCGTCGAAGTAATTGAAGAATCCGCCCTGGGCCATTCCACTCCCCGGCGTGGCGATATAGTTGGTGGGAAAGAGCGCCGTGGCGCCGGCGGGCAGAAGCCCGAGCAGGAGCAAAAAAAGCGCGGACGACATCAGGCATCCCCGGAGGTTGCGTCCCGACCCGGGCGGCACCGGCAGTCCCGCCGTTTTTGATGTGAATAATTTGACCGACATAGGTTTCCTTTCTTAACTGAAGTTCAATTGCACAGTTTGTTTGGAGATGTTTCCCTCCGATCAATGGACTTGTGGAACTTGAATGTCGCCGGCGTGGCTGATGATCCCGAAAGCATACAAGAGCCAGACGATCACACATATAACCACGACCGCGTTCAGGATGCCTTTGATTTTGCTGTCCATCGGAATGTAGGTGTTGACCAGCCAGAGCAGCACGCCAATTACGATCAAAGTCAGGATGAGGGAGATCAGTGACATGATCTGTCCATTGTTTTCGAAAAGGATTCGAGAAAGAGGATGGAGAATTTCCATCCCCTCCCGTCGAATTTATTGTTTTACCGTGATGTTGTTTTTGACGTCCTTGACCCCTTCGACTTGCTTGGCGAGGTCAGCCGCCCGGCCCTTCTGGTCGCTGTTGTCAACAAAACCGCTTAACTGGACGGTACCTTTGAAGGTGTCCACATTCACGCCTTCATATTTGAATTGAGTATCATGCGATAGCGCGCTTTTGACCCGGAGGGTGATGCCATGATCATCGATCGACTCGCCGGTGCTCTGGTGATAGCGATCCCCGGCACAGCCGGTCACCAGCGTGGCCAAAGGCAAGGTGCAGAAACAAGCGATCAATCCCAGGACCTGGATGTTTGGTGAGTTTTTTTTCATGTTTTATTCACAGTTGTAGTTTTGTTTTGTTTGTTTAATGCGATCTGTCGCGGAGGCCTATTTGCCCAACATTTTTGCGATGATGAAGATGAGGAACGCTCCGCCGAAACCACCCCCCAAAAGGAGGTAAATCAGGGAGTAGCCAGCGGCGGCAAACAAGGGTATGGAGGTGGCGATCATAAAATCAGGCGGCAATTTGGGTGATCAGCGCTTCCTGGTTTTTCGATCTCGCCAGGTCGTTCAAGGTGGCGTCTGCCGCCTTTTCTTCGTCCAGAATCTCCTCGATCAAATTGGCGGCCACCTCATTGCCCAGAAGTCGTGCCCATTCGCTCAGGCAGCCATAAGAAGCGATTTCGTAATGCTCAACCTTTTGGGCCGCGGAAATCAACGCCGCGTTGATCGTCGGTTCTTTCCGGTGGTGGGATGCGATTTCATCACCTTCCTTGATCAGCCCCACGGTGGCGTCGCACTTTTTTGCCCTGGGCTTTTTACCGAGGGAATCGAAGACTTTTTCAAGCTTTATCGCATGTCCTTCGGTCTGCAGCAAATGCGACATAAAAGCCTGCTTCAAACGAGGACAGGTGGCGGCGTTTGCCAGTTTGGGAAGCGCCTTGAGAATCCGATGTTCGGCGTCGTACATGTCCATCACTTCATCGAGAAAAAGGTCATTGAGCGTTTTCATAATTTTTTTGTGAACGTTGACTTTATCGCTATTGAATCCCGTTTGGATTGTTGCATCAAGGTTGCTTAGCTTTTGGAATGCCACCGGCTTTTTGGGGGAATTCCTTGGATTGTTGCGGATCGTTTTTGACCGGTACTTGCAAGTTGCTTTGTTCCTTTAATTTCACCTTGCGATATGCAGTACGGCCTTTGGATGGGCGGGCGACCCGGGCTCTTAAGCGGGACAATCTGCGGCCAGGCTGGGTTGTTGGCTCGTTTCGTTCGTTTGAGCGGGCCCGCCGTAGAGGGCATAATCGTCCCTTTCCGGTTGAACACTGAAAGGCATGGCCATCCCGCCCTGCTGCAGGGATTTTTCGGCGGCTTGAAGAATCCGAACCACCTGCAGGCCTTGAAGGCCGCCGGTCAACGGGGGGATGTTTTCCCGAACGCATTCCAGAAAATGCTGGCATTCAAGCTTCAAGGGCTCTTCCTGCTTGATACGTGGGATGCGAACATCTCCATGGTGATAAGAAAAAGCAAATTCGGCAAACGTGTCGTAATGCGGGGGAGCTTCGACGCGGGTATCGAAAATCTTCAGTTTTTCCAGGGGCTCGTTGTCATCGTAAGCAATCATCCGCTGCGAACCGACGATGGTCATCTGGCGAACTTTCTTGGGATCAAGCCAGCTGTTCTGAATGAGGGCGCAGCGATCTCTCGGAAAATCCAGATACATCATCGTGATATCCTCGATGCCTCGGGTTATGTGGCTGCTTCCCAGGCAGGAAACGGTGGTCGGCAGATCATCCAGCAGATGCAGAATGATGGAGAGATCGTGAGGGGCCAGGTCCCATACGACATTGATATCTTTCTGGCAAAGGCCGAGATTCAAACGACGCGCTGAAACATACAACACCTCACCGATATCGCCGGCGTCGATGAACTCCTTCATCCGGCGCACTGCCGGAGAAAAAAGAAACGTATGCCCCACCATCAACACCAGCCCTTGACGGTCCGCCAGAGCCACCAATTCCTCGGCTTCGGCTTCGGTGCGCGTCATGGGTTTTTCGATAAACACGTGTTTGCCGGCAGCCAGACAAGCCCGGGCCATTTCAAAATGAAAACGGACTGGCGTGGCAATGACCACCGCTTCCACGTCGGAGGCGATCAGATCGTCGAAGCAGGGAGTGGTGACAATGTCTGAATACAGGGAACGCATGTGGTGAAGCCGTGATTCTCGGGCATCACAAATGAGCTTGAGTTTGCAATCCGGCGACTGCCGCAGATTGCGGATGAGGTTGGGCCCCCAATAACCGCACCCAACCACCCCGGTTTTTATGGTCTTCATAAAAATCAAGACTCAACAGGTTTGGCAACGATCCCGGAGGGCGCCATGACCTCCATTCTTTTTGATGGCCGCAGGTCCCGGAATTGGGTCCACAGGGCGGGCAACGTCCGCACTATGATCGCCAGGTCGAGCTGGAGGCTGGCACGTTCCGAATATTCGATGTCAAAACGGATCATCTCGTTGAAGGTGGTGCGATTCTTGCCGCTGACCTGCCAGAGTCCGGTCAAACCTGGAACGGCCTCCAGCCGTCGCCGCTGCCAGGGACTGTAGAGTTCATATTCGTAAGGAATGCAGGGGCGCGGCCCCACAATGCTCATTTCTCCCGCCAGAACGTTGATTACCTGGGGCAACTCGTCGAGGCCCGAGGCTCGCAACAGGGCCCCAAACGGAACCAGCCGTGGATCGCCGGTTGAATCCAGTTTGGTCATCGGCAGATCCAGGTCAATCAACCGGCGCGCATGGTCCCGATGCGAATCGGTTTTCGCATCCAGGCGCATGGTCCGGAATTTGTAACACGTGAACAATTGTTCCTTGTACCCCAGGCGTTCCTGGCAGAACAGCACCGGGCCGCGTGAGCCGCATCGGATTACCAAAATCACAACCAGCCCGGCCACCAGCCACAGCGGGAGAAATAACAGGATGATCGTGCAATCCAGGGCCCGCTTCCAAAAAGGGAGACCATTCGGGGAAGATTTTTTCATAGGCAATTTTTTTATTGAGGGTTTCGCCCCGCATTCGAAAAGCAGGGCGATTCATAAAATTTGATTTCCGGCAAATCACGGACGGGCCAACTCCTCCGCAGCCGGGAAAAAGATGTTGGTCTCTTTCACCTTGCTGTCCGAGATTTGCTCAAAATACCGTCCGCAACGACAGGTCAGGAGATGGCCGGACGAGGGAAGAAGTTTTTCGCCGCAGCGGCAAATCCAGGCGCGCCACCGGGCGGGGCTGCCAACCACCAGGGCAAAATCCGGGACATCACGGGTGACAACCGATCCGGCGCCAACCATGGCCCAACGTCCGATGGTAAGGCCTGGAAGTATTGTGCTGCCGGCTCCAACCGTACACCCCTGCTTCAGCAAGGTTGAGCAGGGCTCCGGCAAATACTTTTTGCTGCGTGGCCGGATGTCGTTCGTAAATGTTGCGCCCGGTCCGATGAAGACGTCATCTTCAACGGCCAGTCCATCCCAGAGAGAGACGCCGCATTTGATGGTCACACGATTTCCGATTCTCACTTTTCCCTCGATGAAGGCGTGGTCGCAGATGTTGCAATGTTCGCCGATAACCGCTCCACTCAAGACATGGGCAAAAGCCCATACCCGCGTCCCGCAGCCGATGGAGGCGCCTTCATCAATCAGCGCCTGCGGATGTGCAAAGCAGGGCTGGATCGACGGATGGCCATTGGCAGCACCCGATGCGTGGGCCGTCCCCGGAATCAAGCCGGTTTCGGTTTGACCCTGCAGCACCGGTTCCAGCTTCACATAGTTTTCCGTCGCAATCTCATAAAAATCATGCGTGTAACAACGGCCGCCAAAACCTTCCTTCCAATCCAGCAAACCACGATTCAAGGCCCGACCTTCATTCTCGTTGGAGGTGCCGAAATCAAAAAAACGCTTGTCCTGGTATCGCTCGATCAGCGAGCCGAACAGGCAGGCTTGCGCGCCCATCCCTCGCCCCTCTTCCGTGACCGCGCCATACTGCGCGTGCGCCACGGTCGGCGTTTCGTAAATGGTGGTGCCGGCGACAATTTCATCTCCGCAATACGCCGAGAATTGTTTGATCTGTTCCGGAAAACGTGACGCGAGCAGCGTGATTTCCTCGAGAGTATGGACGGGTTTAGCCCCGTACCGGATCGCCAATTGGGGTGCCAGCACCTTCTCCCAAAACGGCTGAAAGGATGTCTCCTGAACGATACGCACTCCAAGACGGTTGGCTTTCTTGATTAAATTTCTGCGGTCTCTTCGGAACGGAAGCCGGTCCGCCTGGGAGATCGCCGTGGAACAATCGCGGCGATAAAGCCGGGCCTCCAGCAGGAACAAGGCATACGCCACTTCATCGTCGGGGAGCGTATTGTAAAAACCTGGAATCCGTTTGTAGAGCAGCCTGGAAATCCGGTTTTGGCTCAGGTAATGCAAAATCACATGAAAACAGGCCAGCACATCATCCAGCGTCGCGACGCGTGAGACCACGAGCCCGCCATACGTCAGTCCTTCATGGCTGATGAGCGTGCCGTCTGCACCGAGGTTGGCCGGCAACACGGCAACCAAGGCCTGGTCCTTGAAAACCATCAACGAATGGTCGGTAAACCGGTCGCGGTGATAGTCCATGTAATCCCGATAAAAAAGAAACGTCGAATTTTTTGCGTTGCCCAGGAAGCCGTCCCATTCCCGCATCCGGTCGACCGTGTAGCGTTCAACCGTAAAACTTTCCGCCTGCCCGAATTCCTTCGAAAAAGGCTTCTCACCCTTGGATTCGGCGGTTTTCGAGGTCTCGGTCAAAACGTCTTTTACTGCTTTCAACAAATCGCTCATGCCGTAGGGCTTGGGCAGCATCGTGACCGCCGGCAGTTGGTCCTTATCCGCGTCTTTCAGCCGCATGGATCCGGACGCCAGGATGATCGGCAACGTGACCTGCCGGGAGCGCAACCTTTGAATCAACTCAATGCCCGTCAGTCTCGGCATATTGTTGTCCGTGATCAGAAGGTCATAATGATTGGCTTGAAGCGCATCCCACGCCGTTTGCCCGTCTTCTGCCGCATCCACGTCATAACCGGAAAGGGACAAAGCTGTGCGGTTGATTTGCCGCAGCCCCTCATCATCATCCACGACGAGGATGCGAGGACCGGTGTGGTCGGGGCATTCACCGGGTAGTGCTGCTTTGTCGATCGTTTCAGGGGAAGTATTCATAATGCTATAGACCGGAAATTGGTTTACCGATATCCGGACCCGGCGGTCCCGACATCGATTGCTCCATGTCCACGGAATTTTGAGCCGTTTCACGCTCGCGAAAAGTCTGGCGCCTTTTCGTTTTGCGCGCGGCAAAATGCTCCGCTTCAGCTTTTTTGTTGTTCATTTTCTTTTCACCACTTGTTTTCGGTTGTGATCCGTCCAACCTTTTTTTTCCGAAAGTCGCTCAAGCTGTAACCGTACCAACACCCAAGCCGGGCGGCGAAAGCGGGGAATATTTGAAAAAACCGGGACGCCTTGCCCGGGTCTTGCTTTTTGAGGTGGCAGTTTGCAATTCCGCCGAACGAATTTTGCATGGTTTCCGCTGGCGGAAAGCCCCGGATAAATCTCACCCCTAAAAAAACGACTCGCGACCGCGTCGGCATTGATGATTTCCTCATTTTTACAGATGCCGGACTAACCCCGATAAGGTTTCTTCCTAAGCCGAACAAGCTGCCTGTCCTATTTACCAAATGCCGCCTTCGAGTTATGACTGACACGTTGCAAGTTGCAGTCCGGAACAAACAGAAAAGAAGGATGCTTTTTAAATTTATGACAAAGGCTTCGACAAATGGCTCATCGGACTCGCCGGTCATGCCTCGGGTGTTGGTGGTGGATGATCAGCCGGTGAATGTTCAGGTTGTGGGCGCCATCCTCGGCAAACTGGAATGTGAGATGGTGCCCGCATTCGATGGCCCGACGGCGCTCAAACGGCTCGAGCTACGCCCGCCGGACATCATTTTGCTCGACGTGTTCATGCCGGGAATGGATGGGTTTGAAACCTGCCGGCAAATCCGTGCAAACCCGGAATGGAACCACATACCGATTCTTTTCCTCTCGGTGGCCGATGACAAGGAATTGATTGTACGCGCCCTGGCTGCCGGAGCCGTGGATTACATCACCAAGCCTTTCGATCATGCCGAACTGAGCATGCGGCTGCGCACTCAGTTGGCCCTCAAGGCGGCACGCGATCACCTGCAACAACTCGCTGAAGACAAGGATGAATTGGTCGGCATCGTCGCGCATGACATCAAAAATCATCTCGGCGGAATACAACTCAGCGCCCAACTCCTCAAGGACCGGATGGCTTCTCTGGGCGACGCTCGGCTCACTCCCTTATGCGAAAATATTTGTCAGTCAGGCAGCCAATTGCTGAAATTTGTGAAGGAAATCCTGGCCGGTGCTGCCGCGGAACATGGCGCGCTACTCCGGCCGGAGACCGTAAACCTTTCCGACACGGTTTCGGAAATTGTGCGGGAATATCAGGAACCAGCGCGGCAAAAAGATTTGTCCATCCGCGTCTCGCTTGCCGAAGCCGAGGCAACCGTGTGTGCCGATCGCCAGGCGCTGTGCCAGATTTTTGACAATCTCATTTCCAACGCAGTCAAATTCTCTCCCCGCCACACGGTGATTTCTGTCTCGGTTCACGCGAGCGGAAAACTGGTTGAAAGCTCGATCCAGGACCAGGGTCCGGGCTTCACCTCCGCGGACCGGACGCGCATGTGCGGGCGTTACGCCCGCCTTTCCGCACGGCCGACGGGCGGTGAATTTTCAACCGGCCTCGGCTTGAACATTGTCAAGCGGCTGGTCGATGGCCTGCATGGCGAATTGCTGTGCGACAGCGCACCGGGCCAGGGAACTACCTTCACCGTCCGGCTGCCCCGGCCTGATTTGTTGGTTTCCGACCGGTTTATTCCCGAACCCAACGAATGTGAATTGCAGGCCGTTGGAGCTTCCTGATCTATTTTTCAAAGGGACGCGCGTTTCCCGCTTGAGTGACGTGTTCAAAGATGACCTGGCCGACAAAGCCTCAGCGCAAGGCATGACCACCGCCCGGGTTGCCGCGCCGGCATGATTGGAGGCCGATTGGATGTGATCGAAAATCCGGACGCGGAGTGGAGGTGGTATGCGCCATGAAACGGACGCGCAGGTTGCAGGCGGGGGTGGAGTCGGAAAAATTGAAGAGGCAACACTTCCCTTGCCCTTCAGGGGCTGATCCCGTGTGAGAGACAAGTCCGGAGATCGGAAGAAAATCGTCAAATCGCCACGACCCTGGAATGGGCCAAACAAATTGTTACTTTCTCAGTGGATGCTGGGGTGAAACTCCGGTGGCATAAGTATACAAGGTAATGTCCTTTACTCCGTCGGATTTAAAAACTATCAGGAACGGCTGTTTTAAAGAGTCCACTCCGTGATCAACGGCGTCCAGGACCGTACGAAAGCTCAAAGCATCATTCAGGTCCGGAGTCCACCGGGAATCGGCGTGCAAGTATTGAAGCGTCGCAGGATGTTGGATGAAAATCTGCATTCCAGAGTTCAATCAATATTCATTTTAACCTCATCACGCGCGGCCTCAATTGAAACAATATCCCGGGCAATCCCATCACCTAAAAAACCGGGCGCGGATGGTTGATTGTCTTTTGGAAAAAACAAGGGCAAGTTTGCCCTCAACCGGTTGTTTGCCAGTGCCGGCGCAGGCAACGAAACCGCCGCTGCTCGATGAACGCAGCGATCGGGTTTGGACCCGGTACCGGATCGGCCGGTCATACCGGGTTTCCGCATAAAATTGTACTTTGAGTTTCATATTTTTCATTTTGAGCCAACGGCAGCTGGTCTCGTGAAGTGAATTTCCCGGCCGATGCCGGCGACATGCCAACGCCAGTGGCCGGCCCGCACCGCCACCATCACGTGCAGGCAGGATCGGCCCCAACGTCTTTGGCTCAGATAAAGTGACATAGCTTAACTCCGGTTGATCATCATCCTCGGGTTCGATAAAAACGCCGCGAATAACTTGCTGCGTTCGGATCGGTAAAATTCACCGTGCCCATGGCACCGATGGTCACCGTGCCAATAAGTGTCCAGGTCTTGAGATCCTGTGTCGCCAGGATGTCATAAGCGTGGCCGACCGGCCCGGTCAGGGTCAGGGCCACCTGTCTCCCGGGCAGGACCTGGCTCGTCATTCCGCGGGCTGGTGTCGGCACCATATAGGCCACCTCGCTGGAAAGCATGCTTTCCATATCCGTGACAGTGTAGGTCGTGGCTACAAAATAGTAGGTGTTCCCCGGGATCAGGTCGGGAATGGTTACTGACGTTGTATTTCCAGTCGAAACTTTGTTGGTATAGACGCCACTGGCTCCGCCGTAATAAATGTTGTAGCCCACCACGATGGGATCCGGGCTTTGGTTCCAGGCTAAAGTGATGTTTATGGCTTGAACGGCCGGGCCGGAAGCAGCCAGGACCAAGAGACCCCCCAGAATCTTCATCAATCCGGTGATTTTGAAGATCCGGCACCAGGCGCCATTCGCAAGCGTCGCTGTAGGTTGATGAACAATAGTCATGATTATATTTACGTGCTGCACGGCCTGGCTGCGACTGGGGTGTTCCTTGCCGCCACCAGGAAAAACCTTGGTCTTAATTTTGAACGGAAAACCGGTGGGCCTAAGATATTTCCCTAACCGGCCTAGTCCATCGTCTGATAGTGAATACGAAACTTCTCCAATGTCTGCCGGGCGTAATTCGGCCTAATCTCTTTCCGGCAATCAGTTGAAGAAACGGGTCGTGAAGTTGAACGACGGATCTGGCGTGGAAAGCGGCAAATTAGAGGAACTGACGATGAAAACGATGACATTAGAACCGCGGTCGGAAACCAAGCCAGAAACCAATTTGAGCGGTGGCGATTTCCAAAGGCAGTTGCTCTCCGCCCTGGGGGCTGTGCAGGAAGGAGATTTCTCGGCGCGTTTGCCGTTGGATTGGACCGGCTTGGAAGGCAAGGTGGCGGATGCGGTCAATCAAATAGCGGCACGCCTGGAACGTTCCAATGCCAACCTCCTTCGACTCCGCCAATCGGTGGGCGAGGAAGGAAAATTGGGCGAACGCCTTGTCCTTGGCGATTCCGTCGGCGGCTGGGCGGAACGCATCGAAGCCATCAATGTTCTCGTGGACGATCTTTCGTTGCCCACAGAGGAAATGGGGCGCGTCATCGGCGCGGTGGCCAAAGGAGACCTCTCCCAAAGCATGCCGCTGGAAGTACGGGGGCGCCCTCTTCAGGGAGAATATCTCAGTACTGCCAAACTGGTGAATGGCATGGTCGGGCAATTGGGTGCCTTCTCCGTTGAAGTAATTCGCGTCGCCCGCGAAGTGGGCACCGAAGGCAAACTCGGCGGCCAGGCCCAGGTAAAGGGTGTCTCCGGCGTTTGGAAGGAACTGACGGAGTCAGTCAACCAGATGGCCGGCAATCTCACTGCCCAGGTCCGCAACATCGCCGAAGTGACCATTGCCGTTGCCAATGGTGATCTTTCAAAAAAGATCACCGTGGATGTGCGCGGCGAAATTCTCCAGCTCAAGGAGGCCATCAACGTCATGGTGGACCAGCTCCGTTCCTTCGCGGCCGAAGTCACTCGCGTGGCCCGCGAAGTGGGTACCGAAGGCAAACTCGGTGGCCAGGCCGCCGTCCCCGGCGTCGCCGGCACCTGGAAGGACCTCACCGACAACGTCAACCTGATGGCGAACAATCTCACGTCGCAGGTCCGCAACATCGCCGACGTGACCACCGCCGTCGCCCGCGGCGACCTCTCGCGCAAAATCACGGTGGACGTCAAAGGCGAAATTTTGGAACTGAAGAACACGATCAACGTGATGGTGGACCAGCTCAATTCCTTCGCCTCCGAAGTCACTCGCGTGGCGCGCGAAGTGGGCACCGAGGGCAAGCTGGGCGGCCAGGCCGCCGTCCCCGGCGTCGCCGGCACCTGGAAGGACCTCACTGACAACGTCAACCTGATGGCGAACAACCTTACGTCGCAGGTCCGCAACATCGCCGACGTGACCACCGCCGTCGCCAAGGGAGACCTTTCCCGCAAGATCACCGTGGATGTGCGCGGCGAAATTCTGCAACTCAAGGAAACCATCAACACGATGGTGGACCAGCTCAACGGATTTGCCGCCGAAGTGACCCGGGTGGCGCGCGAAGTAGGGACCGAAGGAAGACTTGGCGGTCAGGCGAAGGTGCCGGGGGTTGCCGGGACGTGGAAGGACCTGACCGATTCAGTGAATGCCATGGCCACGAATCTCACCGGCCAGGTCCGCAACATCGCTGAGGTGACCACGGCTGTCGCTCTGGGCGACCTGTCCCGTAAAATCACGGTGGACGTCAAAGGCGAAATTCTGCAGCTCAAGGAGACCATCAACACGATGGTGGACCGACTTAATGCCTTTGCTTCCGAAGTCAGCCGCGTGGCCCGTGAAGTAGGTACGGAAGGCAAACTCGGAGGCCAGGCCGAGGTACAGGGCGTCGCCGGCACCTGGAAGGACCTGACCGAGAACGTCAATTCCATGGCCTCCAACCTGACCGCCCAGGTTCGTAATATTGCCGAAGTTGCGACCGCTGTGGCCCGGGGAAATCTCTCGCGCAAGATCACCGTGGACGTCAAAGGCGAAATTCTGGAATTGAAGGATACGATCAATACCATGGTGGACCAGCTCAACGCTTTCGCCTCGGAAGTGTCCCGCGTGGCGCGTGAGGTGGGCACCGAAGGTAAGCTCGGTGGCCAGGCCGAGGTGCAGGGCGTGGCCGGCACCTGGAAGGACCTCACTGACAACGTCAATTCCATGGCGTCCAACCTCACCGGCCAGGTCCGCAACATCGCCGACGTGACCACGGCGGTCGCGCGCGGCGATCTCTCGCGCAAGATCACCGTGGACGTGAAGGGTGAAATTCTCGACCTCAAAAACACGATCAACACGATGGTGGACCAGCTCAATGGCTTTGCCGCGGAGGTGACGCGCGTGG
>CAYPSF010000003.1:20243-67401 GCA_964413165.1 uncultured Bifidobacteriaceae bacterium
TGGACGTGCGCGGCGAGATTCTGCAACTCAAGGAAACCATCAACACGATGGTGGACCAGCTCAATGGCTTTGCCGCGGAGGTGACGCGCGTGGCGCGGGAAGTGGGGACCGAAGGCAAGCTGGGCGGCCAGGCCCAGGTGCCGGGAGTCGCCGGCACCTGGAAGGACCTGACGGACAACGTCAATCTCATGGCCGGTAATCTTACCGCCCAGGTGCGCAACGTCGCCGACGTGACCACGGCCGTGGCCAAGGGCGACCTTTCGCGCAAGATCACGGTGGACGTGAAGGGTGAAATTCTGGAACTGAAGAACACGATCAACACGATGGTGGACCAGCTCAACGGGTTCGCCTCGGAAGTGACGCGGGTGGCGCGCGAGGTGGGGACCGAAGGCAAGCTGGGCGGGCAGGCGCAGGTGCAGGGCGTGGCGGGCACCTGGAAGGACCTCACTGACAACGTCAACTCGATGGCTTCGAACCTGACGACGCAGGTGCGCAACATCGCCGACGTGACCATTGCTGTGGCCAACGGCGACCTTTCGCGCAAGATCACGGTGGACGTGCGCGGCGAGATTCTGCAACTCAAGGAAACCATCAACACGATGGTGGAGCAGCTTCGCTCCTTTGCCTCGGAAGTGACGCGCGTGGCCCGCGAGGTCGGCACGGAAGGCCGTCTGGGTGTGCAGGCCGTGGTGCCCGGTGTGGCCGGCACCTGGAAGGATCTGACGGACTCCGTCAACGCGATGGGAGCCAACCTGACGGCGCAGGTCCGCAACATTGCCGAAGTGACGACCGCCGTCGCCCGCGGCGACCTTTCGCGCAAGATCACGGTGGACGTGAAGGGTGAAATTCTGGAACTGAAGAACACGATCAACACGATGGTGGACCAACTCAATGCCTTTGCCGCCGAAGTCACGCGCGTGGCTCGCGAGGTGGGCACCGAAGGCAAACTGGGCGGCCAGGCCCAGGTGCAGGGCGTGGCCGGCACCTGGAAGGACCTCACCGACTCGGTGAACGTCATGGCCGCCAACCTCACCGACCAGGTCCGCGGCATTGTGAAAGTTGTGACCGCCGTCGCCAACGGCAACCTGCGCCAGAAGCTCACCGTGGAAGCCAAGGGTGAAGTGGCGGCGCTGGCGGAAACGATCAACAACGTGACCGACACCCTGGCGACCTTTGCCGAGCAGGTCACCAACGTGGCGCGGGAAGTCGGTGTGGAAGGCCGCCTGGGCGGCCAGGCCAACGTGCCGGGAGCCGCCGGCACCTGGAAGGACCTGACGGGCAACGTCAACCTGCTGGCTGCCAATTTGACGACCCAGGTGCGGGCCATCGCCGAAGTCGCCACGGCCGTGACCAAGGGAGATCTGACGCGCTCCATTCAGGTGGAAACGCGCGGCGAAGTCGCCGAACTGAAGGACAACATCAATACGATGATTTACAACCTGCGCGCCACCACCGAAAGCAACCAGGAAAAGGACTGGTTGAAGACCAACCTGGCCAAATTCACCCGCATGCTTCAAGGCCAGCGCGACCTGTTCACCGTCGGCCAGATGCTGCTTTCCGAACTGGCGCCGCTCGTGGAGGCGCAGCAAGGCACGATTTATCAGATGGTGACCGAGGAGGACCGGAAAGGGAATTTGCGGCTGCTGGCCGGCTACGCTCAACGGCCGGGCCAGCCCGAGCGCATTGCCATGGGCGAGGGGTTGGTCGGCCAATGCGCCATGGAGAAACAGCGCATCCTGCTGAACACCTTGCCCAGTGGTTACACCCGCATTCATTCCAGCCTGGGTGAGGCTCCGCCGGTCAGCGTCGTCGTCCTGCCGGTGCTCTTCGAAGGTCAGACCAAGGCGGTCATCGAACTGGCTTCGCTGCAGGCTTTCAGCGTGACCCATCTTACCTTCCTGGAACAGTTGACCCAGTCCATCGGCGTCGTCCTCAATACCATTGAAGCGACGATGCGCACCGAGGGATTGTTGAAGCAGTCGCAGCAGTTGACGGTGGAGCTGCAGTCGCAACAAAAGGAACTGCAAATGACCAATGAGGAACTGGCGCAAAAGGCCCGCCAGCTCTCCGAGCAGAACGTGGAAGTCGAACGCAAAAACCAGGAAGTCGAACAGGCCCGCCGCGCGCTGGAGGAACAGGCGGCCGAACTGGCGCTGACTTCAAAATACAAATCGGAATTCCTGGCCAACATGTCCCACGAGTTGCGCACCCCGTTGAATTCGATCCTGATTCTTGGCCAGCAACTCGCCGAAAATTCGGGCGGGAATCTTTTGCCCAAACAGATCGAGTTTGCGCGCAACATCCATTCCTCGGGTTCCGATCTGCTCAATCTCATCACGGACATCCTCGACTTGTCGAAGATCGAATCGGGAACCGTCACCGTTGATGCCGAGGAAATCAATTTTACGTCGTTGCGGGATTCGGTGGAACGCAACTTCCGCCATGTGGCCGATTCCAAGAACTTGCCGTTCCATGTGAATTTCGACCCGAACATGCCGCGTGCGCTGACCACCGACCCGAAACGGCTGCAGCAAATCCTGAAAAACCTGCTGTCCAACGCGTTTAAATTCACCGCCCAGGGCGAAGTCACCATGCAAGTGCACCTAGCGGAGTCGGGCTGGACGCCCGACCATCCCGTGCTGGCCCGCGCCCACAATGTCGTCTCCTTTGCCATCCGCGACACCGGCATCGGGATCGCCCCCGAAAAACAGAAACTCATTTTTGAGGCGTTCCAGCAGGCCGACGCCGGCACCAGCCGCAAATATGGCGGCACCGGCTTGGGCCTGGCCATTTCGCGTGAGCTGGCCGTCCTGCTCGGGGGTGAAATCCGGTTGAACAGCACGCCGGGGCAGGGAAGCACCTTCACCCTGTATCTGCCGCTTTCCTATACCGGTCCGACGGCGGTGGCCCGGCCGGCCACCGCCACGCCCATCGTGCTGCCGCCGGTGCGCGAAGAGGTCATACCCGATGACCGGGAACAGGTACAGCCGGACGATCAGGTTCTGCTCATCGTCGAAGACGATCCGCATTATGCGCGGGTCCTGCTGGGTCTGGCCCGCGACAAGGGTTTCAAGGGGATTATCGCCACCCGCGGCAACACGGCGCTGGCCCTGGCCCGGCAATATCTGCCAACCGCCATCACCCTGGACATTTTTTTGCCGGACATGCTCGGTTGGACAGTGCTCAACAACCTCAAGCTTTCCGCCTCCACGCGACATATCCCCGTCCAGATCATTTCGGTTGAAGAGGAGCGGCAGCATGGCCTTTCGCACGGGGCTTTTTCCTACATGATCAAACCGGCGACCACGGATGGACTGGAGGAATGCTTTGACCGGATCAGGGATTTTGTCGTGCCCCGCATCCGGCGGCTGCTGGTGGTGGAGGACAATGAAACCGAGCGACAGAGCATTGTCGAGCTGTTGAACCATGACGACATTGAAATTGTCACCGTCGGCACGGGTGCCGAGGCGATGCGTGCATTGCTGGACCAGCCGTTCGACTGCTGTGTCCTCGATTTGCGGCTGCCGGACATGAGCGGTTTTGATCTGCTGGAAAAATTGCAGGCGGAACCGGATCTCCACAACGTGCCAATTGTCGTTTTCACCGGGAAGAACCTGACCGACGAGGAGGAGATAAAGCTGAAAACCATGGCCAAGAGCATCGTGCTCAAGGATGTTCAATCGCCGGAACGGTTGTTTGACGAGACCGCCCTGTTCCTGCATCGGGTGGTAACCGATCTGCCCGAAGCGAAGCAGAAGATGATCGAGCGTTTGCACGGGTCCAACGACGTGTTGCGGCATCGCAAAGTGCTCGTGGTGGACGACGACGCCCGCAACATCTTCGCCCTGACAACCGTGCTCGAGAACTATGAGATGGAAGTCATCAGCGCCACCAACGGACGCCAGGCCATCGAGATGATCCGGAAGCAACCCGGGTTAAACGTCGTGCTCATGGACATCATGATGCCGGAGATGGACGGCTATCAAACCATGCGCGAAATCCGCAAAGACCCGCTGTTCCGATCGCTCCCCATCCTCGCCCTGACGGCCAAGGCGATGAAAGGCGACCGGGAAAAATGCCTCGAGGCGGGCGCCTCCGATTACATTGCCAAGCCGGTCAACACCGACCAGTTGCTGTCTCTCTTGCGCGTCTGGCTCTACCGTTGAACACTAAAAATGGAAACATGCTCGCTTGAATCTCAAACCTGATTCTGGACATGAACCCTCCCGTCCCTGCCTCACTGATCGAGACTGAAGTCAAAACAACTTCAGCATCCCCATCGGGGAATGTTTCGAACGCAGAGCCGAACTTGAATGCCCCGATCAACATCCTGCTGGTGGATGATGAACCGCGCAACCTCGACGTCCTGGAGAACATTCTCGCGTCACCGAATTACCGGCTCGTCCGGGCGCAAACGGCCGATGAAACTTTCCTGGCGCTCATTCAAAATGATTTCGCCGCCATCGTGCTCGACATCCAGATGCCGGTCATGACCGGCTTCGAACTCGCGAAGCTGATCAAGCAGCGCAAACGCAACGAGCTCATTCCCATTATTTTTCTCACCGCCTATTTTCACGAGGATCGGGACGTGCTTTCGGCTTACGACGTCGGCGCCGTGGATTATCTGACGAAACCCGTCAATCCGCAGATTCTGCGGTCTAAAATCAACGTTTTTGCCGAGCTCTTCCGTACCGCCCGCGCCCTGGCGATTTCCAACAGCAATCTGGAACAGCAGGTTCTCCGGCGGCAGGAAGCCGAAGAGGCCTTGCGCCGGGCAAATGCGGGCCTGGAAGTCCGCGTCGAGGAACGCACCGCAAGCCTGATGCAGGCCAATCGCGAGTTGCGGGAAAGCGAGGAACGCTACCGCCTCATTCTTGAAAATGTCCTCGAATACGCCGTCTTTACTGTTGATCGGGAAGGACAGGTGACGAGTTGGAATGCCGGCGCCCAGCGAGTCCTTGATCTTGAAGAAGAGGAAATCCTGGGAAAACGCCTGGACACTATCTTTACCGCCGAGGACCGGGCCCAAGGGCTGTTGGACCTGGAGATGGACCGGGCATTGAAGAATGACAAGACGCAGCACGAACACTGGCATGTGCGCAAGGATGGCAGCCGGTTTTGGGGCAGCGGGATGTTGATGACGCTCAAGGACGAGAATGGCCAGCACCTGGGGTTCCTGAAAATCCTGCGCGATCGCACGATTCACCGGAATGCCGAGCAACAATTACGCGAAGCCGAAATCCTTCGGGCCAGCGAACGGGAACAGATCCGCATCTCGCAGGACCTGCACGACGGTCTGGGCCAGCAACTGGCCGGTATTTCCTGTCTGTGCGACACGCTCAAAAAAGACCTGTCCCAAAATGACTCATCCCAGCCCAATCTGGCCTCCCGAATTTCCGAACTCCTCAATGTCGCAGTCGCGCAAATCCGCGTCCTGGCCCGGGGCCTGCAACCGGTCATCCCCGAACCCAATGGCCTGATGTCCGCGTTGGAGGGTCTGGCCGCCCACGTCAGCGACCTGTTCAAGATTTCCTGCCAATTCGAATGCCCCCGGCCGGTATTGATCGAGAACAACGCCACCGCCACCCATTTGTACCGGATCGCCCAGGAAGCGGTGACCAACGCCATCAAACACGGCCGGGCCCGGGGCATCAAAATCGAACTTTCCTCCACATCAAAACAGGTTATACTTACCATCAGTGATGATGGCACAGGTTTTAAACCGGGCGCAAAAGGAGAAAACGGCCTGGGATTGCGGATCATGAACCATCGCGCCGGTATATTGGGTGCAACCTTGACGATAAAAAACAAAAAGGACGGCGGGACCGATCTGGTTTGCACAATGGAAAAGGCCGTTAAACAGCGCCACTGAACTATGGCAAAACAAATGCCGAAATCGAAGGATTATAAGAAAATTTTTATCGTGGATGATCATCCGGTGTTTCGGGAGGGATTGGTGGGGCTGATCAAACGCGAGGCGGACCTGACGGTCTGTGGGGAAGCGGACACTGCCGGGCAGGCCCTCACGGATGTGGAACGTTTGAATCCCGATCTGATGCTGGTGGATATCGGGTTGCCCGGGCGAAGCGGCCTTGAATTGATCAAGGATCTTCGGGCGCTGCGCCCCGAGTTCGCCGTGCTCGTCATTTCCATGCACGATGAAACCCTCTATGCCGAGCGGGTCCTGCGGGCGGGCGGGCGCGGCTACATTATGAAACAGGAAGGCCCGCAAAAAATTCTGCGCGCGGTCCGGCAGGCGCTGGACGGCCAGATTTACCTCAGCGAAAAAATGTCGGTCCGCATCCTGGACGCCTTTTCCGGCCGACGCGATCGCTCCAATTCCCCCATCGCCCGGTTGACCGACCGCGAGCTTGAAATCCTGCAACTGATCGGGGAAGGCAAGGACAGTCATCTCATCGCCCGCCAGTTGAATCTGAGCTTCAAAACGGTGGACGCCCACCGCGGCAACATCAAGGGAAAGCTCAATTTGAAGAGCGGGACGGAATTGATTTGTTACGCGGCCCGCTGGGTGGAGACGCAACAGAGCGTGGGAAAATGACGGTTTCAAACCGGCCGGCTGGGTTCAAAAAAGCGCTTTCCGCCGTGTAGGCAGATTCCCTAATACGGCTCGTCTGTCCTCTCAAAAGCGAAGCGAAGTTCTCCCAATTGTCGGCCCGGCTAATTGCGCTAGAATCTCCTCCATGCAAATCACACTAAAAAAGAATATTTCAAATTCGGTTGAACCCCTCGATCGTTCATCTTTCAAAATCTTCGTCCTCTACGAGGACACCCTCACTGGCATGCGCGCCAATGCCGTGCTGGGACGGTTGACGGACCAGTTGGAAGTGATGTCTGAGATCGAAAACCAGGCCTGGAAATTCGATTCGTTAAGCCATCCGGAACTTTGGGATCAGGCGTCCGCCCAGGCCGCTGCGGCGGAGATGATCGTTGTCTCCGCCTGCGGCAATAATCTGTTGCCGTCGTACGTCAAGGATTTGATCGAAGAAGCATTATCCGGGAGGCAACGCCGGAAAGCCGCCGTCGTGGCGCTCCTCGACTGGGAGCAAGAACTCTCCCACCATCCCTCGGTGCTTTGCGCTTCCCTCCGGCAATTAACCGAAAAATGGGGTATGGATTTCTTCAGCAACACGGGCGAATGGTATTTTGCTCCTGACCCTGGCCCGATCCTTCCCTGGATGGAAAGGAAAACCGCAACCCTGGACCCCGTCGGTTCCTGGAGTTCCAACTCGCGGGGTTGGGGCATCAATGATTGACCCGGTTGCAAACACTTGAAACGGCAACCGGCCATTGCCATTCCCGGGCGCCGGCATGCCACCTGCAAAGACGTTCAGTTGCGGAGAGTCACGGTTGAATAAAAATTGAAAATTATTTTCTGAGCCAGGAAAACTGGAATGCTGCCATGAATAAATTACTATCGAAGCCAAGGGGACAAATCGAATCCCCCCAAAAACATCAAGCCCCGACATCCTTGAAGAAAGCTCCTTCGGAAACCAAAGAAGTGGAATTTTATTTGAAGGCTTCCGGGGCAAAATCGGTCAGGCTGGCCGCTGACTTTACAGACTGGGAAAAAGCCTCGCTCCCCATGTCTCGCGCGGACAACGGCTTCTGGTTCGCGATTGTTCCGTTGACCCCCGGAGAATATAATTATCGTTTTATTGTGGATGGGCAATGGTCGGATGACCCGCATTCCAATCGGCAGGTCCCTAATTCATTCGGCACGCTCAATGCCGTGAAAACAGTCGCATGACAACCCTTCCCGATCCTAATTGGTTTCAAAAGCTCCGACAATTCGGCGCGCTGGTGTTGAAGGGAAGCCTGACCCTGACTTTGGTATCGGTGTTGTTTTGTGTCTGGATCTTAACTGAACCGTTTTTTCGAGTGGCCGAGAACGTCGCCCGCCGGCGGAAATTAAATTTAAAAATCCCATCATGAAAATAACCGCCAGCGCTTTAAACCTGGCTTTAAGTTTGGGACTCGTGCCTCCCGGCGGAACTCCAAACGTCATCCTGCGCACCGGAAACCAACGTAATCCCGGCGGGGACCGAGAGGACAAAACATGGTGGAATGGGAGCGCGGGTGATGATGCTGATGACAGTTTCGAAAACGAGGCAACCATCGCGTTTAATGAAGAAGAAGCCACAAGCACCGGGTTGCCGAACAGCCGCTGGATATGAAAAAGATCATTTTCATATCAGGAAAAACACCTGGTGGGCATCATTTCGCTGGGAGATCCGGCCCTTCGCGCCAGCAAGGATAAACTGGCTGGCCGGGTTCTGCCCAGGTTTCCACGCCGGATTCAGTCCGGCAATAGTCCGGCAAAGCTGACAATCAAGGCGCCCTGGTGCATGGCGCGCTGCGTGGCAAATCCGATATTCCGTCAGCCGCCGGGAAGACTTTGCTGCCGCGGCTTTCCTCTTGTTTCAAAATGACGACCGAATCCGGCGGCAAACTTATCCCGCCGTCGATAACTTTCGTCGTAGGGTCTGAGGCGAGCAACAGGCGGTGTTTGGCGGGGGACAGCGGCAGAGGTTGCAACTGGTCGCTCACATTGAAAGCGATACTGACGGGGCCCCGTTCGACCACGAACCACCGGTTTTGTTCATCGTAACGGGTACGGACGGCCTCCAGTCGGCCATCGTTCAATGCCGGTTCGCTCCGGCGCAGCCGGATCAATTGCCGATGCCAGTCGAGCAGACTGACGTGCGGCGCGCGCGTTAATTCAGGCCAATTCAATTTCGAGCATTCAAAGGTGTCCCGGGCCTGGGGATCGAAAGTTTCCTCCGGCTTCCAGCCGAACACCGCAAATTCCCGGCAACGACCCTCGCGCACGGCATTGGCCAGGGCCGGCTCCTGATAATCCGTGAAATATAAGAACGGCGTCGAGGCACCCCATTCTTCGCCTTGAAAAAGCATCGGCACGAACGGTGAAGTCAAAACGGCGGCCGCACCCATTTTCAAGCGGCCCTGGTTCATCAGCCGGGAGCTGCGCTCGCCCTGCGCGCGATTACCCACCTGGTCATGATTTTGAAGGTAGCCTAAAAACCGGTCCCCGCTCAATCCTTCCGGTGTCCGCCCGTGCCGCCGGCGGCGGCAGGCTGAGTGTTGTCCTTCATAGACGTAGGCGTTGCGGAATGCGTGGCACAAATTGGCCAATGACCCGAAATCGGCGTAGTAACCGTTTCGCTCCCCGGTAAGCACGGCATGCAATGCATGATGGAAGTCATCGCTCCACTGGGCATCCAGTCCAAACCCGCCGCGCTCACGCGACCAGAGTAAACGCGGATCATTCAAATCGCTTTCGGGAATCAGGACCAGGTGACGCCCCAATTGCGCCGCCAGGCGGCGCACTTCATTCCCCAGTTGCTCCAGAAACGGTTCGGCCGACGTATCGAAAATCCCGTGCACCGCATCGAGCCGGAGCCCGTCGAGATGATAGTCCCGCAGCCACATCAGGGCGTTGTCGCAGAAAAAACGGCGGACGTTATCGCTGTCGGCCCCATCGTAATTGATGCCCGGCCCCCAGGGGGAGGAGTAGGACGAAGTAAAATACGGCGCAAATTTGGCGAGATAATTGCCCGAGGGGCCCAGGTGGTTGTAAACGACATCGAGAATCACCGCCAGGTGGCGGGCATGACAGGCGTCCACCAGACGTTTCAAGCCCTCGGGTCCGCCATATCCGTGGTGCGGCGCGTACAGATCCACACCGTCATAGCCCCATCCCCGGCCGCCGGGAAACTCGATCACCGGCATCAGTTCAACATGGGTGATGCCCAAATCGACCAGGTGATCCAGTTTTTCAATCGCCGAGATAAAGGTCCCTTGCGGCGTGAAGGTGCCCACGTGAAGTTCATAAACGATTGCGGATGAAAGCGGCGGCGCCTGCCAATGGCCATCCGTCCAATGGAAACTGCCAGCGTCAACCAGGCGAGAAAGCCCATGAACGCCGCCAGGTTGCCAGGCCGAGCACGGATCGGGAAACGGCCCCGCGCCATCGAGAATGAACCCGTAATCCTCGCCCGCTCCGGCCGAAGATACGACCGCCGTCCACCAGCCATCGGCGCCGGCCATCATCGGAAATATTTTGCCGCTGACCTGGACTTCAACCTTTTTGGGCAAGGGAGCCCAGACTTGAAACGTACGCATCAACCATCTTCCTTTCTGACCAAAAGCGCCACGGGAAATTGCTCCAGGATCGCCGCCAGGGGAACGGGATTTTCCACGATATTTCCGCCACCCAATTCATTGACCCAATCCCCTCGAGGCAGGTCGAGCTTGGTGTCCGCCCAGTCGTTTTGAAGTTTGAGCAGCAGGCGGGGAACGATGGTAATGGCGAAATCGCCGCGCATGAACGCGACCACCTGTTTCGCCTTTGGCCCGCGGGCGTACAATGGCGTGTAACTACCCCGGCTGTCAAAGGGTTCAGGCCGCCGGGCGCGCAACACGAGAACCTGCCGGGTCAGCCAGAGTTTGGGCAACCTCTCGTCCGAATGTTTCCAGGCCTCCGCCGCGGTGACGGTTTTGGCCATCGCCAGCATCCGGTGACAGGCCTTGAAATCCACGGGCCGGCGGTTGTCCGGATCCACCAGGCTGAAATCCCAGAGTTCATTCCCCTGATAGATGTCCGGAACACCGGGCGCGGTGAGTTTAAGCAGTGTCTGCACCAAGGAATTGACCCGGCCAGCAACGGTCAGGCCGGCGACGAAACATTCGAGGTCCGCGATGAACTCGGGATCGCACAGGGATTCGGAGATGAAATTCCGGAGTGCCTCATCGTACTTCGCGTTGCGCTCGTTCCATCCGGTATGTTCTTGCGCTTCACAGGTTGCCTTTTCCATGTAAGCGATTGCCCGGTCCGCCGGCAGCGGCCAGGCCCCGACCAGAGTCTGATAAAAAAGATATTCTGCATTGCGATCCGGCCATTCACCGCGGCGATGACAGGCGTTCATGGCTGACCATCGCTGGACGGCACAGCCCCAGCTTTCCGGGATCTCCGAAAGCAGGCTGATCCGGGCGCGGACATCTTCGCTGCGTTTGGTGTCGTGCGTGGAAGTGGTCAGCATGGAATCCGGCCGATGCCGGCGGGCGTGCCGACAGAACTCGTGAAAGGCTTCCACGTTAACGCCAAACCGGCCGGGATCACCCCCGACCTCGTTCAGCGACGTCAACCGGTTGAAACAATAGAACGCAGTGTCCTCGACGCCCTTCGCCATGGCCGGCCCGGTCAACTGTTGGAACCGGCAAACAAAATCACTCCCGAGTTTCCCATGCCGTTGTTGTCGCAGTAAACTGCGGACAAATTCAAACAATTCCGGCCGAAGGTCCGGCCGGGCACGGCTGGCCAGAAGGATGGCGAGATCGATCACCGTCCCATCCTCCTCACGCAGGGGACCGTGGTTAGGCCGGATATACGTGCGGTAAACGGTGAAGGCGGCCGCCATTTCAACCAGCGTTTCCCGCAACTCCTCCCCGGTGAAATGTCGGGTCCGCTTGTGCCGGGCGGCAATCCGGGCCAGCAATCCCGTCAACCGGCAGACTTCCGCCGCCAATAATTTGTTCAACACCATCCGTTTTTTCTCCCTGGCCAGTGCAGCATGGTCCCCGCTTTGGCCGGTGAACCCGGAATAAAAATCAGTGAGCACCTTCTCGTTGCTGGCGTCGATCAACACGCCGGCGGCCTCGTTCAAAAAATCGTAACCGGTCGTGCCGGCCACCGGCCAGGCAACTGGGAGTCGTTCTCCGGGCATGAGGATCTTTTCCACCACGATCCAGGCGCCGGGGAACGCCGCCCGCAGCCGTTGCAGGTAGCGCCCGGGATCGCGGAGACCGTCGGGATGATCCACCCGCAGACCGTCCAGCCAGCCCTGCTTGAACCAGCGGCGAAGCAGGGCATGCGTCTCGTTGAAAACCCGCTTGTCCTCGACCCTTACCGCGGCGAGCGTGCTGACCGCGAAGAATCGCCGATAGTTCAGCCGGGCATCGGCTTCCTGCCAGGATGCCAGGCGGTAATGCTGCCGCTCAATCAACCGGTCCAGCGCGGGGGGATTGGGCGCCGATAAGCGGGCCGGGGAATTTTTGCGGACCGAGCCGGGAGCCACGGGAAATTGATTGCCGTGGTAGCGCAGAACGAACCCGACGTTCGTCTGTTGAATCTGCAATTCTCCTTTGGCCAGGACATGGTCATAGTGGTCTCCCAACACGGGCGCAAGCACTTTGCCTCGCAGGAGCGGGTCCGGTGGGTTCCAGTCGATGTCAAAATGCCCCGCATACCGGCTTCTTTTCCCCAGGGCCAGCACATCCCACCACCACCGGTTTTCCGGCCCGCCGATTCCCATGTGGTTCGGAACGATGTCCAAAACCAGCCCCATGTCATGCCGGTGGAGCTCGTTGGCCAGTTTTTCGAGATCGGTTTCCGTTCCGATTTCAGGATTCAACCGGTTGTAATCGCAAACGTCATAACCATGCACGCTGTGCGGACGGGCCTGGAACAGGGGTGAGGCGTAAATGTGTGAAACGCCCAGTTCCTGGAGGTAAGGCACGAGCGCGAGCGCATCGGGCAACCGGAAATGTTCGTTGAATTGCAACCGGTAGGTGGCTCGCGGGATCCGCGGCCGGCGCCGGACAGTCGGAACGAGGATGATCCTGCTCATGATTTGACCGGGTTCAGATCTTTCTTGAAACCGAGCTGCTCGCCCAGCGCCTTGAATTTTTCAACCCAGGCCCGGGACTTTTCGTCAACGGCCGGTTGCTTTTCCGGCAAACTGGCCGCCACGCGATAATAAATGTTTTGCGGTTTCCACAAATTCACCTCGAAAGGCAGGCGCCGAAGCAACCCGGCACTGTTGGAAAGACGCTGGAGCACTTCCAGGTCGTCAGGGTTTTTGACAAATTCTTCACTCAACCGGTCCAGGTGCCTTTTAAACGCATAGGCCAGGGCATCGTTTTCAAAAACAATTTTGTTTGCCTGACCCTCGGCCAACAGGCTGCGGACACGCTCGACGTCCAGATGGCCGTTCTCGAATTGTTTCCGGAGTTCGCTGTTGAGAACAAATTCCGTCGCCGGTGCTAGCACGTTCAAGGGCGGCGCGTGGATGTCCGCGAGAAAGCGCGCCAGCGGCGCGTAACGGTCCGTCAACAGGTGATAGGTATTGTGAATTTCATCGCGGGTGGTGCCCAGAATCTGGTTGAGCACCTTGAGCTGCTCGTCGCGGAACAGATTTTTCAGGGAGTAATGCACGTCGCCGAAATGCCGGTCCATCAGCCGGATCAACTCGGGAAAATCCGCGCGTTCGAACGCCTCGCGCATGCCTTGGACCATGTTCCGGTAGAATTCCGGATCGCCATCATGCTTGACGCCACAGTTTAAATTATGGTCGCCCATGTGGATGACCACGTACGTCAGCACGTCGGAAGCGCGGGTGATGGCGAAGGTCGGCTTGATGCGGCCGATGGCCAGCCGGGCCTGGCCGGCGGTGAACAGCTGCCGGTCTTCCTGCCGGATGATGAAGGAATAAACCCGCGCCTCCTCCGGATAGGATTCGAAAAGCGAACTGATGGCGTAATGCGCCGCCACGCTTTCCCGGGTCATCACTGCCGGTTTGACGAATTTTTCATAGACGACCCGCCCATCCTGGTTTTCTGGAAGGTTGCTTTTGGCTTGGCCGAGAATATCCAGAAAGCCGGGCTCGATGTCTTCGGGCGCCAGCTCCCGGGCGAGCTGGATCGTGCGCGCGGCATACTGGATGACCTGTACGGTTTCGGGGCCGGAGAGTTCGTCGAAGAACCAGCCGCAACTCGTGTACATGAGCATGGCATGGCGCTGCATTTCGAGAAACCGCAACGCCTTGACCTGCCCGGCGTCATCCAGTTTGCCGGTCGCATGTTTGTCGAAAAATGCGGCGATGTTTTCCGCCGACCGGTTCAGGATGACTTGAATGTAATTGTCTCGCGCCGCCCAAGGGTCCTTGAGCAGGTGCGCGGCGCCGGTTTCATACAACGGCGCGAGCCGGTCCCGCAGCCAGTCCATCGCGTTGCGCAACGGTCCGCGCCATTGCTGGTTCCAGCCGCCATGACCACCCGAGTTACAACCGCAATCCTCTTTCCAGCGTCCCACCCCGTGCGAACAGCTCCAGGAGCTGGCCTGGTGAATTTCCACCTCGTGGGTTGGCGGATGTTTTTCCAGATACTCGGCGTAAATTCCCAGCTTCGCTTCGTTGCCGTTTTCAATGGAATGGATGGCGTAGGCCAGTGCCATGTCGCCGTAACGAAAATGATGCCCATAGGATTCGCCATCGGTAGCAACATTCACCAGCCGCGGTCGATCGCCTTCGCCGAAGGCCTCCGTCAGCCGCCGGGCAAAATGCTCGCCGTTCTTCAGCAAAGACTCGAACGCCACGGCTCGGGCAATCTCCGCGTCATAGAAAAAGACCGCCAGGGACCGGCCGGATGACAGTTTTACCAGATAGGGCATGGATGGATCGATGCGCGCGCCGTTTACGTCCTGCCAATCGCCGCCCTCCAGGGACCGGATGCGGCTGGCTTGAAACGGCGAAAGGATGGTGAACCGGATGCCGTGTTGCGCCAGCACATCAAGGGTTTCGTTATCGGCTGCCGTCTCCGGCAGCCACATGCCCTCGGGCGGTCGTTTGAAGCGCGATTCAAAATCGCGGATGCCCCAGATGACCTGGGTATGTTTGTCACGCGTGTTGGCCAGCGGCAGGATCATGTGGTTGTAGCCCTGGGCCAGCGCGGACCCGTGCCCGGAAAAGCGTTCCCGGCTCCGGACATCTGCATCCACGATGGCTTCGTGGATGTCGGGCATCTTTTCCTTCAGCCATGAAAGCAAGGTCGGGCCGAAATTAAAACTGGTGCGCGAATAATTGCTGACAATTTGCTCGATACGGCCTTCGCCGTCGAGCAGCCGCGCCCGCGCATTGGGCGCGTAACACTCGTACGCAATACGCTCGTTCCAGTCGTGAAAAGGGAAGGCCGAGTCCTGGACCTCAACATCCTCGAGCCAGGGATTTTCTCGCGGGGGCTGATAAAAATGTCCGTGAATGCAAATAAACTTTTCCATGGTATTCTGATTCAAGTTGGATGTTTTTCCGCGCCGGCCAGCTCCAGGATTCCCTGCAGGGGAATATTCACCCAGTCGGGCCGGTTGTTCAGTTCATAGCCCAATTCATAAACGGCCTTGCGCAACAGGAAGGCATCCATCATCACCTGCAAATCGGTTTCATTCGCGGGCAGCAGGGAAACCGCCGCCTGATGATAGGCTTTGAAGAACACGGCGCCCACCCAGCGCGACCAGAACCGGGCCCACAGGAGGGTTTCGGGCAGTTGCGCATTGGCCAGCGTGCCGCGTTCAATCTGCTTCCGGAGCGCCGCCTGCGCCGCGCAGTGAAAGGAACGCACCATCCCGGCCACGTCCTGCAACGGGGATCGCTTGAGGCGCCGTTCGCTGATGGACAGCGCCGGTTCACCCTCGAAATCGATGATCAGGAACTCCTTGCCGGTGTGGAGCACTTGCCCGAGATGATAGTCGCCGTGGATCCGGATACGAACGGCATCGATACGCCGCTCATAAAGGGCGCGCAGCCGTTTGATGATTTCCGGTTCGAGCGCGAGCACCGGTTGGGCCTCCTCCCGGATTTCCGGCGGGAGATTCTTCAATTGCCGGGCCAGGAGCTGAAAGTTTTGTCGGGTCAAATTGCGGATGGCCTGGAACAAGCCGCGTTGGGAATGAGGCGTAAAGGGTTCCGGAGCGAAGTTCCGGTCTTCCGTTTCGGAGGCCAGCGTTTCGTGCATGGCAGCCGTGCGCTCGCCCAAAAGCCGGGCGCTTTCCACATAGGTATTGAGCAACTGTCTGGCCGGCTCAGGTATTTCCGCGCCGGCCAGTTTCGTGATCGAACCCACCGGCAACGTCGGATGACGCTTTTCCGCGGGCAAAGTTTGAATGCGTTCGTAAAACCGGCTCAGCGAGTCCAGTGTAAATTCCCAGGCGTCCTTGGACTGGGGTGCCAGCGATGTGAGGACCGCAACTGTGCCGGGGTCTTCGCTGCCGACGCGGTATTCGAGGGCACCCGCCAGCGACGGGGTGTAAGGAAATTTTCGCCGGGCTAAAAAACGGAGGATTTCTAGCTCGGGGTTTGTGCCCGCATCGAACCGGCGGAAGAACTTTAAAAACAACCGTTCGCCGAAGAGGATGGATGAGTTGCTCTGTTCGGCTTTGCTGATGGACGGTTCCAGGGGGGCCGCAGTGTCCATTCGGAGCCGGCGCAAAAACGGCGTCTGGGAAGGTTCGATTTGCCCGACCGTGCCGTCCGGATTCCGCCGGCTGGAAAAGAGGTCCAGCAGGGCGCGGCAGAAAGTTTTGCTAGCGAGGGCGTCATAAAGAACGCCATCCTGTTTCAGGCGGTTGACCGTCACCCGTGCAATCACCAGGGACGGCCAATCGCGGCAGATGGCGTCGGCATCCCCTTCCAAGGCGCAGGTCAGCGGCAAAACATATGTTTCCAGTTCGGTCTGGACGTATTCAACCCGGAGGAAAATCAAATAAAATTTTTCCTTTTCCGCCGGCACCGGAACGATATCTCCCACGTGGACGCTCTTGATCGTCCGGGCCTTCCCGCCGAACCAGCGTCGCGACGGCAGCCAGCTTTGCAACGCCTGTTCGAATAAAAGATGGTGGCGGCTGTCGAAAATCTCCTCCCAATCGTCCTCGACGTTAATCAGGGCGCGGGCCCCGGCCCTCACGGGCGCACCGCTCGTCTCCACGCGCACCGGCGCCCGTTTTTCCAGTGAAAACCAGTAAAAGGCATGCGGGCCGAGCGTCAGGAAATAAGGTTGGTCGGTGATCACGGGGAATTCCGTGCGCCCAAAAAGTTCCACGGGCATGAGCGATTGAAAGGCGGAAAGGTCCAGTTCCGCCGGCTGGACATAACGTGAAAGATTGGCGACGACCAGGATGGTTTCGGATTCGGAGCGCCGCACGCACGCAAAGATTTTGCGGTTTTCGGGCTCAAGAAATTCAATGGTGCCGGCGCCGAACGCCGGGCAACGACGGTAAAGCGCAATCAACCGCCGCATCCACCAGAGCAGGGAATGCGCATTGCGTTCCTGCACCTCCACATTGACCGCTTCATAATGGTTCTCCGGGTCGAGGTTGATCGGCAGGAAAAGACTTTGGGGATTGGCCCGGGAAAAGCCGGCGTTTTTGTCCGCACTCCATTGCATCGGCGTCCGCACGCCATTCCGGTCGCCCAGATAAATGTTTTCGCCCATCCCGATTTCGTCGCCGTAATAAATCACCGGCGTGCCGGGCAGGGAAAACATCAGGGCGCTCAGCAGCTCGATGCGTCGGCGATCATTGCCGACCAGGGGCGCGAGACGGCGGCGGATGCCGAGATTGAGCCGCGCCTGATGGGTGTGGGCATACATGCGATACATGTAGTCGCGCTCCTCATCGGTCACCATTTCGAGTGTCAACTCGTCATGGTTGCGAAGAAAAAGCGCCCATTGCGCGGTTTCCGGGATGGGTGGCGTTTGTTGGAGAATGTCCACCACCGGCATCCGATCTTCCATGCGCAAAGCTATGAACAGCCGCGGCATCAGCGGAAAATGAAAGGCCATGTGGCATTCGTCGCCCTTGCCGGCTCCAAAATAGGTGACGGCGTCATCCGGCCATTGATTGGCTTCCGCCAGGAGCATCCGGTCCCCGTATTTTTCATCGACGTGCTGGCGGAGACGCTTCAAATATTCGTGGGTCTCGGGAAGGTTCTCGCAACTCGTTCCTTCCCGTTCATAAAGATAGGGCACGGCGTCGAGCCGCATGCCGTCCACGCCCAGGTCCAGCCAGAAATCCAGCACCTTGAACATTTCCTCGTGGACGAGGGGATGGTCGAAATTCAAATCGGGTTGATGTGAATAAAAGCGGTGCCAATAAAAGGCGTTGGCCGTCGCATCCCAGGTCCAGTTCGAAATTTCCGTGTCTTTGAAAATGACGCGCGTGCCCTGGTATTTTTCCGGCGTGTTATTCCACACGTAATAATCGCGCCAGCGGTTGCCGGACGGGGCGCGGCGGGCGCGCTGAAACCACGGATGCTGGTCCGAGGTGTGATTCAAGACTAGTTCGGTGATGACGCGCAGGCCGCGCCGGTGGGCTTCCCGGAGGAATTGCTTGAAATCCGACAGCGTGCCATAGGCCGGATGCACGCCGTAATAATCCGCGATGTCATACCCGTCGTCCTTGAGTGGCGACGGATAAAACGGCAGCAGCCAGATCGCGGTCACGCCCAGGTCGCGCAAATAATCGAGTTTGGCGGTGAGGCCGCGGAAATCGCCGGTGCCATCCCCGTTGCTGTCCTGAAAACCGCGGACATGCAACTCATAGATGACTCCGCTCTTGTACCAGAGCGGATTCTTTTCCAGAGCCGTCACCGGGCTCCGGGAGGCGGCGGTCATGGTTGGGGATCCGGGCGTCATAGGCGTCAAAGAAAATAGTCGAAATCCCGTTCGGTGCGGACGTGGCGGCGCAACCGGAAAATGTGCGCCGGCATTTTTGCGGGATCCAGTTCCACGTAATTTCGCGGGCCCTGCCACAGGTAACGGGCGTCGGCCAGCAGGTCGTGCATTTGATAGGTGCGCCGGGGATCCAGGTGGAATTCCTCCAGCGGCAGTTCCAGCCAGCCATAATGCCGATGATGAGGATCCAGATTGACCACGGTCAAAATCGTGTCCGTCCCGTCTTCCGTGGATTTCGTGTAGGCCAGCAACTGTTCGTTATCAACCGGGTGAAATTTCAACCCGCGATTGTGTTGCAAGGCCGGATTTTCCCGGCGAATCCGGTTGACCCGGCCGATCAGGGGCTCCAGTCTCTGCGGCGATTGCAGGTCCCAGCGTTTGATTTCATATTTTTCGGAATTTAAATATTCCTCGCCCTCCGGGTCGCGCGGCATGTTTTCGCAAAGCTCGAAGGCCGGCCCGTAAATTCCATAATTCGCGCCCAGCGTCGCCGCCAGCACGAGCCGGACGATGAAGGCGGCCCGTCCGCCCGTCTGCAAATACTGCGGCAAAACGTCCGGCGTATTCGGCCACAGGTTCGGATAAAAAAATTCCGCCAGCGGCCCGCCGGTCAACTCGGTGAAGTAACCGGTCAATTCCTCCTTGCCATTACGCCAGGGAAAATAATTATAAGATTGGGTGAATCCCGTTTTGGCGAGCCGGTACATTACCTTGGGCCGGGTAAACGCCTCGGAAAGAAAAATCACGCCCGGGTCGCGGCGTTTCAGGTCCGCCACGCACCATTCCCAGAACGCAAAGGTTTTGGTATGCGGATTGTCCACGCGGAAGATTTTGACGCCTTGCGCCATCCAGAATTCGAAGATGCTTTTCAATTCCTGCCACAGGCTCCGCCAGTCTTCACACTCAAAATCGAATGGAAAAATGTCCTGATATTTCTTGGGCGGATTTTCCGCGTATTGAATCGAACCGTCCGGACGGTGTAAAAACCATTCCGAGTGTTCCTTCACGTACGGATGGTCGGGGGAACATTGAAACGCAATATCCAGGGCAAGTTTCAGGCCATGGTCGCCGACTCGTTGCACGAACCGGCGAAAATCCTCCAGCGTGCCCAGTTCGGGATGGATCGATTTATGTCCGCCTTCGGCCGCGCCGATGCCCCACGGACTGCCGGGCCCATCCGGTTCGCAAACCGGATTATTGTTCTTTCCTTTGCGAAATGATTTTCCAATGGGATGAATCGGCGGAAGGTAAAGGACGTCGAAACCCATTCCGGCGATGCGGGGCAATTGGGCCTCGCAATCCTTGAGGGTCCCGTGTTTTCCGGGTTCCGTCGCAAAGGAGCGCGGAAACATCTCGTACCAGGCGCTGAACTGCGCCCATTCGGGTTCGACCATCACACTCAATTCGTTTTCCCAGGTCGTGGCGAATCGCCGGTCGGAATAGCGCTCCATCAATCCGGCCATCGTTTCATCCAGTGCCCGCTCCACCATCGAGCCTCCGGTGGCGCAATTTCCCGTCCGTAACTCCACCGCCCAGTCCCGAAGGCGCTCCGCATCCAGGGCGGTCGCCCGCCCGGCCGCCGCTTCGATGAATTTCGCCCCGGTCACGATCTCCAGGGAGACATCTTTTTGGACTTCAAGTTTCTTCTGCAAATCCTGCCGCCAGGATTTGAAATGGTCCACCCAGGCTTCGATGGTGTAGCAGTAGCGACCCGGTTCCGTGACCACAAACCGGCCGCGCCAGCGGTCGTTTAGCAACGATTCCATGAGAGTTTCCGACCATTCCGCCGTTTTTTGCGGGCGATACTTGACCACGGCGGAAAGTAAATCGTGTCCGTCAGCAAAAATATCCGCCTCCACCACCACGGATTCGCCGACGATCCGCTTGATGGGATGGCGGCCGGTATCAACCTGCGGTGTCACGCCTTCGATGACGGCGCGGTGGCGGCCTTTTTCTGGGATGGCAATGGCGTTCATTGCGGCGCGGCGGACAGGGTTTCTTCCCGCTTGATTCCGTTTGCGTTGTTTCCGGAAAACAAGGGCTGCAGCTCGGCGCGCATTCGCGGCAGGGATCCCGGATGATTCCGCTGCAAATAATCCACGAGTTGCTCGCGGATTTCGCAGCGCAAATCCCAGGCGCTGGAAGAATCCGCTGCGCTGGCCAACACCCGCAGTTCCAACGTCTGCTCCTTCGCGTCGGTCACCTGCAACACCTTGACCTTCCGGTCCCAAAGCTTTGATGCTTCAAGAATGCGATCCAGCTCGCTGCGCAGCACTCTCAACTGGACGGTGTAATCCACATACAAGAAAACGCTCCCGATCAAATCGGCACTCACCCGCGTCCAGTTTTGAAAAGGTTTTTCGATGAAGTAGGTGATGGGCAGGACCATCCGGCGCAAATCCCAGATGCGGACGACGACATAGGTCAGGGTGATCTCTTCAATGCGTCCCCATTCACCCTCGACGATGACAACATCATCGAGCCGGATGGGTTGGGTGAAGGCGATCTGCACCCCGGCCACCAGCGTGGCCAGGCTGCGTTGCGCTGCAAAGCCGACAATGATTCCCGCGACGCCCGCCGAGGCCAGGATGCTGGTTCCCAAACGGCGAACGGAATCAAACACCGTCAGCATGGAGGCCGCAGTGATGATGACGATAAGCGTGACGGCGATTTTTTTGAGCACGCGGACCTGGGTCTGGATTTTTCGCATGGCCAGGTTGTCCTTCACGTCCATGCGATATTCCGTCAGCACGATGTGTTCGGTGGTGGCGGTGAGATCGTACAGAATGAAACCGACGCCACCAATCAGCAGCAGGCTGGCGGCCTGTTGCAGGAGATTGTGATATTCCGGGGCAAATTTCAGGGCGGGCAAAACCAAAATTACCGCGATGAGCGGCAGGACGAGACGCAGGGCGCGGACGATGACCGCGGCCAGGATGTCATCCCATTTTTGGGCCGACTGGGCCGCCCATTGATTGAGTTCCCGTTCCGCGACGTTGAGCATCCGGAAAAGAAACCAGAACAACGCGGCCATCAGACTGACCCGTCCGAGCCAGTCCAAAGCGGCCCGCGCCCACTCCGCGCCGGCCAGCCCCGACAGCAATATCCAGAGCACGCCATACACCCCGAAAATCCACAGGGCCAGAATGAGCGGAGCCGAGACTTCCTGCAGGGTCAGTCGCCACCACGAAAGATGTGCGCTCTGGCCATCCGCAACCGCCGCCTCGGCCCGGGCGACCTTTTCAATTTTGCGGCGCGCCAGCCGGCGTACGACTTCCACAATCACGACAGTTGCAATCAAAACCGCCAGGCCGAGCAACAACTGCAGCCAGGTGATCCCGGCAACGGCTTCCCGCCGGACCTGATCGCCGGCCAGTACCGCCAGGGCATTGCCCAGATGGTCAAGCCATTCGGGGTGGAGCGGCGCACGGGCCGGCGCCTGGGCCAGAATGATTTCCATTTTCATGTATCAGCAGCGCATGCGTCTCGCGGATTTTGACGGGAAGGGGCAGATCCGGGAGCCGACCCGGTGAAAACCCGGGGTCACGGAACGGAACAGGTCGAGGTGTTGTTCGAGGTAACGCGGCATCAGGAAATGTCGGCGAACCGTCTCCCGGGCGGTCCGCCCCATGCGTTCGCGCAAACGCCGATCCTTCAGCAGGTGCACGATCCGCTGCGCGCATTCCCTGACCGATGAAACGAGGAAGCCGTTGATACCATCCCGGATTTGATGGCGGATGCCGCCGACGTTGCCGCCGATCACGGGCGTGCCTTTCCACATCGCTTCCGTGACCGTGAGGCCAAAACCCTCGCAAATGGATTTCTGCAAGATGACCGCCGCGCGGGTCTGGAGGGTATCGACGAGCGCCGTGTCGTTGCCGTGGGGCAGAACCAGGATGCGCTCGTCGTGATGGGCGAGCAGCGATTCATAAATTTTCGCGCCCTCCGGATCGTCCGAGACGAAATTGCCCAGCAACACCAGCGTGGCGTCCACTTCGCGCCGCGCCAGCTTTAACGCCTCGATCACTCCCAAGGGGTCTTTCCAGGGATCGAAGCGCGCCACCTGGGCGATGATCGGCCGGTCGGTGGGAATATGATAGTGAGCCAGACGACCGTCCATTTCCGACCGGGGCAACTTGCGGTTTTTGATGGTGAAAGGGTCAATGGCCGGCAGCAAGAAAAATCGGGGCGGCTGGATTTTCCGGGCGGCCTCCTTCGTGCTGAAGATGGCGGCATCGTATTGATCGACAAAACCGCGCAAATAATTCCAGAGTTTCCGGTGAGCCCGGGACAAATCAATGTGGCACCTCCAGACCCAGGGACAACGTTTCCGATAATGGACAATCAGCGGCAGAGGCTGGGGATCATGGACGATGATCAGGTCATGATTGTCGCGATTGAAATGGTTGCGCTGCGAGCTCTGGAAAACGACCGATTCGTAGATGTGCCGTTTCAGCGTCGTAAAATTGAAGGGCATTCCTTGCAGTGCGTTGTGCATCCGCTTGGTGATTCCGATGAAGTCGGGCGAACCTCGCAAGGCGCGCCAGCCGGCCGGGAGGCCCAGTTCGTTCAGGAGCAAGGTGAACGAAGACAGCAGTTCGGCGACCCCGCCGCCATAGTAGGTTGAATTGATGTTCGTCACATGAAACCCCTGCAACTCCCGGGCCTTCGCGAGAATTCGGGCCGCGGCTTCCGAACCCACAAGTGGTTCGTAGTCCTCGACTCGGGTTATGCGATAACTCATACCCATGGGGTGGCTTTCTCCGACGCCTTCGGTGTTGCGTCAGAGTGCTTCAGCTAACGATATGCCAGCAGGAGAAATGGATTTTGTGCAGAAATTTGCCCGCGACGACCAGGGCGGTTCGTAATCTGCAAGAAGTCCACCGGTCAAACAATGCGTTTTGCAACGATGCCGGTTTTCATTCCGCGGGTTGTGGAATCATTTGAGCGGCATCGCATATGCTTTTTCAAATGGGGGCCGGTTTTTTATCGGAAGTTGTTTTTTCCGTTGCGAAGCTGACCCGCAGTTGTTGCCGCCGGATAGCGGGATGGCTTCCCCGGCGAAGGCATTCGAAATTAAAAGGTTTCCGGCATCCAGGCACGGAACCAGGAGGAAAAGATTAATGTTAAAAAAGACAAACCAATGGATGCAAAACGAAAACCAGGCGTTGGCGTTACCTGCACCTGCCCGCTGCAACATACAATTGTCTACCGACAGCCAAAATGACGTTTCCGTCCCCCACGATGAATTACCACTCCAGGTCGGTTCGTTCATCTCGCTGGAAAAATTGGAGGAGGAGCACCTGCGCAAGATCATTGAACGCACTCCCAGCCTGACGGCGGCCGCCGAAATCCTCGGCATCGATCAGGCTACGCTGTACCGCAAACGGAAAAAAATCGGCCTGAAATAAAACCTGCATTTTCTCCACCCACACCTCGGCTGCCCGGTGTTTTCAAAGGTGGAAATGGCTCCCGCCCTGACAGATTTGTCGCCGGCAATTGGTGGTGATGGGCGGCAGGTTTGTGACCGGCCAGTCAGCGGAAACTTCGTTGGTGGGAGGGGCAGGATAGGCCGCTGGATCTTGGTCATCGCCACGCCGGCGGCTTGAAGGGCGCCTGAGGGTCGCGCAAGGACGATCCTGCTCAATATGGGAATGATCGATTTCACGATTGCGCCCCGGTCTTTTTGGTGAATGGCCGCCTTACATTTTGTCTTTGACGCTGATGTTGTTTAAAACGTCCTTGGCGTTCGGAACGTGACGGGCAATGTCGTCCGCCTTGCTTTTTTGGTCTGCCGTGTTCACGAAACCGCTGAGTTGCACCGTTCCCCGGTAGGTGGTAACGCTGACTTCCCCGTAATTGTAGTCCGGGTTATTGTCCAGGGCATTCCGGACGCTCGCGGCCAGGGCTTTGTCATCAACGGACTCTCCTGCCGTACGCTCGCTCTGGGCTTTCACGGTGATATTGTTCGCGACCTCCCGGACGCCGGGGACCTGTTTGGCAATGTCGCCGGCCTGGGTTTTTTGTGCGGACAGGTCCACGAATCCGTTGAGTTGGACCGTGCCTTTGAACACAGCAATGCTCACACCTTCGAATTTATAGTCCGGATTGTCACTGAGGGCGTTGGCGACCCGCAGCCGCAGGGATTTATCATCAATATACTCGCCGGTGCTGCGATTATACCGGTCGCCGGCACAACCGGTGAACAGGGCCACGGCAGTTGCCACCGGGAAGCCCAGACACAATGCGAGACACAAACTGTTTATTTGGATTTTCATATTCATATTTTTTGGGTGATTTTCCTGACAACGGACCGGCTCAAAAACTGAAGCGCAACCCGGCGCGCCCCACGCCGTAATTGTCCGTCTTGTCGGCGAACACGTAACGGGCATCCACAAAGATTCCCACATGGTGCGTGAAACGGAACTCGAGGCCTCCGCCGGCCTGGGCAAATCGTTGCGACACCTCGTCAAATTGCCAGCCGGCGCCGCCGAAAACGTAAGGAGCGAGACCGGTCTCACCTAGGGGAACCCGCAGGATCAGGCTGCCAGAGGCGCTGTCGATGAAATGCTGCGCCGTGTTTTCACTGTAGGCATCGCCGCCGATGCCGATATAACGGCTCAGGAAGAGGTTCACCCCGCCGCCGGCGCCCAGGCGTGCGTCCTGCTTGACCCGGTTGCCGGATAGATTATCGATCGTCTCCTGGTTGATGGAACCGCTGCCAAAGGCGTCAATCGAAAATTCGTGTTCCCGGTAAAGGGGGGTGGTCGAGCTTGCGTTATCGGAGTCAGCCGCATGGGCGAGGCTTGCGGCACTTAAGGTCCCGATGGCTGCCGTCATCATGAGTTGGTTCAATCTTTTCATCAGTTTTGTCCTTTCAGGTTTGTGGTTGTGGCCCGTTTTAAAGTGTTGGGATCCGGTTCAAGCCGTCCGGGCGACTCAAGTTTTGCCGGAGGGCCGAAACATGGTCACCAGGCCGACGATTGCCGCCGCGCTGCCGCCCAGCAACAACCACAAGGTCTTGTTCGTCGGAGCGCCGGTAAACGTGCGGGAGAGGCCGGAACTCATCGAGTCCGACGCGTTGAGTCCATAGATAACCAGGGCGACACCTACGACCAACAATGCAATGCTTATTCCTTTATTCATAATTGTCCTTTTTCCGCCACCGTGCGAGTTAACGTGCGACGGACTCTTGCAAACGGTGTGCCGCGAGGGCCAGGGATGAGAACCGGTTTCCAATAAGGGGTTCTAAGTTCCCATTTTGGCGGTGTTTAGGGCCAAGATCGTCACCGGCGGCCGGTTTGCGTGGACGGCGGAACGTTTTGCAAACTGCGGGTGGAGGGCAGCCGCAGCTTGCAAGTTGCATCATTTCAACCGCCATCGCTTTCGTAATCTTCCCGCTAAATCTTCGTTTACCGCTAAGTTCAACCGGCCGGGCACAACGGCACGGCGCCAGCTTAGAAAAAAGCGGATGAGCTGGTTGTCTCGGCTTAATTTTGAAAACCCGATATCGGGATGGAAAACAAAAAACAAAACTACGAAAGAAACTATTATGAAAAAAAACACTGCAACCCATCCAGAAGCAGAAGCGGAACATCTGCTCGAAGACGCACAGGCGCTGCTGGGAGCTACGGCTCACGTGGCGGAAGAAAAGGTCGTGGAAGCCCGCAAACGACTGATGGCGGCGATTGAACAGGGCAAGGAAGCCTGGGATCGCGTCCAACAAAAGGCGGTGGCCGGGGCCAAAGCCACCGACGAAATGATCCGCGACCACCCGTACCCATCCATCGGCATCGCTCTGGGTGTTGGCGCGCTGGTTGGCTACCTGTTCGGGCGGCGCAACAACTGAATCCGATGTATGGATACCTCCCAAAACGGCTGGCATTTGATGGATGCTTCCCGGCGGATGGGCCACCGGTTGTTCGTCATCTTTGAAAATCGCCTTCAATTATTATTGGTCGAAGCGCAGGAGGAACGGGAAAGGATTTTACAATCCATCTGGCTCGCCCTGGGCGCGGCGGTATTCGGTTTGCTGGCCGGGATCAGTCTGACCCTCACGATCGTGCTGGCCCTGTGGCAATATTCCCCGATTCTGGCGCTGCTGGGATTGACCGTGGCTTACAGCACCGCGGCCGGATTGCTCTATGTGAAATTATCCCGGCTGCAACGTGACTGGCAGACGCTTTCGGGCACGATTGAACAATTAAAAAAGGACCGGGAATGCCTGGGAAACCGCGCTTGAAACTGCTCGAGGCCCGCAAGCAATTGCTGCTGGCGGAAAGCGATTTGAACCGCGCCCGGCTGCTTCAGGAATGGATCGGCTGGAAAGGAGAAGTCCAGCATCTGACCCACCAGATCCGCAAGGTCGGTTGCATCGCATCTGTAGCGGCCGCCGCGATGGCGGCTTTTTCGGCCTGGCGACACGGGTCGCCCGGGCCGGACGGCAGGAATGGCAAAACGCCGTGGATTTCCACCTTGTTGAACAGCGCGCGAACCGGCGTTTCCTTGTTGGGCTTGCTCAAATCCCTTTTTCGATAGCCCGGCCGGGACAGGAAAAAGCGGACACGGTGTTCAAACCATGTCCGCTTTTTGGGGGGGTAGTTGTCAGGGTTTTTCTATCGGGTGAAATCACGAACTCAATTTGTCACTGAGCCATTGCCAGGTCTGTTTGATGGAATTCTGAACTTCATCATACGCATCTTTAAAAGCGGTCTTCGCATCATTCCAATCCGCTTCCGTCGCGGCTTTAACGTTGTTCAATTTCTGGTCGAGGGCATCGCGTTTGTTGCGTACATCCTGGAGCTTGACCTGGGCATCATCCTTGGCGGAGTCGGCGACCCTGGCTGCCCGACCCGATAATTCCTTTATTTTCTGATCCAACGCATCCAGATCGGCGGTGGCTTTGGCCACAAATTCGTCTTTTTTGTCGTAGGTATAGTCCTGGGCCGGACCCAGACTTTCCTTGATATCCACCCAGGCTGCGCTGGCGGTCTCTTTGGTATTTGACCAGGCATTGGTCGCGGTTGTCTTGGTTTGTTGCCAGACGTTGGTCAAGGACAGCGATGAATTTGTTCCGCTGGCAGCCGGAGGATACCCGCCCGGGTTTGATTGATTGCAGCCTGTGGCCAGCGTTACTGCGCCTAGGGCCAAAAGAATCAATGATCCATTTTTCATACTATTTTTTGTCTTCAGTCGGTCTTGTCGGCTTTCGTCTCTCTTCATCTCGTCCCTCGATCTTCAACGCACCAGGCGCGCGACCAGGGAAGCGAGGAATAAAACCAGGAAAATGATGAAAAGAACTCTGGCGATACCCACCGCTGCTCCGGCAACGCCGGTAAATCCCAACACCCCCGCCACCAGTGCGATGATCAAAAAAATCAATGTCCATCCGAGCATATCAAAGTTCCCTTTCGTGTTTGCACTCGTGGTGCGGCCGCAACATCACCCTGCAAGGCGCATACCACACCCATTCCGGCACAAATCCCTTTTTTAACGATCAAAATTTCCTTTCCCTGAATGCAAATTGCCAAAGCGCCGCTCTTTTTAGTTGCAAACCGCAATCCGGTTTTCCGTTCCAGGCTGGTACTGGAAATCGTGGTTTCGGCAAGGAACAACCCGATTCACGGCAGAAATTGTCCCGTCCGCGGCAGCGCAATTTTTTATGGCTTTGTTTTAGCTTGGCAAAAATCCAAAGACTCAAGGGAAGGATGCTTATGAAAACCGGTTTGACTCGTTTGAAGGTTCTCGCCCTCGCGCTCGCCGGCGGTGTGGGGCTGGGCGCATTCAACGCTCCGGCGAATTTGGAAGTGTCCGCGGCCGTACAGATCAATGCCGCGGCGGATTTCTACGACCCGCTTGCCCCCAGCGGAACCTGGGTGGAGGTGGACGATTTTGGACGTTGCTGGCATCCCTCCGGCGTGGCCGTGGACTGGCGGCCCTATTGTGACGGCACCTGGGTGTGGACCGACTGCGGCTGGTATTGGCAGAGTGATGAGCCGTGGGCCTGGGCCTGTTACCATTACGGTTCGTGGACTTATCATCCCCATTATGGATGGCTTTGGGTCCCGGGTGTGGAATGGGCGCCGGCCTGGGTTTATTGGCGCACCGGCGGCGACTATATCGGGTGGGCGCCGTGTTCGCCTCGGGGGGCGGTCGTGGTTTCCGGCGCATTTGTGTTCGTTGATGAACACCACTTTCATGAACGGCATCGGCCTTCCACCGTGATCGTGAACAATGTGAACATTTTCAACGACACAAGGCAAATCGGCGAAAGCAGACACGAAAGCCGCAACATCGGCGGCCAACAGAAAAGCGTCGTGGTTAACAGCGGCCCCGACGTGAATAACCTTGAAAAGGTCACCGGCAGGAAATTCGCCGCCGTTTCGGTCCAGGAAGCAGATCGCCGGACGGTGGTTCCTCCGACGGCGAGACATGAACGTCAGGGCTCCCCGGCCGGGGGAAAATCACCCGCCGTTCAAGACCAAGCCAGGCCGGTACCGGAACGCGATCACAATTTGCCGCCAGGTGAACTGCCTGAACGTCCTGGCAAACCGGTTCCTCCAGACCGAAATCTGCCGCCGGTGAAACCGGAGATCACTCCCCCGGTGCAGCCGCCCTCCCACGAGATGCCGCCGCATCAGATTCCGTCACACGAGGTGCCGCCGCCGCAAGCCCCGTCACACGAGGTGCCACCGCATCCCGTATCGCCACATGAAATGCCGAAGACTTCACCTTCCGCGCCGCCGTCAAAACATGAGGCCACCCCTCAACCGCCATCGGCACCCGTGCCCCCGGCCAGGCCGGAAGAAAATGAAAATCAAGGACCGGGTCACGAAAAAGACAAGGATCGGCAATGAACCGGTTAAAGCCGGAAGTTGACGATGAGCCGGCAGCCGGCAACGGCTGTGTGCCGTCATTTCCAGTTAAGAAACACCCAGACCAAAACTTATGAACCGAACCCGCAACACCCTCCCGCCGGCTGTCCGCAAGGCAGCCATCACCGCACTGAACAATACCGTCGCTGAATTGTTCGACTTGTTTGCCCGCATCAAACAGGCGCATTGGAACGTGCGTGGGACAACCTTCATCGGCCTGCACAAATTGTTGGATGAATTCGCCGTCCGGACTTTGAACCACATCGACGTGGCCGCCGAACGCGCCACGGCCCTGGGTGGCGTCGTCGAGGGCACATTGCGCGAGAGCGTGAAACGCTCGCGCCTGAAGAAGAAGGAAGAGCCGGCATCGGTCAGCGGAATGCGCGATTGGATCAACGAACTGGCCGAGGTTCATGCCTCCTCCGGCGAACATGTCCGGACGGCAATCCGTAAAGTGACCGACGCCGGGGATTTTGGCTCCGCGGATTTGCACGGATATTATTCGTGCCCTGGACCTGCAGCTCTGGCTCCTGGAAGCGCATCTCAACCAGCAACGGCCAAATTGAAGCGAACCGGGTTTCGCCAAAAAATCGAAAAACGGACCGGAAAATGGAATTTATGGATGTGAAGGGACCTCAAAATTGCAGGCCTGTTTGAGATCGCACGCGAGGTGGTTGGGCGCCCTGGCAGTGGCCGGCCTCCTGGCCGCACTCAATTGCCGGGCCCAGGTTGACCCCATGCGTCGCAACCTGATTGAATTGGGCTATGACCAGTCGTTGATTGGACGAGGGCCGCAGGCAGCTTACGCCTATTACTATTATAACCGGCCGGACTTTATCAATACGAACGTCGCTTTGCGCCTGGCCATTGCCCCGGCCTATCTGGACAGCGAACTGGGATTTAAGCAATTGATTTCTCCCACCACCGATGTGGGCGTCGGTATTTCCGGCGGGGCCTTTGGTAATAATTATTATGAAGTGCGGCAGGGGGATTACCTTCAAGATGAAAGCTTTGACGGGCATGGCGGCGGCACATCCCTGAGCCTTTACCAATTGCTGGATCCCGGAATGCTGATCCCGCTCAATCTGATGGCCCGCGGCGGATTTCTTTATTCGACTTACACCGAGACGAGAAAAACCGCTGCCGATTTTCAGCTGCCCCGGGATCAGGACGACGCGTTCGTGCGGACCGGATTGCGCTTCGCCGGCAAGGAGCCGGTTCTCTACCCCGATCTGGGCATGGAACTGTCAATCTGGTTTGAGCGGCAATGGCGTTTTGAGGATGGCAGCTATGGCTTTGCCAATGATCGGAGCATCAACCCCGCCGTGAATCTTTACTGGGCCTATGCCGGTTTGAACTATGCCTGGACCAACAGCGGGCAAAATATCTCGCTGGCGGTCACCGCCGGCGGTTCGGCGGATGCGGATCGATTCAGCGCCTGGCGATTGGGAGGAGTGCTGCCTCTGGTTTCTGAATTTCCATTAATGTTGCCCGGTTACTATTATGAAGAGCTGACGGTGGTGCGCTTTGTCCATATCTACGGCGCCTATGACTTTCCCCTGGATCGGGCAAATCGCTGGAAATTTCGCGTGGAGGCTGCGACGGCGGATTTGGATTATTTGCCCGGTTTTGAACAACGGGAAAGTTGGCAGTCAGGGGCCGGGGGAGGCATAAGTTTCACGCCGAAAAAAAAGAATTTCAAAATCATCCTGCGCTATGGCTACGGTTTCAATGCCATCCGCAATGGCGAAGAAGGATCGCACAGCGTCGGGTTGTTGTTTCAATATGATTTCGAAGCGCGGAAACAGAACCGATAAACCTTTGTTTTGGAGGTTTATCTCCCGGCCGGCGGAGGCGCGCATCAGTTTGTTCAACCTTTCCGCCGGTGCCCGCCGATTCTTCCGCCTTTGCGCGCCGGATGACGGTTGGTTTTTTTGCCGCGGCCCGAACCGCTTTTTTTCCCGCCACCAGTCATTTTATTGACCGTCGCCCAGGCGCGCCGTTTCGCCTCGCCGCGGCGGATGCCGCGCGATTCATAACCTTCCTCAATGTGGGCGGCCTGGCGTTTCTGTTTGCCGGAATAACTGGATTTATCACCTCGTGGCATAATCGTATTTGGTTTTGGTGCTTTGGACGCCGAATTTGTGCCAGCGGGGAAACCCGGTAATACCGCGATGGAAGTCCGCCGCGGAGTGCATTTCTCCTGCGCGACCTTGCAACATGCAGGTTTCCATCCGTCCGCCGGCTCCAATTCGCAATAAAAAATCCGGCACGTCACAAGCTAAACGGATTTGGCGCATGAAAGATGCAATGGGCCGACTGGCTCTCAGCCGAAGAACCAAAGGAATAAATTATGACCATCGTACTCCCCGAAACTCATCGTCCATCGCCACCGCCCCGGGAACAGGTACCGCCCGGTTCCCAGGAATTAATGCACCCGCAGCCGGTTGAAGAAGACGACCAATATGTCCCCGGCGGAAAATTGGAAGGCAAGGTTGCCATCATCACGGGCGCCGACAGCGGCATTGGCCGTTCCATTGCCCTGCTTTTTGCCCGGGAAGGCGCTGATATCTGCCTGGTTTATCTGAACGAACACAAAGACGCCGATAAAACCATGGCGCGGATTGAAGCCTTCGGCCGCACCGCCATCAAATTCAATGGCGACATTGCGGAACCGGCCTTTTGTGAGGAGGTCGTTCAACGAACAATCGATACGTTTGGCCGGATTGACATCCTCGTCAACAATGCCGGCGAACAGGATGAAATCAGCGGCGTGGAAGACCTGGAGCCGCGGCGGGTCGAAAAAATCTTCCGCACCAACATCTTTGGTTTTTTTTACCTGACCAAAGCGGCGCTGCCGCGGCTTAAGGAAGGCGCGGCGATCATCAACACGACTTCCCTTCAAGCCTACGACCCGTCGCCGCATTTGATGGATTATGCCTGCACCAAGGCGGCGATCATCAATTTCACCCGTTCGCTGGCCAAGGAACTCGCGGAGAAAAAAATCCGCGTCAACGCCGTCGCGCCCGGCCCGATTTGGACGCCGCTGATTCCGGCGTCTTTCGCGCCCGAGGCCTTGAAAACGTTCGGCCTGAAACCCTTGTTCAAACGTCCGGGCCAGCCGGCGGAAGTCGCGCCGGCTTTTCTTTTTTTCGCGGCCGAATCGGAGTCCTCTTTCATCACCGGAGAGGTCTTGCACGTGAACGGAGGGCAGGGAATGTTCAGTTAGAATCCCCGGATTGCCCCCGGGAGCGGTCCGCGTTTCCGGGCGGCAGCCGCGGTTTCTCCGGCCGGGCGGAATCACCGTTCAAACAACACCAAAAATGACCCGCTTGATTTCAGTTTTACTTTCCGGATTTTTGTTCTGCGGCTGCCGGAATCTGGAACCAACGACCCATGACCAGTCGGCGGCAACCGCGAAGCTAAAAATCCGGAACAATGCCGCCAGCCTGCTCGCCGACCTCCTGGGCGATGAAAAAAACGTCAGTAAGGTTTTGCTGTTCAAACACAACAGCAAAGAACTTGGCCGCCTCATCAAGGCCATTTCGGTGACGGCGGATGCCCGCGACCAACAGTTGGAGAAAATGGCGAAAACCGATCCGGATTTGAACTTGCATGTCCTGGACCTGCCGCTGGGCGAGCAGGCGGCGCGTAAATCGATTTCCCGATCCAAGGAACACGACCTGTTATTGTCTTCGGACCAGGAATTTGAATTTAATCTTTTGCTCACGCAGGTTGAGGCGCTGAATTATGGCCGCCATCTGGCCAAGATCGCGGCGGAATATTCTTCGTCGCCCGATGAGGCGCAGACCTTCACGGCCATCAGCCAGGCGTTGGACAATCAATACCAGCAAGTCATTACCCGGCTGTGGGGACGGTCAACTCCCGGAACCGGTGGTTAAGACTGGAATCGGCCGGTCGAGAACCGGTGGGCTGTCATGGGCCGGCTGGCACTTTTTCCACTTTGACCGGTTGGTCGAGTTTTGGAACCAACGCCCGGATAAAGGCGTTGCGCAGCAGCGTGGCAATGGTCGGCCAGAGATGCACGTCCGTTTTCCCGAATGAACCGGTGATGGGAATTTTGGTGGCCAACTGGTCTTTGGGCTGATTTTTGAGGACGGTGGCGAGCGTGCCCACGATGGCCTGCCAGAAAATTTCCAGGACGTTTTTCTTGCGTTCCTTTTCCCATTCAAAAACATTCAAATCTCTGAAAAACACCTTGCAATAACCATCATAATTGCCGTCCTTGGCGGCAAACGAGGTGAACAGCGCAAATTGTCCGCGCTCAACGTCAAACTTGCCGTACGCCCGCAGAAAATCATTCAGCGCCGTCAAATTCACATTGGTCAGTGAGCTGTTCAGTTCAAATGCCGGAGGTTCGGCCAGGGGATTGACCTGAATTTGCAGATCTAATTGACCCGCACCCAGGGTTTTTCCCCGGACGGACACCCCGGCCGGCAGCTTTTGGGTCAACCGCCGCGAGTTGGTAAAATTGGTGGCCGTGCCGGAAAGGTCAGTGATATAAATATCCACCGGCGGCTTGGAATCTGGATTCTGAAAGTGAACCTGGCCGTTCGTCACTTCCAGGTTGTTGATTTTGAACGGCACCAGGCTCTCCAGCATCCGACTCCAGTCGTTTTCCATTCCGTTCTGTGTCTGCTCCGGCGAGGAGCCGGAAACAAAATTCAAGCGCGGTTCCCGCATGGCAATGCGACTGACCACCGAGCCGTGAAAAAGTTCGTTCCATTGCAGCGATAAATCCATCTGGTGAACGGAAAAAAACGGAACTGGAATGCTGCCGCTGCGTTTGACGATGTCGATGTCATGGATCTGGTAAGCTCCCCGCCAAAGATGGACGGTGATGTCCCCGATTTTACCGCCATAATCCCGCGACTGGTTCAACTGGCGATTGACGTAGGTTTTTAGCGCGAACGGAAGCAAACATCGCAGGCAGATCAAAAAGACCATTGCTCCGGCGACCCAGGCTGCCGGATGCCGGAGCCTGGGGAATATCGGCCAACGAAACCTTCGCCCGGGATTTGAGCCGGCCGCGGATTTCATGGTTTTATTTTCCTGATTTTCAGGTCTGGCAGGAGATGGGTGGCTGACATTTTCATTTTCGCATTGGCAAAATTACCTTTCGCTTTAGCGGTTTGCATACCATCAGGCCCGCCATTTTTACTGTGAATTGTCGTGCCGTCCGGCCGGGAGTTCCGGAACCGGCTTTGCAAACTGCCATCCGTTTTCCAGAACAAGAGCAAAATGCACGACTGAATTTAAAATCGGTTTAAGATCGGGAGCGAAAACGCATGGCGTGTTTGCTGCTGGACAACTTGACACCAATTTGTGCAAACACCGCCCCTTTCCCAAATCACCCAGGCAACCATCATTTTATTGGGCGCGATCGCGCTCGCCTATTTTGCCCGGCCGGTGATCCTGCCCTTGGCGGTGGCCTGGATCGGGGCGATGGCGTTGAAACCGCCCGTGAGCTGGTTGCGCGCGCGCCACTTTCCCGCACCCCTGGCCGCGGCGGTGGTCGTCGCCGTGCTGGTGTCCGGCCTGGGGTGCGGGGCTTATTATTTGAGCCGCCCGGCGAGTGAATGGATAAAGTCCGCGCCGGAAACTCTGCCGCGCCTGAAGCAGAAATATCAGAACGTCTTTCGCCCCATGGCGCGTTTAAGCGAAGTTGCTTCCAGTGTGACCAGTCCGGTGATCAATACCAATGCCAGTCCGGCTCCGGCGCCACCGGCCCGCGTGCCCGCCGTGGAGAATGGTTCCCTCGCGGGAAAAGTATTCAGCTGGACCGGAAGCGCAGCGGCGGGAATCGGCGAAACCATCGCCTTGCTGTTTATGTTGCTTGCCTCCGGCGTTTTTTTTTCACAGCGGCTGGTCAGCCTCATGCCGACGTTGCAGGATAAAAAACGGGCCCTCGAGATCAGCCACACCGTTCAGCAAAGCATTTCCAGATATCTCTTTTTTGTCGGTCTGATAAACGTCGGATTGGGAATGGTTGTCGGGTCGGCGTTATATTTTTTGAAAATGCCCAATGCCGCGCTCTGGGGAACCGTGGTCATGTTGTTCAATTTTGTCCCTTATTTTGGTCCGATTGTGGGCATCATTGCCGTTGCCCTGGCGGGATTGGTTTCGTTTGATTCGATTGGCGCCGGGCTGGCGCCGGCCGCAGCATACCTGGCGTTGCACCTGCTGGAGGCAAATATCGTGACCCCTTATGCGTTGGGGCATCAGTTCACCATGAGGCCGGTCATCCTGTTTATTTTCGTGATTTTTTTCTTGTGGCTATGGGGGATGGTCGGCGCATTTGTGGCTATGCCGGTGGTGGTCACGCTGAAGGTTGTCTGCGATCGCGTGAACGCGCTCTCGCCGTTGGGAGAAGTTCTATCCAAATAGCAGGTGCCCCACGCTCTCAAGCCGTTGGAGGAATGGCATGGATACGCCGCGGTCCGGCTGGCCGTCTGAAACCAGGGCCGTCAGTTCGGAATTTGTTCCGGGCATGCGTGAATGCCGGCAACATGGCGTCCCGGGCTATGTGTCCCAGCCCAGCTCGATCAAAAGCATGCCTATCATCGGCGGCGGCATTGCGGGACCGGCCGCGGCAAAGGATCATTGAGTGCAATTTGCATATCGCCTCCATCATTTTGCACATTTCAAAAATCAACCAGTATTGGTTTCCCCTTAAATTTCCACAAAGAGGCAGTGGCAAGATTAAAGCTAAGAGAGTATCGGAAGGAGAGACGATGGCATGGAAAGGCCCGTGGGTTACGAAAAGGGAAACCCCGAAACGAAACGGACCGGCCCAGGTCAAAACTTCTTGCCTTCCATTTTAATTTCAACAACCGGAACATTTATGAACGACAACCTTGAAGGGAAAAAAGTGGCGATTTTGGTGACCGACGGTTTTGAGCAGAGCGAACTGGAACAACCGCGTGCGGCACTTGAAGATGCCGGGGCGGATACACGCATTGTGTCGCCCAAACATGATTTCATCAAGGGATGGGATACGGACAACTTCGGCGAGATGGTCCTGGTCGACGTGCCATTGGAAAACGCGAGGCCGGAGGATTACGCCGCCCTGCTGTTGCCTGGCGGCGTGATGAACCCGGACAAATTCCGCCTGATGTCCGAAGCCGTGGAGTTTGTCCGTGCCTTTTTTGAAGCCGGCAAACCCGTTGCCGCGATTTGCCACGGCCCGCAACTCCTGATTGACGCGGACGTGTTACGCGGCAGAAAACTGACCTCGCATCCATCCATCAAAAACGATTTGATCAACGCCGGCGCGGATTGGCTTGACGAGCAGGTTGTTGTGGACCAGGGACTCGTCACCAGCCGCAGCCCGGACGATCTGCCCGCCTTCAACGAAAAAATGATCGAGGAATTCGCCGAAGGCATTCATGCCGGGCAGAGGGCCTAGAGATTATGCGCAAAAATCTACTGGCACAGGTCCAGCTGAAAGAATTTTATGCCGGAACGACGAACGATTGAACGGGCGCGCGAAGACGAACAGGAAGGAAAATCGCCCTCCACCCAGGCGGGAGAATTCGTCCGCGAGGAATTTCACCACATTCGCGAAGGAAAACACGGCGCCCGTTCGCCCCGGCAGGCCATTGCCATGGGCCTGTCCAAGGCGCGGCGCGCCGGCGTAAAATTGCCACCGCCACGCCGCGGAAAGGTTTCCGCCAGGGTACGCCGCCAGGCCGAACGTGATTACGAACGCGGACAGCACAATGGACACAGCCATATCTCGACGAAGCGTTCGCGGGCAACTTTGGCGGCGCTTCGGTGCGAGGAGCAGGGGGCGGCCTCAACCCGTGCGATTTCACGCCAAACCCGTGCGACGGCGCGGAGAAAAACAGCCTCGGAACGTTCCGCCAGCGCGCGAAAAGCGGCTCGGACGAGAAGGTTCGCGGAGAATTTATGATCCGGAAACTCAAAGCGGGTGGTTATCGCCTTTATTCGCGCAAGCGCAATCCGGCGACCGGCAAGCGGCGGAACCTGGGCACCTTCAATTCGCTCGAAGCGGCCACCCGGCATGAGCGGCAGGTGCAGTTTTTCAAACGGCAATGAACGCGCAAAAACAAACCGATGTCAATGGCCAGACCTTGTCTCGGGACGCAAATAATGGGCAGACAAATTTTGAAAATCAACGCCAGCACTTTGAATTTGGTTCTCTGCATGGGCCGATTGAGCACGAGCACGATAACGGGATTTACCGGTTGCGTCGGAGAGCGTTCCAATCGCACTACCGGTGAGTCGATTGACGACCAATCAGCCTTGAATGACAATCCGGAATACAGATTCAGCGATATCCATGTGGATATGGTGAAGTGCGTCTCAAAAACTGGACGCACAAAATCCACGGGCTCACAGAAAGTGATTTTGTTCTCGCGGCCAAAGTGAATGAGATTGAATGGATTTTCGCCCGGGCGAGAAAGAAAACTTCCGAAACCCCAAATCCCCGGGCAACAAAGAATCTTCCGAGGATCGGGGCGATTCCGGAAACCGCAATTGAAGGAAACAGACAAATGAAGCGGCTTGAAACTGGATCGCCGCGCGCCCCGTTTTGCACCGCCCGACGGATTTACTCCAGGCCGATTTTTTTCCGTTTGCGGTAGAGGGTTGCCTGGTCAATGCCGAGAATTCTGGCGGCATCCGACAAGCTGGGAACCCGTTCGAGAATTTTGCACAGGTGGGCCTCTTCCACTTGTTCCAGCGAGGCGAACGTGCCGATTTGCAGCAGCGATTCGCCATTGGCGCCGTTGGTGGCGGCAGGGTGACCACGCAATTCGTGGGAAAAATCCTCGGGAAGCAACTTGCCGCCTTTGGCCATAATGACGGCGCGTTCGATGGCGTTGCGTAATTCGCGGAGGTTGCCTGGCCAGGAGTAGGCACGGAGACAATTGACGGCCTCGGGGGAAAGTCCGCCCAGCCGGCGGCCGCATTGCGCGGCAAAATGATTGGTGTATAGTTCGGCGAATCGCAGCAAATCCGAACCGCACGCGCGCAAAGGAGGTATTTCCACCACAATGACATTGAGCCGAAAATACAGGTCTTCGCGAAAAGCGCCCTCGGCGACGCGCTTTTTCAGGTCGCGATTGGTGGCGGCAATGACGCGGACGCTGGACTGATGGGTGACATTTTCGCCGACCCGCTCATATTCACGTTCCTGCAGCAGGCGCAGCAGCTTCGGTTGAATTTCCAGCGGCAGATCACCGATTTCATCGAGGAAAAGGGTGCCACCTTCGGCGGCCTTGACCTTGCCCCAGTGGTCTCTGATGGCACCGGTGAATGATCCCCGGACATGGCCGAACAGCTCGCTTTCCAGGAGTTCCCGGGAAAGGCTCGGACAGCTGACGGTTACAAACGGTTTGTCGGCCAGCAGGCTTTGGCGATGGACGGCGTGGGCGGCGACGCTTTTGCCGGTGCCGCTTTCGCCGCAAATAAGAATGGTGGCGGGCGTCTGGGCGGCACGGAGCAACACTTCCATGACTTCGCGCATGGCGGGAGTGGTGGAGTCGAAAACGGGTTCGGGGTTCTGCGCCTTGGTCTCACTGACCGTCTGTTCCAGTTGTTCAATTTGCCGGCTCATCTGGCGGAGCCGCTGTAGCCGGGCGAGCACTGTCAGGAAGTGCTCGCGTTGGAACGGTTTTTCGAGGAAATCCACCGCGCCGCAGCGCATGGCTTCCACAGCGGTCTTCACGCTGTCCTGGGCGGTGAACATGACGACGGGGATCTGCGGGTGCCGTTTTTGAATCTCGATCAACACGTCCAGGCCGTTTTCCCGGCCAAGGTTTACATCCAGTAAAATGGTGTCAAATTTTTCCTCTTTCAGTGTCGCAAGCCCGAGTTCACCGGATTCGGCGCCTGCCGCGTAATGACCGGCTTCCTCGATGAGAAAACAGGTCGCATCCCGGAAGTTTTTATCGTCATCAATGATTAAGAAGTCCATAGCTCAATTTTCTGGGGTGGTGGGACGCAGCAGACGGATGGCAAAAGCCGTCCCCTGGCCCGGGTTGCTGACGCAGGACAATTCACCATTCATGGCCTGCATCAGTTTGCGGACAATGCTCAGGCCCAGGCCGGCGGAAGGTTCACCGCCGGTGGGATGGGCGGAAAGTCGCCCGTAACGGCGAAACATGTGGGCTTTGTCTTCGCTGGTAAACCCCGGCCCTTCATCCCGGACTACGCATTCGACCTGATGGTCCAGCGGGCGGATGGAAACAAAAACCCGCCGGCCGGGCGGCGAATATTTGAGCGCGTTTGAGAGCAGATTGTGCAGCACCAGATTGAGCGCCGAGACGTCCGCGAGCACGGTGGTTTCTCCGGCGGCAAAGTCCGTCTGGATTTCAATTTTTTTCAACCGGGCCACCTCCAGGTATTGTTTTGCCACGGTCGCGGCAACGTCTGCCAGGTCGAGGACGGACGGTTTGGGGGTGAAACCGTAATCGGCAGCGGCATTAGCCAGGAATTCCTTGAGGAAAGCCAGCAATTGGGTGGTGGAACGAAGAATGTTGTCCGACAATTTCGCCAGCCGGTTATCCTTAAGGCGGTCGATCCCTTCATGCAACAATTCAGCGATCATGTTCATGCCGCTGAGACAATTGTTCAGGTCGTGCGCCATCATGCCAAGCAATTCATCCTTGTCCTCCGCGAGTTGTTTGAGCCGGTCGCGGGCGGTTTTCAACACCAGCTGGGTACGTACCCGTGAAATGAGTTCGGCCGGATTGAAAGGCTTGGTGACATAGTCCACCCCGCCCGCTTCGAGCGCCCGGATTATAAAACTCTTGTCGTCCGCGGTGGAAAGAAAAATGACGGGGATGTCCTTCCAATCCGGATTTTTCTTCAACTGTCCGCAGACTTCACAGCCATCCATGCCCGGCATCAGGAAGTTGAGCAGGATCAGATCGGGCGGACCCAGCGCCAACTGTTTCAGGGCGGCCGAGCCATCAGAGACGGGAATGATTTCATGTCCCAAAGCGCCCAATGCCGAACCGACGACCTGGATATTGGTGGACTGGTCGTCCACCAAGAGAATCCGCGCCGGGGACGCTTCAGGGAGCGGAAGGCGGGACAGCAAGGACGATGACGTGGAAGCTGGCTCGGCAGGGTCCAATTTCATTACGATGATGCTCTCTCCGGGCTCATGCACGGTTTTTTGCTCCGATCGTTCAAGCCGGTGTCAAATTCGCCCCGGCGCTGTTTCAAATCCATGACGGCAATTTGAGCCAGTTTATCCATTGCTGTCGGAATGAAAGGCCCCCGGCGCGACATCAATCTATTCCAATTTGCCGAAAGCCTTCCACCCGGCGCCTGTTCGCAAGCTGGCTTCGTGCCGTCGCCTCACGGGTGTGCTTTTCGTGTCTTTCTGCTGCAAATCCGGCATAAAGGCTGATGGCTTTGCCGGGGGGCAGAATGCAACTTGCAAACGGAGAAGGGCGGGTTGTTGCTATTTGCACGCTTATGGCCGTACCGAACCCAGCCGTGATTTTCCCCGTTGCAATCGGGAAAACGGCCAGATCCCATGAGATCGCAAAACCATTTCCATGCCCGCTTCCATCGGCACGCTGTTTGCAGGAGATATTTCCACGGGCCACATATGGTACCGCGAAATGAAATCGAACATCAACCAGGATGGTTTATGAAAATTTTTGAAGCCCGGGGAACCAGGAAAATTGTCCAAGGCAGATTGAGACAGAGATTCAAGCAACTCGCTGACAACGCTCTGCGATTCATGGAAGGCGAAGAAAGTGAATTGATCGGACGCACTTAAAAACGCACCTGACACGTCAACTGAGATAACGCGTGTCATCGAACGCGGCGGGATAAAACGAAATGAATTTTCAGCCTTCAAACGACAAGCCGGACGTTTTTACCTCAACCATTAACATAGACGTCCGGTTTGCCCCCCCCTTCAAAGATTGAATTTATTGAAATAAAAAAACCCATGAAACCCATCGATACGAACCCGGCCATTTTGCCGACCGGGAATTGCCGTCGGACCCGTTCAAGTCCGGGGCTACAATGAAGATGAAAGGATGTTTATGAAACAAATCGGATTGATACTGCTGTTCACAGGGGTGGGGTTGATCGCTTACATATTCAATGCAGATTCCGGGAATTCAGCGATCAGCCGAAAGGTCTGGCAGTTGTTCGGCGCCAGCGGGGCCGTGGTCATCGGCCTGACCCTGATTTTCAGACGCCCGACCAAACCCACTGGAGCAATCGAAGAATCAACCAAAGGACATTGAAAATGAAAATCATCACCCTGATTCCGCTATTCGCCTTGTTGGCGATGACTGGATGTGGAAATCATACCACAGACAGTCAATCGAATCCCAATAGCAGCCCGCCGGTCACGCCGGCCACGCCGGCTCTGACTTCTGTCAACCCGAACAGCACGAATGCCGCTGCCCCGCCCAACAACGGCGGTGGAGAAATGACGACTCCAGGAAGCGGAAACAATCTCAACACTCCACAGGACACCGGCAATCCAAGCATTACGAACCAGCCACCCGGCAGCTGAATGACCGGAAGGACCACACAAGACACCGAAGACAAATCATAAACGAGCTGTTGAGGCAGCTGCCTGGTGCTTTTGTTTAATCGCGTTGGAGTCCTTGTAAATCCCGGGGGAGGTTTGCTTTGAGACTCCGGCGGAGGTGTTCGCGGACCGGAACATTATTGAGTTTGGATCCGGATGGGATGGCGCATGACGAACGCATGAAGGGAAAACAGATACCTTCATTGAAATTGACCCGATAAACCTATGACCATGACCTGTGCTAAAATCGGAAATACCTACATCAACACTGCGAACATCACGTATTTCACTTATTATCAGGCAAAGGAATCCCGGCTCGCGGAATTGCCCAGGGATCCAATGCCAGCCGGCAATCTGCCTGAAAGCCAGCCGGCCACGTTGAACATCAATTTGGTCGGTGGCGAAAAATTGGAGTTTTCAGGTCCCAAAGCGGAAAAAGGATTCGATAAATTGACGGAGTTAATGGCGGTACCCATCCCGACCATCAATTGAATACCAGTGCAATCAACGTCTGAACAACGTGGGGCTGCCTTGATTGCCGGCACCGAAACCTTCTCCCAATATCATTTTGCGACGGAACGTTAGCGGCGGCGAAAATATCCGTGCGCCGGTTCAAATGAAAAGCGATTTGATTTTGTCAAAACAACATGCAACTTCGGGCTAATCTGTTGCCAAAATGGCGATTGTCGTTGCCGGAGCCGTGGGTCATAGCCTTGGCGCTGGCCCTGGCGGTATTGATTGCTATTTTGGGTTTCATCGCGGGGCGGGATATGGCGATGTCGGTGTTGTTCTATCTGGCGCCGATTTGTTGGGTCAGTTGGTCGGCCGGGCGCCAGTCGGGAATCCTGCTGGCTGCCGTTTGTACGGTCTTGTGGTTCATTGCCGATTTGAAAACCGGCTATCTGTATTCGCGTCCGCTGATTCCATTCTGGAATGCGCTCATGCTGTTGGCGCTGTTTTTGGTGGTGGTCTATTTGCTCTCGGCTTTTCAGGCCGCCCATCAGCATCTGGAAGAGACCGTTCAAAGACGAACAGCGGCACTGGTGGCGGAAATTGCCAAGCGCAAACGTCTGGAAATAGCCAAAGTCCAGTCGGAACGGCTTGCCGTGGCGGGAACCATGGCCGCTGAAGTGGCTCATGAGGTGCGCAATCCACTCAGTTCCATCATTCTTAATCTGGACCTGATTTGCAAAGAAATCGACCGGTTCGCCGAAACGAGCCGGCATCCGACGGAGGAAGGCCATTTTCTCGTGGATGAAATGCGCGCCGAAGTCCGGCGCATCCAGCACGTGATCGAAGATTATCTGCGATTTGCCCGGTTGCCGAAACCGCAGCGGCGGCCAACGAAGTTGGGCGAGTTTCTCAACCAAAAGCTGGCATTCTTGAACGGGGAATTCGAGCAGACCGGCATAAAATTGCGCACTCATTTCGATCCCGTGTTGACCACCATCAATGTAGACGCGGAGCAACTGTGGCAGGCAACGTTGAATTTGATTCGCAACGGGCAGGACGCAATGCAAAATGGCGGCGAATTGACCGTCAGCACCTGGCGGGAAGGCGGGCAGGTGCGCATCCGGGTGACCGACACGGGCCGGGGCATGACCCGGGAACAGGTGGAACAGGTATTCGTGCCTTTCTATACCACCAAACCGGAAGGAACCGGCCTGGGGCTCACCTCGGTCCAGCAAATCGCAATCGAACACGGCGGGCACGTGGAATGCGAAAGTGCTCCAGGCAAGGGCAGCTCGTTCACCATCTTTCTGCCCGCCGAGGAAAAATCCTGACCGGCACTCATTCCTGGCATCACTCATGCAAAGCTGAATACTCGATTATGAAAAACATTCGTAACAAATCGGTTTTGATTATCGACGACGATACCCGGATGCTCCGCGCTCTCGAAAAGGTGTTGGCCGGCGAAGGGTGCGAAGTGACCTCCGCGGCATGGGTGGGGGATGCCATGGAAATCCTGGCTGAGCGGAAAGACCACTTTGATCTAGTCATCACCGACCTGCGGATGCCGTTTATTACGGGTATTACGGGAGTGTTTGCCATTCACAAGATTCTGCCCGACCTGCCGGTCATTGTGCTGACTGCGTTTGGCAGCCCTGATGTCAAAGCCGAATGTTTCCGCCAAGGTGCCAAAGCCTTTCTTGAAAAACCCTTGGACACCCCGCATTTGCTGGAGGTGATCGAGAGCATTTTCGCTTCGCCGGAGGCCGGATTGGACTTGAGCGAGGGAAAGGTGCCGGCCGAAAAGCCCACGAAACGGTCAAGAGACTAAATTAAAAATAGGCGAATCCGTAGCGCCGAATATCCAAAATACGGATGTTTAATTGGTTGGCGCGGGCTGCAAAAGATCGGAGTAAGTATTGCGCTTTGGGCCTGCCAGCTTGCGAAATGCACGGACCGTCAACGCCAGCCGGCAAGTTTTTCTTCTAAAACTACCCACCGGCGACACTTTGAAGTACTGGCTGAATCGTACACTGGCTCTGGACGGCGATAGGCACATCGTTTAATGACGACAATAGTGACCGTGATTTCCATCCGCGAAGTGATTTTTGGGGTGTGGGGGTTGAATCATGAAAAATGCATGTAGGATGAACCCCTATTTTGCATGAGGCGAACACCCCATAGCATCCGCCGTGTTCCCAACCTACTTTTACCGTGCAATGAAAGACCAAAAAGCTTCACCAGTTGAGGAACCAGCCGGCACACCACTGCCATGGCAATCGAAACTCATGCTTGCGAGATTATCGCTGGCTCGCATCGTCCTGCCCATTTTTGTGATTTTGACACCGGGCATGATCCCCGGAAGCGAAGGACAAGCGATTCTTTCTGCAGACAACGGAGGCCGAGCCACGCAGACTCCGCTGGCATCCTCTTCGTTGCTTCCGGCGCAAGGACGGAAACAACCCAGTTATCAAGTATTCGCAGTACGTTCGACTACACCATCGATTGATGTGGTGAACGAGACGACGCTGGAGGTTGCCGGCAAGCAGAAGATTGACGTTAGCCGGTTGGACCAATTGACCCGGCAGGAAAGGGAGACATTGGCCAGCCAGTTTGGCGTTCCGATCGGTGTGGTTGAAAATCAACTGGAGAACTTCTCCAGGCAGGCGCCAACGAATGCGGTAGAGGTGGCAAGCAAACTTCGCGTCATGATGATTGATTACAAATACCTGCTGGAACGGTGGAACCAATATCATCCTCCAGCCGGTCAAGAAAAGGTCAAGACCGACGCGCTGCTGGCGTTGCAGGCCGGAGGGCTGGAGACGGCTTGGGCAATTTATGCTGACCTGCCCCGGCCAAAACCGCCTACCGGATTTCGGGTAGCCGAATGAGATTTGCCGCGTCGATTCTGCCGCTCCCGGGATGGACATTTGTGTGGTCAACCAGTGTGACCCGCACGGGAGCGGGTTTGAGAGCCTTGGCAGCAGCAAGGCCACCAAAACCGCCGCCAACGATTACAACATGTGGAATGCGATCACTCATAATTGTTCAGGAGTGACCGCGGTTTTGGTCGTCGCCATACGTATTCAATATTCACCTTCATTTCAGTTGAAAACTTAACCGGCCCGTATGTCGCGAAGGAGGGCATTCCCAACATGCATTTCGCGCGCGCACGAGTGGAGGCCCTTCCCTTCGAAAACGGCGTTTTTGACGCCACAATCTGTTGCGGCTCGCTTCATCTGTTTGCGGATACCGTGATAGCCCTGCGCGAAATGGCCCGCGTGATGAAGCCCGGAACAATCCTTTCGGTCTTCACATTCACCGCGGGCAGCGGCGGCATCCTGAAATATCGATGGGTTCGTGAGTGGAGCCTCAAGAATCATGGCCTTCATGTATTCGACCTTATCAAGCTGGAACAATACTTGGCCGCTTCAGGTTTTAAGGACTTCCAGCCGGGAGTATCCGGCTCCACTTTGACATTCAGCGCCCGCAAGCAATTGGTCTGATGGAGGTGAATTATCCTGCTGTTAACAATTGGTAAAAACTGCCGCGTATCTGCCGATGCTTGCCAAGCCCTGGGACGACCGGAGGGAGTGGCACGTTGAAACCAACAACCCGCTTTTAATGTTCCATGAGTCGATAAAAGCCTCGAGTTGCTCCCAGCGCGGCATTGGTCACGGTGATGATACTGCCATTACCGGCCACGGTGATCAGGCTCTGCCAACCGGAGCCAAGTGCGTTCAGATATTGCACACTGTAGGTTTCGCCTGGCTCGGTCTGGATGAATGCTAGAAAATTGGTTCCCACTGTTGTTGGTGCAAAGAAGATGGGCGCCGGCCGGATCCAAAATATCAAGCTAAAGGCGACGGTCGGTTCGCAACCCTCGCCTGTAAAAGTTGCACTTTGGCGGCAAATACCCGAAGTGCCAATCTTTCGTAACTTTTCACAGGCAGTGATCGCACGCGAATACCAGCTTGCATGAATTGCAGACGTCTGTACGCCGTCGGGTTGGTCAATCTGCGTGCCGCGGGTGGATCTGCAGACCGTTTTCCAGTTGCCTAAACCGCCCCCGGGCTTACGATGCTGTCGAATCAGCATGGGTATGGGAAACAGTCAGAAACATTCAATGGGTTCACGCTTAGTTGCCGTGGATCATTGACCTATGATCTGGATCTCATGTCCACGAGCTTTAAAGGCTAGCGATGCCTCAATCTCCTGAACTCGCTGGCGGAGAAGGTTTCACTTTCGAGGGTGACGCGGCTGCGTTCTATCTCGCCGCGCTGCTAGCTGAGGCATATGCGCCCGGGATTGATGACCGAATCGTTGTCCGTGTCTCGGTTCAGCAGCGTGACTTCGGTGAACCACTCGACGATGTAATCGTCGATTTTGAAGACGCTGCAAAGAACCCCGCTCGCCTTAGCCTCCAGGCGAAGCGATCACTCACGATCAGCGATGCGAAAACGAACACCGACTTTCGCGACATCATCCGCGACAGCTGGGCTACCCTGAAAAAGCCTGATTTCCGCATCAATGCCGACCGATACGGGGCAGCAGTTGGCACGATCAGCCCTGACAAAGAGCGAGCAATCAAGACACTTTGCGATTTAGCTCGTGAAAGTTTGACGGCCGAGCATTTCTACACCCGCTTTGCAGATGGGGGTAACGCCAGTGACGATATCAAAACGGTCAAGAACGACGTTGTTGCCCTACTGGAGGAGGTCGCGAAGGGGATGCCATG
>CAYPSF010000004.1:0-62542 GCA_964413165.1 uncultured Bifidobacteriaceae bacterium
ACATCGTCAAGATGGGCGATGAAATCTGGGTCAAATGCCTGGGCGTGGACGAAAAAGGCCGGGTACGGCTCTCCCGCAAGGCGGCGATGGAAGATCGCGACAAGCAGGAAGCGGGGAAAGAAGTGGCCGCGCCAGAAGCCAGGTAATCCCGGCGAAATCAATTCAAGCGCGAACGGCTATCCGTTCGCGCTTTTTTGTTTTTGGTATAGCAAAATCAAGTCATTGTTTGCCACCGGTTTAAGGTGTATAAGTAATGACATTCGAATCGTTTGAGATTCCGATGCAAACAATCTTCAATTCCTTCAAAGGATTTCTTTTCGGCGATGGTCTTATCGGTCAAATGAAACCTCAAGCAATGGCGCCAGTCGCCACTTTTCATTCCGGCAATGTCGGGCTCGTAGTGGTGATCACGCTGTTGGTGTTCTCCAATTTCTGTTTGGCACAGGGGCAAGACGGTACGGTTGTGGCATGGGGGAGAAACGATTTGGGACAAGCTGATTATCCATTTAGCTTAACGAACGCAGTATCCATTGGCATCGGCTTTCAGAACAGCTTGGCCGCCCGGACCGATGGATCGGTTGTCGGATGGGGTGATATTTTCGGCCAAGGGTTAATTCCTTCGGGCGCAACAAATGTAGTAAATGCAAAGCTTGGACAATCCTGGAATGTGGCATTAAGAATGACGGGACAACCATTTCCTGGCCAACATGACAAGGAGGCGATACCAATATCCCTCCAAATTTGTCAAAGGTTGCTGAAATTGCCGCCAATGCAGAATTATTCCTGGCACGTTTGACCAACGGTTCCTTGGTTTCGTGGGGAACTGGCTTTAACGGCACTGGTTTTATTCCGGTAATACCACCATCGGGATTGACCGATGTGGTATCCATTGCTACCGGCCAGGCTCATTCCGCCGCTCTCCGAAGTGATGGCACGGTGGTTGCCTGGGGTGACAATACCGTTGGTCAAACCAACGTTCCGGATGGTCTGACTAATGTTGTCGCTCTCTGTGCCGGTCAACATTTCACTTTGGCCCTGAAATTCGACGGTTCGGTAGCGGCATGGGGTGACAACGGTTCCGGTCAAACCAATGTTCCTGCTGCGGCGACTGATGTCGTGGCTATTGCTGCGGGCGCTTGGCATGGTTTGGTCCTGAGGAGTGATGGCGTCATCGTTGGATGGGGATCAGATTTATTTGGGGCTTACGATGTTCCGTCCGGTGTTACCAATGTCATTGATATTGCAGCCGGGGGGTGGAATGGCGCAGCAATAATGAACAGTGCTGTGTCGTTTGTTGGCAGGCAATCCTCCCGCCGTTTCGCCTACAGCGGTAGCTCCGTTATCTTGAAATCCGGGATCATCGGCATCGCACCATCAGCATTTCAATGGCAACGCGCCGGAACGAATATCAACGGGGCAAAAGGATCTCTGCTTTGCTTCACCAATGTGCAATCGATTGATGCCGGAAACTATTGTGTCATAGTCACAAACATCTATGGAACCACGACCAGTTCGAACTTGGATCTGGTGGTAACGAATTCTTCCCCAGTCATTCTTAATCAACCGACAAACCAGACCGCGCCTCCTTTTACCGGTTCATTTTTTGCCGTGAGTGTTGTCGGCTCCATGCCCTTCAGCTACCAATGGCGGTGCAATGGGACGAATATCATTGGAGCCACCAACGGAGTATTGAATCTCTCAAACGTGGAACCAGCCAATGACGGATATTATAGTGTTGTGGTCTCCAATAGTTATGGAATAACCACCAGTACGGACGCGTATTTGCATGTGTTGGATGCGGCGGATGCATTAAACGCGACTAACGTTACCTGGACTTCCGCCGGAGATGTGCCGTGGTTTGCAGAAACCAGTATCGTGCATGATGGCGCAATTGCCCTGCAAAGCGGAGCTCTCGCGGTCGGCCAGCAGTCGGTGCTTCAGACAACCGCCAATGGTCCCGGCACGTTGACGTTTTGGTGGAATGTCAGCTCCAAGACTGAAAGTAATTATCTCAATTTCTCGGTAAACGATGTGGAACAGGCCCGGATTTCCGGGGTCGTCATCGGTGGATTCTATGGCTGGGAACAGCAGACTGTTTATATCGGTGCCGGGCCCCAGATATTGCAATGGGCGTACATCAAGACCGACCCGGGTGTCAGTATCAGCGGGCGCGATTCCGGGTGGCTGGATGAAGTCAGCTTAGTTCCCGGTGGCGCGCCGCCGGTTATGATCCTGAATCCGACAAACCAGGTGGTGTTGCTGGGGTCGAATGCAACTTTGAATGCAGCCGCATTGGGCACACCGCCTTTGAATTATCAATGGCAGCTCAATCTCACCAATCTGGATGGCGCAACCAACGCGTCTTTGGTTCTGACGAACGTGCAGCTCACCGACGAGGGCAATTATACGTTGGTGGTCAGCAACGCGTTTGGAATTACCAACACTGCCACCGCTTATCTGAATGTCGTGGATTTCAACGAATCACTAAACGCAACCAACTTGACCTGGAGCATCGGAGGTGATCAACCGTGGTTTCCAGAAACGAGCATCACACATGATGGCATCGCCGCTTTACAGAGCGGAGCCATCGCCGGCAACCATCAGTCCACCGCGTAGATCGCCGTCGACGGGCCGGCAACCTTGAGTTTCTGGTGGAAGGTTTCGTCGGAGACAAACAATGACTACGTACACTTTTCGGCGGATGGCGCGGAGCAGTTTCGGATTTCCGGCGCGGTCAGCTGGAAACAGGTAACTTATTCCGTCGCGCCAGGGACTCATGCCTTGGCCTGGAGCTATTCCAAGGATGGCGCCATCAATCAGGATGCGGATGCCGCATGGCTCGATCAGGTCAGCTATGTTCCTGGAGCTACGGCACCCGTAATTATAACCAATCCTGTCAGTCAAACATCACAGGGTGGTCAGACTATAAGCTTCCAGATTACTGCGTTCGGTACACCGCCGCTAAGTTATCAATGGCAGTTCAACGGCACCAATATTCTTGATGCAACCAATGCGATACTGAATGTGACCAACATTCCGTGGAACAGTGAAGGCAACTACAGTGTCGTTGTCAGCAATGCCTACGGTGTCGTGGTCAGTTCCAACGCCACATTGATATTGCCCCGTTCCCAGGTGGTTACGTGGGCTCGTTATAATGTTTATGGCCAGACTAACGTGCCGGTCTGGTTGACTAATGCCGTGACCATTGCCGCCGGTCCCCAAGATGATCTGGCGCTCCGGAGCGATGGGACAGTCGTGGGATGGGGAGAAAATGACTACGGGGAATCGACCCCACCTGCAGGATTAAGCAACGTGGTGGCCATTGCTGCCGGAGGAAGCTATTTCAGTCTGGCCTTGAAAAGAGATGGGACGGCAACCGTCTGGGGACTTGGCAGTGGTAATACTTTAAAGGTGCCGATTGGTTTGAGCAATATTGTGGCGATTGCCGCAGGCGGCATGCATTGCCTCGCGTTGACGAGTTCGCACAACATCGTGGCGTGGGGAAACGGCTTCAATGGTGAAACCAATGTGCCAACCGGCTTGGCCAATGTGACGGAGGTTGCTGCCGGATCGGCCCACAGCCTTGCGCTTAGAAGCGACGGGACAGTCGTTGCCTGGGGATACAATTATAACGGCGAGACGAATGTGCCTTCCGGGCTGACCAATGTCGTGGCCATTGCCGCCGGATGGTCCCACAACCTGGCACTTTTGAGCAATGGCGGAGTGGTTGCCTGGGGTGATAATAACGAAGGTCAGACCAATGTGCCGGCAGGGCTAAGCAATGTGGTGGCAATCGGAGCAGGGAGTTACCATTGTCTGGCCATCAAAAAGGATGGGAAAGTCATTGCGTGGGGGAGGAATGACGCCGGCCAGACGAATGTGCCGGCAGGCTTGAATGGGGTTGTGGCCGTGACCGGCGGGATGGAGCACAGCCTGGCGCTCGAAGAAGGGGGGCCATTGATCATTGCCAGCCAGCCGCCCAGCCAATCCGCCGTCGCTGGAACAAGCACCTACATCAGTGCAGTCGCGTTAGGCGCGCAACCGGTCGGGTACCAGTGGCAATTTAACGGGACGAACCTGACTGGTGCCACCAATGCATTGTTAAATTTCGCCAATGTGCAACCAGCCAATGCTGGAATTTACTGCCTGGTGGCAAGCAACAGCTTTGGAACCGTGACCAGCTCCAATGCAATTTTGACGGTTCTGACCTTCCCGCCTGCCATCACCACCCAACCCACCAACCAGACAGTTTTATTGGGGTCAAACACCACTTTTGCTGTTATGGGCACAGGAACCGCGCCTTTAACCTATCAATGGCAGTTTAATGGAACCAATATCGACTGGGCGACGAATGCCTCGTTGTTTTTGACCAACGTCCAGTTCGCGAATCAAGGCAGCTATCAGGTCGTGGTCAGCAATGACTATGGGAGCGTCATCAGCTCCAATGTGGTATTGACCGTGATCAGCCTGGCCATGGCTTTGGACGCTCCGGATCTGGTCTGGACCAATGGTGGCAACGTGGCGTGGTTTGCCGAAACCAGAGTAACGCATGACGGCGTGGCCGCAGCGCAAAGCGGTCTGATCGCCAACGGCCAGACGTCAACGCTGCAGACTTCCGTTACCGGGCCCGGCACCTTGACTTTTTGGTGGCGCTTTTCATCAAATTTCATCCTGGATTCCTTGATTTTTTATGTCAATGGCACTCAACAAGCCGCTTCAAGCTCAGCCTGGCAGCAAAAAACTTTTTACCTTGGCAGTGGAACGCAAACCTTGCTGTGGACGTATTCGCGGAGCTCTTCTGCCTTCGGCAACATGAGCACCGGGTGGGTGGACCAGGTCGTCTATACCCCGGGAGGCACCCCTCCCATCGTCACTCTCGTGCCCGTCAGCAAATCCCTGATGACTCGGGCCCGGGCAAGTTTTTCGTCCTCGGCGACAGGAACTCCCCCCATCAGCTATCAGTGGCAATTTAACGGGACCGACCTGGTCGGGGCCACCAATAGTTCCCTGGTAATCGCCAATGTTCAACCGGTCAACTCCGGGACTTATGCGCTTACGATTACCAACTCCTACGGCAGATTCGTCACCAACGTCATGTTGTTTGTCCAGCCTTTCGTCCTTAACACCAGTTCGAACAATCCATGGCTGACCGCCAGCGGATTGCTGATGCAGGTTGACGGTGTCCTGACGCCAAACGGGCTGGTCATCTACGCATCCACCAATTTGACCAGCTGGCTGCCGATTTTGACGAATCCGCCGGTTACGGGTTCGGTGCGGGTTCTGGATTCATCGGCAACCAATCTGCCATTCAGATTTTATCGGGCTGGCGAGCAATAAACCGTTCCCGATGGAGCGCGGCCCGGGAAGCAGCCGGGATACAGTCGCCCGTTGAATTAAAAGGATTTACGGCGCAAGCAGCCGTGGTCATGCAGCCGGACTGATGTTTCAGTCCGGCTGTTTAATTTTTGCAGCAATACAAGGGGTTTGACTCGGCGGCTGGGCAAACGTAGATTGCCCACGAATGCTGGCTGTTGAATCAAAGGTGGCGAGTACGAATGCGGCGGACTCGCCGAACGCCAATCAGAATCGTTCCTGGAAACAAATCGTGGAACCAGTGGAACCATTTCTGCTGGCGGTTTCACAGCAGTTGATCCGGCAGGTCAACGATTTTGATCCTCAGATCGTCCCCTACGCCCAGTACGCCCTGAACGGCGGCGGAAAACATCTGCGCCCCACCATAGTGGCGCTGTCCGCCGGCACGCTCGGCGAAATCACCGACGCCCATGTGACGGCGGCGGTTATCATCGAGATGGTGCACCTGGCTACGCTGGTGCATGACGACGTGATGGACGAGGCGGAAATCCGCCGAGACCGGCCCACCCTGGCGGCGAATTGGGGCAACGAAATTGCCGTGTTGTTTGGCGATTGCCTGTTTGCGCAGGCGTTGAAGCTGGCGGCCGGTTTTCCCACGCCGGAAGTCTGCCGTACGGTGGCCATGGCGACCAACACGGTCTGTTCCGGGGAAATCCTGCAGACGCAACATCGCCGCAAGTTTCCCATCTCGCGGCGGGAGTATTTCCGCGTCATCGAAATGAAAACCGGTGAATTGTTCACCCTTTCATGCGATCTGGCGGCATTTTTGAGCGGGGCAACGCCGAAACGGCGCAATGCCCTGCGGGAGTTCGGCGCGGCCTTTGGCATCGCGTACCAGGTTTACGATGATTGCGTGGATTTATTCGGGTCGGAGGCCTCGGCCGGCAAATCGCTGGGTACGGACCTGGCCAAGGGCAAATTGACCTGGCCGGTGTTGCTGGCGTGGGAACGGGCGACCGTCGCCGACCGGACCCGGCTGGAACAAATGGTGGAAAACTGGCAGCCGGAAAACCTGCCCGCCGTGAACGAATTGCTGGCCCGATACGAAACGTTTGAGCCGTCGCAGGCGGTCATCGCCCGTTACCTGGAAGAGGCGCGCCGGGCGCTGCGGGCCCTGCCGGAGTCCGGGGGGCGCGCGGGATTGCTCGGCCTGGCCGATTTTTTAGCGCAACAAAGTGGCGCTTTGGCGGTTTGTATTTGAAGCAATCATGACTATGTCGGCTCCAGTCATACGCACGGATGATTCAGAACCACCCGCGCCCGTGGAAGAAGAGGTGTTGGTGCGGGCGGCCCGGCAGGGGGATTTGGGGGCTTACGACGATCTGGTGCGGCGCTATCAGGAGCGCATTTACGCGACGATCTACCACATGACGGCCAATCATGAGGACGCCAATGACCTGGCCCAGGAGTCGTTCATCAAGGCTTTTCAGGCGTTGAAGTCCTTCAAAGGCGGTTCCAGCTTTTACACCTGGCTTTACCGGATTGCGGTCAACAAAACCATTAATTTCCTCAAACAGCGCAAAAATCGTATCCATTTAAGTCTCAATGACTTGGATTTTAACACCGAACATAACCCGGATTTGGTGGCCCTGATTTCAGAACAAACGCCGCGCCGGGAGATTAATTTGTCCGAGTTGCAGGAAAAATTGAACGCTGCGTTGCTCAAGCTGTCAGAACCTCATAGATTGGTTGTGGTTTTACATGATGTGCAGGGGATGCCCCATGACGAAATCGCGAAAGTCATGGAATGTAATATCGGTACGGTGCGTTCGCGGCTGTTTTACGCCCGGCAGCAGTTACAGGCGTTATTGTCCGACTATTTGAAGTAATTGAAATACTATGAGCGAACACGAAGACAATTTTGAGCCGTTGCGCCGTTTGCTGGCTCTCAAGCGCCACGAAGTACCGCCTCCGGGCTATTTCAATAATTTTTCCAGCCATGTACTGCAACAAATCCGGGCCGGACACAACAAGCAATCAGCCGGTGTCATGGAGGATTTGGCCGCGCAGTTGCCTTGGCTGTCAAAATGGTTGCAGCTGTTTGGGCAGAAACCGGTCTTTGCGAGCGGATTTGCCGGGGCGCTTTGCATGTTGCTTCTGTTCGGCATTGTTTCTACCGAACGCCCGGATCTGGCGTCCCAGCCGCTTCTGGGATCCATCACCACTCCACTGGCCCCCATGTCATCGACCGCGCTGCCGCAATCGGCGGAGTCGATTGGGATCGTTTCCGTCTCCAGCACCAATCCCGTGCTCAGCCTGCAGCCGGTCACCGCGACCCTGGCCTTTGGGCAGCAAAATCCCCTGGCCCAGCCCGTCAGCTTCCAGTTTCCCCGGTAATTGACTTGATCGGAAGCGCGTTGCGCGCTTGAAACCCGGGCTCACTTGCCATTAAATCGGGCGGGTGCCAACCAAAGTCATTGCGGTCGCCAACCAAAAAGGCGGCGTAGGTAAAACCACCACGGCCGTCAACCTGGCTGCCTGCCTCGCCGCGCTGGGTCAACGCGTTCTCCTGTTTGATCTCGATCCGCAGGCCAACGCTACCAGCGGCCTCGGCCTGGAAAAAATCGAGGGCGCCAGCGCCTATCGCGTCCTGTTGGGTGAGGGCAGCCTCCTCGAAAAAATCAAACCCACCGCTTTCGAACGGCTGTCCGTCGTGCCCAGCGAGGTGGACCTGTGCGCCGCCGACCTCGAACTGGCCCGGACGGAAAATCATCTGCTTCGCCTGGCCGGGGTGCTGCAGCCGGTGCGGGAGTCACAACGCTTCGACGTGGTCCTGGTGGATTGTCCGCCCTCGCTGGGTATCCTTACCTTGAATGCCTTTGCCGCGAGCGACGGATTGCTCGTGCCGCTGCAATGCGAGTATTACTCGCTGGAGGGCATTTCCATGATGAACCGCGTGCTCGGCCAGTTGCGCGAAGCCGGCGTCAATCCGCGCCTCGGCATCTTTGGCGTCGTGATGACCATGTTCGACGGCCGGACCAAGCTTTGCAACGAAGTCGTGGGTGAAGTCCGGAACCAGCTGGGCGACCGCGTGTTTGAAACGCTGATTCCCCGCAGCACGCGCCTCGCCGAAGCTCCGAGTTTTGGCAAACCCATCATCCATTACGATAAATACAGCAGCGGCGCCGCCGCGTATGAACTGCTGGCGCAGGAAGTGTTAAAACGGCTGGGAGCTTAGTTGTGGGGAATGCCTTGTAGCGTCGAGCCTCCGGCCCGAAATCGGCGCGCAGCGCTGACACTACATTTTCTGCAAATAGCCGTCCATGGCCTTGGCTGCCCGCTTGCCGTCGCCCATGGCCAGGATGACCGTCGCCGCGCCGCGTACAATGTCGCCTCCGGCGAAGACCCCCGGCAGGCTGGTCATGCCGTTTTCGGCCACCACAATGTTGCCGTATTTGTTCAGTTTTAAATCCGGGCAGGTGGCGGTGAGCAGCGGATTTGCCCGGGTGCCGATGGCGACCACTACCACGTCGCAGGCGAGAACAAATTCCGAACCCGCAACCGGTTCGGGTCGGGCCCGGCCGGATGCGTCGGGCGCGCCGAGTTGCATCCGGACGCATTTGAGGCCGGTGACCCAGCGTTTATCACTGCCCAGGACCTCCACGGGTGCCGTGAGGAATTCAAATCGGATGCCTTCCTCTTCGGCGTGATGGGCCTCCTCGGCGCGGGCCGGCAGTTCGTGGCGGGTGCGGCGATAAACTATCATCGCCTCCTTCGCCCCGAGCCGTTTGGCCGTGCGCACGGCGTCCATGGCCACGTTGCCGCCGCCCACCACGGCCACGCGTTGCCCTTGCAGCACCGGCGTGTCCGAATCGGGAAACCGCCAGGCGGCCATCAGGTTGATCCGGGTGAGATATTCGTTGGCGGAGTAAACGCCCTTCAAGTTTTCACCTGGCACATTCATGAAAACCGGCAGGCCCGCGCCGTTGGCGATGAACACGGCGTCAAAACGTTCACACAACTCAGGCACGGTATAGGTGCGTCCGATGACCGTGTTGCATTCGATTTTCACACCCGATGCCTGAAGCCGTTCGACTTCCTGTGCCACGATTTTCTTGGGCAGCCGAAACTCGGGAATGCCATAGACGAGCACCCCGCCGGGTTTGTGCAGTGCTTCGAAAATTGTGACGTCGTGTCCGCGTTTGACCAGTTCGCCGGCCGCGGTGAGGCCGGATGGACCCGAGCCGACAATGGCCACACTCCGTCCGCTGGGTTCCGTCTTGCCGTCCGCCAGTTGATCGGGATGCGTCCGCGCCCAATCGGCGACGTAACGTTCCAGGTAACCGATGCCCACCGGCTGGCCCTTGGCCCCGCGTACGCACTCGATTTCGCATTGCGTTTCCTGCGGGCAAACGCGGCCGGTGACTCCGGGCAGAGCGTTGTCGCCGAGCAGGCACTGCGCGGCGTCGGCCATCCGGCCCTCGGCCAGCAGATTGAGAAATTTCGGAATGTTCACACTGACCGGGCAGCCCTGGATGCAACGCGGGTCCTTGCACTGCAGACAGCGGTCAGCTTCCAGCAGCGCGAGCTGTTCGGTGAAACCGAGGTTGACCTCCTCAAAATTTGCCGCGCGGGCGGCGGAATCCTGTTCCGGCATTTTTTGCCGGCTGATTTGCAGGCGTTGCTTGGTGGTGATTTTGCCGGGCATATGGTTTCAATTCCTGATCCGGCAGGTGCCCTCCGCACAGGCCAGCGCCCGCTGCTCAAATTCACGATAGGTTGACAGCCGGTCCAGCAATTCTTCAAAATTGACCTGGTGGCCGTCAAATTCGGGGCCGTCCACGCACGCGAACCGGGTTTCATTCCCCACGGTCACCCGGCACCCGCCGCACATCCCCGTGCCGTCAATCATCACCGGGTTCAGCGACACGATGGTGCGCACCCCGGCCGGCCGGGTGAGTCCGACCACTGCGCGCATCATGGGCACCGGCCCGACGGCATAAACGATGTCCACGCCCCCCGCAGTCAAAATGTCCTTCGCGGCGTCGGTGACAAAACCCTTCCGACCGTAACTGCCGTCGTCCGTACAGACCAGGACTTCACCCAGTTTTTGGAGTTCCGGCTCGAAAATGACCCATTCCTTCGATCGTCCGCCGATGATGCTGGTGACTTTGACGCCGCGGCGGTGCAGGCCTTGGGCGATGGGATGCACCACAGCGGTGCCCACGCCGCCACCGATGCACAGCGCCCGGCCGTTGGCAATCAATTCCGTGGCGTGGCCCAGGGGGCCGACGATGTCGCGGATGGCATCGCCGGGCTGCAAGGCCACCAGGTCACGGGTGCTTTTGCCGACTGACTGGATGACCAGGGCGATGGAGCCGGCCGCCGGGTCGGCATCCGCAATGGTGAGGGGGATGCGTTCGGAATCATCTGCCCGGCGCACGATGACGAACTGCCCCGGCTGCCGGATTTGGGCAATGCGCGGGGCGCTCACGTCGAGCCGCGTGACGTTGGGACTGAGTTGTTGCCGTTTTAAAATGGTATGCATGGCATCCGCCAATCCTTCCAGCTGAAGTTTAATTATCCCCCACGGTCACCGGAAGGGCTATGACAGGATTGTCAAATCCAACGCAGAATTTGCCATTACGAATTGTTTCTTCCTCAGGAATCCGGCATGGTTCACGGATGTTGAAACGGACGGCCCTTTTTGCCGCACACCAACGGCTCGGCGGCAAACTCATCGAGTTTGGCGGCTGGGAAATGCCCGTGCAATACACCAGCATCACGGACGAACACCTCGCCGTCCGCAGCGCGGCCGGCATTTTCGACATCTCCCACATGGGCGAAGTTACTGTCAGCGGCGCCGCCGCGGCGGAATTCCTCAATATCATTCTTACCAACGACGTCCGGAAACTTGAACCCGGTGAGGGCCAGTACACCCTGATGGGCAACGAACGCGGTGGGGTGATTGACGACCTTTACGCCTACCGGCTTTGTTACGAAGTGTTTCTGCTCATCATCAACGCCTCGCGCATTGAGCCCGATGTGGCCTGGTTGCAGGGCCAGGCTGCCCGGTTTGCCCGGTCGGGCGAATTGCGGTTGACCGACGCCTCGCACAATTACGCCGCCGTGGCCGTGCAGGGGCCCCGCGTGAAGGATTTTATCGAGGCCGGCATTCCCGGCGCTGCGGTTTCCGGCATGCGGGTGGACCGCGTAACCGGGTTGAAGAAAAATCAGATCGCCGGTTTTCCTTTTGCCAAAGCAGGCGTGCTCGTCTCCCGCACGGGTTACACCGGCGAGGACGGATTTGAAATCATGGGTTCGGACGAAGCCATCCAGCAGGTCTGGGACAAGCTGCTGGCCATCGGGCAGCCGGCGGGCATCAAGCCTTGCGGCCTGGGTGCGCGCGATACGTTGCGCACGGAAGTCTGCTATCCGCTGTATGGCCATGAACTCGACGAAAACACGACACCCATCGAAGCCGGTCTGGGCTTTTTTGTTTCCCTCGACAAGGGCGAATTCAATGGCCGCGCAGTTTTGGCGGCACAGAAGGCGGAGGGAACAAACAAGCAGCTGGTGGCGTTCAAGATGACCGACAAATGCGCGCCGCCCCGGCCGCAATATCCCCTCTGGGCGGGCGAAAAAAGCGTCGGTATTGTCACCAGCGGCACGCAAAGCCCGTCGATGGGCATCGGCATCGGGATGGGCTATGCGCCGCCGGAATCGGCGAAAGCCGGCGCGAATATTGAAATTGAGATCCGTGGCAAGCGCTTTGCGGCGGTCGTGGTGCCCAAGCCGATCTACAAAAAAAGTTAAACCGTTGAATTGTTAAACCGTTGAATCGGGTGCGATTCTTGCGTTGCCACGGTTTAACGATTCACCCTTTCAACGGTTTGACGAAAAATGAATTTGAGAATATCCGCCAGCCGCGTATTCTGCGGGCCGAAAATTTATGAGCAATGTTCCTTCCGATTTGAAATACACCAAATCTCACGAGTGGGTGCGCGTCAGCGGTGACACGGCGACCGTCGGCATTTCCGACCACGCCCAGCACGAGCTGACCGACATCGTTTTTGTCGAGTTGCCCGACAAGGGGCGGAAGGTGAAGGCCGGCGAGGCTTGTGCCGTCGTGGAATCCGTCAAAACCGCCAGCGACATTTATTCGCCGATCAGCGGCGAGGTGCTCGAAACCAACCAGGCGGTGGTGGACAACCCGGCGCTGGCCAATACTGAACCCTATGGCGGCGGCTGGTTCTTCAAAATCAAATTGAGCAGTCCAGCCGAACTGAACGCGCTGCTGTTGCCGGAGGCTTACCAGAAGCAGATTGGCGGCTGACCAGGGCAAATCGTGAAAGTCCGCCTGTTTATCAAACCGTACTGCCCCTGGTGCGACAAGGCCATGCACTGGCTTGATGGCCAAGACATCCAATACGAAACCCTGGATGTCATTGCGGATGAAAAGGCGTATGCGGAGATGGTCCGGTTGTCCGGACAGGAACTCGCGCCGGTCATCGACGTGGATGGTAAAATCCTGGCCGATTTCGGCCCGGAAGAATTGGCAAAATTCTGGAAAACGTTAAACTGTTGAATGGTTGAAACGTTAAATCGCAATATGATAACAGCACCCGGGAAACAATCCGACCAGCGAGCACCGTTGGCCGGTTCAACGGTTCAACGATTCACCAATTCACGCCCCCGGCTCCCCGATTGGCTGCGTATTACGCTGCCCACGTCGGACAGTTTCGCGCGCACGCGCAGCCTGCTGGACGAGCTGAAGCTGCACACGGTCTGCGAAAGCGCCAAGTGCCCGAATCATTGGGAATGCTGGAGCAAGGGCACGGCCACGTTCATGATTGCCGGCGACCGCTGCACCCGCGCCTGCGGTTTTTGCGCGGTGTCCACGGCCAAACCGTTGCCGCTCGAGGCGGACGAACCCCGGCGTGTGGCCGAGGCTACCCGGCGGATGAAGCTGCGGCATATCGTCATCACCGCCGTCGCGCGCGACGATCTGGTGGACGGCGGGGCGGAACATTTCCGGCAAACGGTCGAGGCCGTGCGCGAGTTGAATCTAGGCATTGTCATTGAGGTGCTCGTGCCGGATTTCAATGACAGCGAAGTTGCCATTGACGCGGTGCTGGCGGCGAACCCTCACATTTTCAACCACAATCTCGAAACGGTGCGGCGGCTGACGCCGGACGTGCGCCACCGTGCCACGTACGACCGTTCGTTGCACGTGTTGCAGACGGTGAAGGCGAAGCGCGGCGACACAATTTACACCAAATCCGGCATGATGCTCGGTCTGGGCGAGTCGGAAGCGGAAGTTCTGGTGGCAATGGAGGATTTGCGCCGGGCCGGGTGCGACATCCTCACCCTGGGCCAGTATCTCCAGCCGACGTTAAAGCATTTGCCGGTGGTGGAATTTATTTCCCCCGCGAAATTCGACGAATTGGGCCGGCGGGCCGGGGAGCTGGGCTTTGTCCACGTGGCCAGCGGGCCGATGGTGCGAAGTTCCTACCACGCCGACGAGTTCAACCTGCCGTCAATGTCCCGGCAGGGATAAATTGCGCCGTATAAAAATAAAAATGGCGAGGCCGATGCCGACAAAGCCCACGGCAAAGGCGATGAACATGATGGTCTTCGTCAGTGTGCGCGCCTGATCCAGCGTTTCGGCGGTGCGTTTTTTCTCCGCTTCCCGGAAGACCGCCAGTTCCTTTTCGACCGTGGCGATGGCTTCCTCGCTCTTGAGCTGGAAGGTAAGCCATTTTTCCCCGGACCCCTTCCATTCCCCGGGCCGGCGTTCGAGGGTTTCAAGCGAAGGAGGTTGGAAACCCCAGCGGGCCCAAAAAGGCGCGTCTTCCTGCGTCCATAGCCGGAGAACCCCATTGTGACTGGCAATGGTCTGGATGCGTTCCCAGAACAACAACCGCGCGGCATCAGCTACGGAGAAATCCGTGTACCCTTCGCTGTGGAGCAGGGCGTGCGGGCCGTTTATTTGAAGGCCGATCGCGCCGACGATTTGTCCCTCGGCGGTTTCCACCACCTGGAATTCCGTAAAGCGCCTTTCCAATTCTTCCGCGGGAAAGCGCATGGAATTCCAAAGCCCGCGCAGCGTTTGAAAATCGTCCGTGGTGGCACGGCGGATGCGAAGGGTGGACGGACTCATGCCCGTCTTATAGCAAGTCCGCAGGCCTCATTGCAACAGGAGCAGGTAAAAGAGTATCGGTTTTGCCGGGCTGACGCCGTTGGTGAATTTGAAATTTCCGGCGGCGTCAAACGGGTTGGTGGACAGGCGCCCCCAGTTGATGGCCGGCACGGTGAGATCGGTGCCGGTGAGAACGAGATAATGCCCGCTATGAGGGCCGTTGGTACCGCTGATGACGAGGTTCGTTCCCGCAAGAAAGACATTGGTAACGGAGGGGACGGTATTCGTGGTGATGATCCGTTGGATGATGGAGTTGTTGCCGCCCCGGAGGTTGGCATAAAGGATGTCGCCGTTGCTCGGATCGGCGGCGAAAGCGGAAACCCCCGCATCGGCAAACAGAAACTGGTTGGCGGTCACATTTGTGCCGTCGTAGCGCAACGCCCAGATTTCACCGCTGCCATAATCGCCGTAGAGGTAGGCTCCGGCCAACTGGGGCAGGCGTGAACCGTGGTAAACAATGCCGCCAATGATGGCAATCCGGGTGCCAAAGCCTCCGTTGGTGTGGCCGTAGTCAATGATAGGATCGGTCCAGACGAATCCGATCGGCGCCGATTTCGGCCCCACGACGGTGCCTTCGCGATAGGCCCAACCGTAGTTGCTGCCGCGCTGGAGAATGTCAATTTCTTCCCGCGCACTCTGGCCCACATCGGCAACATACCATCGGTCACTGGGCGGATCGTACGTCACCCGCCAGGGGTTCCGGAATCCCACCGCCCAGAATTCCGTGCGCACCTGGTTGGAGTTGATGGTGATGCTGTTGAAGCTGGTCGTCCCGATGAACGGATTGTCGGCCGGAATCGCATAATTGGTCGGCGAGATGATGGCGGGATGGGGATTGGGATTTAAATTGCCCGGCAGTTTGTCCACATCAATGCGCATAATGGCCGAAAAGAAGTCGTTCGTGATGAGCTGGCTGTTGTTCTGGTTGTCGTTAGCCCCGCCTTCGTCCCCCAGCGGCACATAGAGATATCCGTCCGGGCCGAAATGAATGTCGCCGGCGTTGTGGTTGGGCTGGTCGTCCGATTGTTGGATGAGACGCACCTCGGAGGTTGCATCCCCCTGGTTGGTGTTGGCCACCGAAACCTGGAAACGGGACAGGGTATCGCTGCGCCCGCCCCCGTTGGTGCGCGTGTAAAAAACATAGAAGAAACCATTCGATGCGTAGTTGGGATGAAACGCCAGGCCCAGCAAACCTTCCTCGCCGTTGACATCGGTCGACTCGCTGCTGAAGCCGACATTCACCCGGCCCGAAATGTCCATGAAGATGGTGCGGGTCGGGTTGGCCAGGTTGGTGATGACGATAATGCGTCCGTGTTTTTCGACAATGAACAAACGATTCGTTTCGCCCGGGGGCGTTGTCATGCAGACCGGGTTGGAAAAGACCAGGCTGGGAAACGCATTGGTGGGACTATAAGCCCGGGCGTTTGGCGTGCCAAGGGAAAGACCGATGGCAATAATAGAGATGACGACACCACCCGCGAAAATACTCCAAAACCTCTCTTTCATAGAGCATCACATTGGCGCACTCATGTCCAAAAGTCAAAGTCACCATGCAAGAAAGTTATTAACAGCCTTGAGACGACGGTGTTTGCTTTTTGCCCGACTTGTGCAAATCTTTGCGGGCAGAATCTGACTTGAACATGAATAATATAACTACCCGGCAATTATTGGAATCCCTGCATTGGCGGTACGCCACCAAAGTCTTTGATGCGGCCAAAAAAATCCCCGCCGATCTCTGGCAAACCCTGGAGCAGGCGCTCGTGCTTACCCCGACTTCTTATGGTCTGCAGCCGTACCGTTTTCTCGTCATCAACAACCCGGCCAAACGCACCGAACTGCTGCCGCATTCGTGGAACCAAAAGCAGGTCGTGGACGCTTCCCATTTTGTCGTATTCGCCGCCCGCACCAAAATGACCCCGGCCGACGTGACCAAACTCATCCAACGCACCAGCGACGTCCGAAAAATCCCCGCCGAGTCGCTGGGCTTTTACCGTGACATGATGCTCGGCGACATCGTTAACGGTCCGCGAGGCAAGGCCGCCCATGAATGGGCGACGCGTCAGACCTACATCGCCCTAGGCAACCTGATGACTTGCGCCGCCGTGCTGGGCGTGGACGCCTGCCCGATGGAAGGGCTGGTGCCGGCCGAATACGACCGTGTGTTGGGCTTGACCGCCAGTGACTACGCGACGGTGGTGGCCTGCGCGCTGGGTTATCGCTCCGCCAGCGACAAATACGCCGGCCTGACAAAAGTGCGTTATGAAACCAGTGAGCTCGTCCAACAAGTTTGACCGGGCATGATTTGATCCCGGAACCGATCCATGAAAAGGTCCCTGCGCTTGATTGCGGCGCTGCTCATGGCCGGCGCCGTCGTTTTTTGGGCGGCCGCCGGGGCGAACCGCGGCTGGACGAAGACGCAAATTCCGATTAAAACCATGGACCCGGTGACGGGCCTGGAAGGAATTCAATGGCAGGCCAAATTTGTTCCGGGCGTTGATTTTCTGGGTGCCGCCTTGCTCGGATCGGGCATCCTGGCCGCCATTTCATTTTTTACATCACGAAAACCAAAACAACCGCCAATCGAAACCAAAATATGAAAACGAAACTAGCCATCCTGGCCCTCATGGGCGCTACCGGCATTGCGTTTGCCGCGCCCCAGACGTTTGACTTCAAAGACCCCAAGGGCATCAATAACGCCGGATTCAAGCTCGATGCGCCGTTGGAGGCCATCAACGGCAACGCCAGTGGCGTTTCCGGCACGGTTACCTTTGACCCGGAGAATCCCGGGGCGACCAAAGGCAAAATCGTCGTGACCACCGCCTCGCTCATGCTGCCCAACCCGATGCAACGAACCCATATGTTGAGCGATAAATGGCTTGATGCCGCAAAATTTCCCGAAATCAGCTTTGAAGCGAAGGAGTTCAAGAATGTCCAGAGCGCCGGTGTCACTACGACAGCCGATGTGACGGGCACCTTCACGCTCAAGGGAGTGTCCAAGGAGCTCACCGTGCCGGTAAAACTGACTTATATGAAGGACAAGTTGAGTGATCGCGTGCCGAACCTGAAGGGCGATCTGCTGGTTATCCGAGCCGGCTTCAGCATCAAGCGCGGTGATTTCAACATCAACCCGGGCCAGTACGAGGACAAGGTTTCCGACACCATTGAGCTCACCTTGAGCATCGCCGGCGCGGCGCCGAAATAACCGGAGCTCTCCGTCGAGGAGCAGTTCCGGCTGGTCGAGATCAGGTGTTGGGTCAATTTGAACTGTAGCGTCGGCTGTTTCAGCCGACAGGGTGCTGAGGGCATCGCACACTACAACAAACTGACCTGCCACCAAAAGACATTTCCGCAGAGTTGCGTCGACGGACAAAGTCCGTCCGTTCCCCCGTTAAAAGGGAGTTATTCGCGCGGTGATGTTGGTGGCGGCTGAAACATGACGTTTAGCGTCATGTTCCAGCCAGAATGGCCAATGGATACTTATCCTCCCTGACAAGCTCGTCCCAAATCCCGACTTAGGCGCGTTTCTTGGCTTTGACCTTGGCCCAGCGGGCTTTTTGGGCCGCAACAATCCTGGCCCGGCCGGCCGCGCTCATCTTCCGTTTCTTTCTTTTCGCCGGTTTGGTCGCCAGCGCTTTGAACGTACCGTTCAAGGCCTGGTCGATGGCTTGCAGACGCCCTTCCAATTTGGTTTTCTCCGCGGTCAAAGACCGACGCAGTTTGGTGTACTGTTTGAGTGAGTCGTGTTTCATAATAACAATTGAGCCGTGGAATCTATCAGAAATCCACTCCCGATGGCAATGGGAGTTTTGGGGTTTGACAGGTGGCGATGGGTCCTTGCTTGAAAATCAAAATGGCGGAGAGGGAGGGATTCGAACCCTCGATACCCTTTTGGAGTATGCACGCTTTCCAGGCGTGTGCCTTCAACCACTCGGCCACCTCTCCGCCGGAAACGATATTTTGGCTGCGCGCCCCGCCGGGCGCAATCTTTTCCGTCGGATGGACAAATGAATTTAGCCAGCTTTGAATTTCTGCCGGATAAATCCGGCGTTCCTATTTCAATACACAGCGCTAACGGCTGAATCCAGAGTTCCGATGGCGATAGGAACGCCGCATTCCTGTGGCAGCGTTACACGCTCAGAATGGCGCCCTGGCTTGCGTTGGTCACCAGCTTCCGGTAGCGCGCCAGCCAGCCGGTCAGTTCGTGCTTCACCGGCTGCCAGGCCTTCTTGCGTTCCGCCAGCTCGGTTTCAGCCACCAGGATGTCCATCCGGCGGTTCGGGAAATCGATCCGGATGCGATCGCCTGCTTTCAACAACCCGATGGGTCCGCCCTCGGCTGCTTCGGGTGAAACGTGGCCGATGCAGGCGCCCGCCGTGCCGCCGCTGAACCGGCCGTCGGTGATCAACGCGCATTTGTCTCCCAGGCCCATGCCGGCGATGTAGCTGGTGGGCGAAAGCATCTCCTGCATGCCCGGCCCGCCTCGCGGACCTTCATTGCGGATGATGACGACGTCACCAGCCTTCACCTTGCCGGCCAGGATGCCCGCACAAGCGTCGTCCTGGCTTTCAAAAATGACGCACGGACCTTCAAACACGAAACCGGGTCCGCAATTGTTCTTGAACGTTTCGCTGATGCCGGCGGTTTTGACCACGCTGCCGTCGGGCGCCAGCTGGCCGTAGAGAATCGCCAGACCGCCGTCCGGCGTGTAAACGGTGTCCTGGCTGCGGATGCAATCTTTCGCGTCGAACATAAACGCCGAATCATAAGGCATCAGGCCGCTGGGCAGCACCTTGGCCAGGTGTTTCGGGTCGGTGTCAAATTCGGCCCGGCTGATGAGCCCTTTCTTCATTTTCTTGGCATGCACCAGGGCAAACGGCGTGCGCGTGCCGCCCTTGATGTAACGCCACATGAGCAGGACCGGCGTTTTGCGGAATTCGCCGAGTTCGGCGCGCACCAGGCCCTTCGACTCCTGGATCTGTTGTTCAATGACCGGGCGTAACTGGTCATGTCCCCTGAGCACCACGCCGCCGGGCATCTTCACCACCACCTTGGGGTCATATAAGGCCAGTTGAGCCTCGACGTCGCCAACATTCCACGCGGCGCCATCACGCCAGAACGCGATGGCCAGCGGGTCGGCCGGGTAAAACATCATCGGCTTGGGCACGAGATTGCCGCCGGCTGTGCGCGCGGCGGAACCCATCTTGTCGTTGGGGTCCACCACGATCGCGGAGGCGCCGGAGATGCGCACGGTCTTCGCCAGCGTGCTGCATTTTTCCGAACGCACGTCCCATTCGTCGATGTTCTCGCCGAGGGTCTTGCCGGTGGCGGTTTTGCATTTCAAATTCAACACGCCCAGGCGCTTCAATTCACCGAGGATGGTGTGGATGCCGCCGGCGCGATGCACGTCTTGCACGTGGTAGTTTGACGATGGCGAGACCTTGCACACGCAGGGAATGCGGCGCGAGATCCCGTCAATGCGCTTGATGTCATATGCAATACCCGCTTCGCGCGCGATGGCGAGCGTGTGCAGGATGGTATTCGTCGAGCCGCCCATCGCCACGTCGAGCATCAGCGAATTGTCAAATGCCTCCACCGTGGCGATGTCGCGCGGTTTCAAATCCAGTTCCACCAGCTTGATGATCGCCTGCGCGGCGCGTTGGTACAGCGCTTCGCGCTCCTTCGAGACGGCGAGGATGGTGCCGTTGCCGGGCAGCGCGATGCCGAGCGCCTCGCACAGGCAGTTCATCGAGTTGGCCGTGAACATGCCGGAGCACGAACCGCACGTGGGGCAGGCAGTCTGCTCCAGTTTCTTCAATTGTTCTTCGGTGATCTTGCCCGCCTGGAGCTCGCCCACACCCTTGAAAACGGAAATCAAATCCGACTTGCCGGTCGCCGGCTGGAGATGCGCCGCAAGGTCTTCGTGCACGGCTTTCTGTTCGGTCGTGCCCGCCGCCATCGGCCCGCCGCTCACAAACACCGTCGGGATGTTGACGCGCATTGCGCCCATCAACATGCCGGGGACGATCTTGTCGCAGTTCGGGATGCAAACCATGCCGTCAAAGCAATGGGCCTTGATGACGGTTTCAACACAATCGGCGATCAGTTCGCGCGAGGGTAGGGAATAGAGCATGCCGGAATGGCCCATGGCGATGCCGTCGTCCACGCCGATGGTATTGAAGATGAACGGCACGCCGCCGGCCTCGCGGACGAGGCGTTTGACCAGCATGCCGACCTCGTTGAGGTGGGCGTGGCCGGGGATGCAATCGATGTAGCTGTTGCAGATGGCGATGAACGGCTTGTCCCAGTCAGCTTCGGACTCGATGGCGCCGGTGGCGCGAAGTAACGCGCGGTGCGGTGCACGTTCAAAGCCTTTTTTGATGATGTCGGAACGCATGGCAATTTATGAATTCAATTATCGTCCGGTAATGTAGTCGTGAAGGGATGAGGTGTCACGCAATTGCGAAAGGGGCTCGCCAACCGGACCCGTTGGACTTAAACTGACAGGTGTTAGTCCATTCAACCCAAATCAAGACCTATGAAGACGTATAATCAGGCAATCGCGCTGGCGGTACTGACGCTGGCGTTTAGCGTAACGGCCCGCGCCTGGGACAGTGCGACCGGTACCTGGAAAGGCCAGTTCGAGAGCCAAATCGGCCTCCAGAAGTACACCTTCGAGTTCAAGGTGAACGGCACCAACCTGACTGGCAAGGCCACCGGGGAACGGGTGATGGGAACGAACGATGTGGTCATCACCGAAGGCACGGTCGGCACGAACGGGATCTTCTTCGTCGAATCGCTCAAATTTGGCGATAATGATCTCCGGATCGAATACACCGGCAAGGTTTCCGGCGATGAGATCAAGTTTCACCGCAAGGTCGGTGACGTGGCCGAGGAAGATTTCGTCGCCAAACGGGTCAATCCCTCCGATGCCAAACCGGCGGCCAAAGCCGGCACGAATTCGCCGCCAGCTAAACCCTAATACGTTTTCGAAATCAACGTTGTCACCTGAGTTTGATAGAATGGCGCGGCAGCTTTTGGACTGCGCTGGCAAAGCGTAGCGGCGACAGCGCTTTTTAGATGATCGCCAGCAGGGATTCGCCCTTTTTCCAAAGCGGCGTCGCTACCGCCTTGCGGGATTGCCGCCGCAGTCCAAAATTTCCCCACCCTCAATGCACATCCTCGGTTTCGACTTTCCTGGTCGGGTGCCGGGGCGGCCTAGTCGGCGTGTATCAACCCGGCAACCCGCCGGAGATGTATTGCTCCATCTGGGCGATGGTTGCGTTCTGGGTGGAGATAATCCAGTTCACCAGGTCGCCGATGGAAACGAGGCCGACGACCTTTTCACTTTCCACGACCGGCAGATGTCGCGTGCGATGTTCGGTCATCAGTCGCATGCATTCCTCGACGGTATCGTGCAGCCCCACGGAAATGATTTCGCTGGACACCACCTCCCGCACTTTGGCTTCCTTGGATGATTTTCCCTGCAGCGCAACCTTGCGCGTGTAATCGCGTTCGGTGAAAACCCCCGCCAGCTTCCCGTCCGACATCACCAGCAACGCGCCAATGTTCTTTTCCGCCATCATCTTGATGGCTTCAAAAACGGTGGTGTCCGGGGAGACCGAGAAGATATCCGATCCCTTGTTATGCAGTACCGCGCTCACTGTGCCGCTGGATTTCATAAGTTCGATAGTGCCTTTATCCGCATCTTCTGTGCCCGATTCAAGCAAATTATACCATCAAAATTAAATTTTTGAATAGGTGATTTGCGGAAAATGTACTTCCTTCCGGCGCCGGGTTGTGACTTGATGGGCCCCGTTCGGAATCCGGTCCCGCCGCGGGACGGGACGCCAAACCAAAACTGTTTACAAACTATGGATGCTTTACCCACTGTCCTGCTCAAACCGGGCGAGGCCGACCGCATTGTGGCCGGCCATCCCTGGGTTTATCACACCGAAATCCTCCGGTTCAGCCAGCCTCCCGCCGACGGCGAGCTCGTCCAGGTCAAGGACCATCGCCAGCGATTGATCGGGACCGGATTCTATAATTCCAGATCCAAAATCAACGTCCGCGTCCTGTCGCCGGAACGCGTGGAGGTGAACGAGGTGTTTTTTGAGGAACGCATCCGCGCCGCGCTGGCCGTCCGGCAAAGACATTTGCCGGAGGCTACCTCGTTTCGGGTCGTCAATGCCGAAAGCGATTTTCTGAGCGGCCTGATCGTCGACAAATATGAGGACGTGCTCGTGGTGCAGATTTCATCTCTGGGCATGGACCAACGCAAGGCGCAGATCGTTTCGGTACTGCAGCGAATTTTTTCGCCGCGGGCCATTCTGGAGCGCAGTGACATGGCGTCGCGCAAGTTTGAGGGCCTGGCGGAGGCGAACGGCGTTCTGGCCGGGAAACTCGACGGACCGGTCACGGTCAATTTGAACGGGTTGAAGTTTGAGGCCGACCTTGTTGGCGGGCACAAGACCGGCCTGTATCTCGACCAACAGGTGAATTACCAGGCGGCGGCGCAATACACGAAAGGGACGCAGGTGTTGGATTGCTTCAGCTTCCTCGGCGGGTTCGGCCTGCACGCGGCCCGCGCCGGCGCGGCCCATGTCCACCAACTCGACCAGAGTGCGGACGCCATTGCCGCAGCCATTCGCAACGCCGCGGCGAACGGGCTGACGGACAAATGTTCGTTTGAGGTGGTGAATGTTTTTGACTGGCTCAAGGCCAATACCGCGGTCCGGCCCCACGAAAAGGTTGTCCCGCGGTTTGACATGATCATTCTCGACCCGCCGTCATTCACGCGCAACCGCGCGTCGGTGCCCGATGCGCTGCGCGGCTACAAGGAAATCCATCTGCGGGCGCTGAAGCTGCTCCGGCCCGGCGGCACGCTGGCCACGTTCTGCTGCTCGCATCACGTGGACGCGTCGACTTTCCAGGATGTAATTCTTTCCGCCGCCTACGATACGCGGCACGTGCTGCGCCGCGTGGCAACGTATTCCCAAAGTCCGGACCACCCGGTCATCCCGATGATTCCGGAGACGGAATACCTGAAGGGCTTTGCGTTTGAAGTGGTGCGGTAGGTTTCGCAATCCTCTGCGAGCCGCGGCGCGCACGGCTTGTCTCGCCATAGCTTGTGCGACGGCGGAAGTGCCGCGCCGTGCCAGCCTACTGCACGCCCACGCGATAGAAAAACGGCCCGTCGCCCAGGGCGGTGGTGTCGAGCCAGCTCGTCGTGCCGGCCTGCCCGGCAATGTTGCTTTGAACCGTGGAAAACGACGGCGCGGACAAATTACCGCTGCGTTGGATGAAATAAGTGATGCCGCTGACGCTTTGCCAGGTGATGGTGGTGCCGGAAATGGCATTGCTGGACGTAAGCATCTTCAACACGGAAGCCGGATCGTTGGGAACGGTGCCCGTGTGCCATTCCTGCCAGTTGTTCATGCCGTCGTTGTCCGAATCCGCGTAATCCGCGGTTCCATCCACGGGCAGCTCGTATTGTTGGGCCCAGGCGTAGGACAGGGTTGAGCCGGGCGATTGAAATTCGTAAGCGCCGAGGTCCGCCGTGCCGCCGGCAATGCGCGGGTTGCCTTCGAAGTCGTCGGCTCCGACAACACAACCATTGTTGCCGCTGTTGATGCAAGGTGAGTTGGATTGCAGATGAAAATCACCGCCGGCGGGATCCACAAATAGCGGCGCATTGGTAAAGACAACCAGGTCTCCAATGCGGGGAGTCATACAGGTGTAGGCTACGGCCTTGGTATTGTAGATATTTCCTCCATTATTATAGTAGATGATGGAATTGGTCACGGCGCCATCCGCGGCGCCGCCGCCGAGCTGGCCGGCCGCCGTGTTGCTGACCACGGTACAATTGAGCAGCATGCTGAGACTCGCGCCGCCGCCGAGCGTGCTCGCCAGGTTGTTTTTCAATACACAATTGCTCAACCGGTTCGAATAAGCGCCGCCGCCGGCACCGAACGCCCGGTTGCTCGAGATCAAGGAACGATCGGCGAACCCGGCGCAGACGCCGCCACCGGAAATGCCGGCATTGTTACTGACGACGCAACTGGACAACGTGCTGAAGCTCGCGCCGCCGCCCCCGCCGTTGCAACGGTTGGCGACGAGGAGGCAGTTGCTCAGCAGACAATAAATTGCGCCGCCGCCGCTGTCCAAGTTTTGGAAGGAAGCGAAATTTTTTGCCAGGGTGCACCCGACGAGCGTGTTGGAACAGGCGCCGCCGCCATGGCTGGCAGTGTTATTGGTCAGGAGGCAGTTGAACAAAGTGCCCTGAAATGAGCCGCCCCCGAGGCTGGCGACATTTCCCGTAATCACGCAGTTCGTGACGACGGCACTGCTGCCCTCACACCAGACTCCTCCGCCACTGGCTTCGCGCATCAGGTCGCTCAAGACAGGGGGCGTGCCGCCATTGGTTAAAGTGAATCCGTTCAATACCGCACTATTGGTCAGGTACACACAACGAATGCTCGGCCCGCCACGAGTTAGCGGGGTGTAGACGCCCGCAATAATGGTTGCCGCCGCTCCATTGACGCTTTGCACCGTCACTACCTTGTCCACCGTCACGCGATTGGTTGCCGTGCCATAAACCGCGCGGCCGCCGCTGTTGTACGTGCCGTTCGAGACAACGATGAAATCCCCGGCATTCGCCGCGTCAATCGCATCCTGAATATTCGTCGCCGCGGTAATCCAGTTTGTAAAGGGCATCGCCGGTGTCGAATTGCCCAGGTTCACGTAGCGGATGAAGCCCTGGAATTCATAAGCCCCGGCGTCTGCCGTGCCGGCAAAGATGCGCGGGTTACCGTCAAAATCCAGGCTGTTGGCGATAAACGAATTGTTGCCCGTGTTGATGCAAGGAGACGAGGGTTGCAGATGGAAATCGCCGGCGGGCAGATTCACAAATTGCGGAACGTTGGTGAAATTATTGAGGCCCGATAACGGAAGCGGGAAAATACAGCAATTGGTAAGGTTTCCTCCGCCATCGAGGGTATTATTGTGAGGAGAATTGTAATAAACGATGCAATTTTCGAGCGTGCTGTCGCTTGCGCCGTCTCCGATGTTATTGACCACGGTGCAATTGACCAAAGTGCTGTTGAGTGTGCCGCCGCACAAATATCCCGCGGCATTCCCGGCTACGATGCAATTGACCAAAGTGCAATTCTTTGCCGCCCCGCCGCGATAATAGGCCTGGTTTCCAGCCAATAAACAATTGACCAAAGAACTCTGGTAAGCCCCGCCGCCTTCAGCCGGGCTGGAAATCGCAATATTGCCGGCCAAAGTGCAGTTCGCCAGCGTGCCGGAACCGGCGCCGCCACCATAGGCGTAGGCTGCGTTGCCGGTAATCACACAGTTCGTCACCACACAATTTGTGGAAACACAATAAACACCCCCGCCAGTTGAAGAAGTCGAAGCCAGCGTTGCGCCATTCGTCAGAGTAAAACCGGAAAGCGTGGTATGGTCGCTCGCCATATAGACGCAGCGGATGGCAGCAGATCCATTGATTGTGCCCGGCACTTGATCTCCCTTGATGATCGTGACTGCCGGACCATTGACGCTTTGCACGGTGATGTTGAGGCCGGTCACAAAAACACGGTTCCCAAACCGGTTGCCGTATTCATAAATTCCATTCGTGACCAGGACCGTGTCGCCGGTTCCGACTATGAGCACCGCGTCCTGAATGTTCGTCGCCGCCGTTTCCCAGCTGGTATAAGGCGAAACAGGATTGGTGCCGTCCACGTCCACATAATGGGTCACGGCGGATGAATCGAGAGCGAAAGCCAGTGAACCGATGACTGCCAATCGTAACACAAACTGTTTCATAGAAGCTCTTTCCTGAATTGTGGGCATGTTACCAATTGAACTGGTCTTGTTCAATGAAAATTCCTGGAGTGGCTGCAGGTCAACGCGGGCGTTTTGCATCGAATTTTCAAGGTTTTGACGCCTTTCGCGTTGCGGCATCACGCGGCTGCCCTTTAACCTGACGGCATGAGCGCGTTCCCTGTCAGCCTGGAAAAGGAAGCCCAACTCACGCAGCGCATGGCCGCGTTGGGCGTGCGCGAGGCTGACATCGAGGAAAGCTTTGTCCGCTCCGGCGGCCACGGCGGCCAGAATGTCAACAAAACCTCCACCTGCGTCATGCTGCTCCACCGCCCCACCGGCCTGCAGGTGAAATGTCAGGCCACCCGCCAGCAGGGACTCAACCGCTTCATCGCCCGCCGCCTGTTGCTGGACAAGATCGAAGCGCTGAAGCGCGGTTTCGTGGCCGCGCAGCGCGACGAGATTGAAAAAATCCGCCGTCAGAAACGCCGGCGCAGCCGCCGGGCAAAAAACCGGATGCTCGCCGACAAGGCTCACCACGCCGACAAAAAAGCGTCACGCCGTTCCGTCGGGACGGAGTAATTTGTTTTCACGGCTCATTCCCGTTCATCTGTCACGAAAAATAAAATCCGGATTTGTCGGTTTGTATGCTTGTGGTTCGGGAAAGTGTGGTACTATTTGGATTCATGAACATACTTATTGAGGACGCCGAGACGCTGGAATATCTGGCCGGAGACAACAAGTGGACGAAGAAGGTTTCCGAGGGCCGGACTTTTAAGGCCACCGAAGCTGCCTACCAGGTCGCCAAGAAAGAGCCGATTGGCCGGTTTAACATTGTATTTTACATCGCCCAGACGGAACAATTCATCAACATGAACCACGGTCGGGGCCGGGGTCCGGGTGAAGTCAGTCCGATTGCCGAGATTGCCCCAGCTGTGCAGATCGCCCCGGTAGTACAGGTCGCACCCGCCGTTTAGTTGCGCTTGCCGGCTGGCAGCGTTACGCAACACCCGTTTGAGATTCTTCCGGTCCGCTGAGAAATCCGCGTCCGGTTGAAGGATTCTGCCGTGGACAGCAGCAATACTGCCCGTTGTTCAAGCCAGCAAAAATTCCCGCTGCCAGTTCATCAGTTCCGGTGCGTGCCGGTCCCAATCCCGCGCCAGGTCTCCGAGCGTGGCCCGGCTCGCGATCAATGTCGGATCCATCACCAGCCGGTGTGCGTGCGCGTCCCGGCGCCTTTCCAATTCGCGGTAACGCCGCATCTCGGCCTCGGTGGGCCGGTTCGAAAAGTGCCGCGCTTTTTCCGGATGCCGGTCATGGGGCAGGGCCAAGCCGGCCCGGATGGCCCTCACCAGGGTGTCCCGGCGGCGCGGCGACATCCGCGGCGGCAAAAGCGGGTCAACCGCCTGGCGGGCGGCGGCGGCAGCGGCAAGTTCGACCATCTTTTCGTGGCTCAAAATGAAGAACGGTGGCCGGTTCGCGGCCAGGGCCTCGCTTTCCCGCCAATGCCACAACTCCCGCAGCACGGCCAGGGCGGCCCGGCTTAAGGCATGGCTGCCTTTCACCCGCCAGACAGAATCCATGTCCGTCACCGGCCGCTGCGAACAGTCCACGATCAGGCGCGCACAGGATTCCTGGTGCCAGGCCAGGCGGCCTTTATGCTGGAGCTCCTGCTTCAATCGGTCCGAAAGCGGTTTGAGGTGGTGCGTATCGTTGCGGGCATAGGATTCCATCTTTTCGGTGAGCGGCCGCCGCGCCCAGTCGGCCTTTTGCGACGCCTTGTCCAGCTTCACGCCAAGAAACTTTTCCACCAGTGAACTCAGGCCGAATTGCCGCTCGCCCAGTAACCGCGCCGCGAGCATGGTGTCAAAAATAGTGCGCGGGACAAACTCGTGGTGCTTGCGCAGCAGGCGCAAATCATAGTCCGCGCCGTGCATGATGAGCTCATGGCCCGCCAGCGCCGCCAGCAAAGGGTCCAGACTGATCCCCGCCAGGGGATCAATCAGCCGGTCTCCGTCCACAGTGCTGATTTGAATCAGGCAGACCTTCTCGGGATAGGCGTGCAGGCTGTCGGCTTCGGTGTCGAGCGCCAGCCAGGCGGCCGATTGGAGCGCCGGCAGGAACGTCGCCAGCTTTGCGTCGGTGTCAATCACGGCAGAAATATATTGGCTGGCGGGTGGCGGGGAAGCGAAAACACACGGACCGTTCACAAAATCATGTCTTTTACCCTGATTTAAATTGAATAATCCGGTGATGCCGGTGTAAAAAGACACCGCTTTTGGCAGAAACAGGTGGCGCGGGTTATCACGGAAAGGAAGCAACCGCCGGGTGTCATTGTAATTTGATGTTTTATGGCGACGATTGATTCATTGACCATCGACAGGCGGCCTGGCCGGCTGGGACGGGTGGTCTGGTTGGCCGCTTTGATTATCTTGTTACTGGGCATCCTTTTGATGGCGGCCTATTTGCTGGTGACCAGTTCCGGTTTCATCAAACGTGTTATCATACCCCGCATTGGCGCCGCGATTCATGCCGACATCACCGTTACCGAGATCTCCGTACATCCCTTCAGCAAAATCCTGATCCGGGGCCTGAAGGTGCAGGCCAAAGACCAGGAGCCGCTCCTCGCCGCGTCGGAAGTCAGCGCCAGCTACAGTTTGTGGAGCATCCTCCGCGGCAATCCCCGCATAGCCGAAATCGTGCTCGTGTCGCCAACCGTCATTGTGGTCGACAACCCCGACGGAACCAGCAACCTGGACGCGTTGTCGCAGGGCGCGGAGAAAAAACCGGCCAAATCTTCACGGCCGGCTGGGTCTGCCAAAACCATGCACATCGAGGTCGGGAAGGTCACGGTCAGCAACGCCACCTTGCGGAAAATTAAAAACTACCCTGGCAACCGGCGTGATTTCATGGAATTGGGGAACGTGAACCTGACGCTGGCCAACCTGAAAAACGGGCAGGCCGGGACCTTCCAGTTGGGCGCCCTCCTGCAAATTGACAGCAATCCGCCCAACGGCCGGTCGGGACATTTGCAGGCCGCCTTGAATGGCAACTTGAATTTTTCGCTGAGCGCCGATTTGCGGCCCGCGCCCGTTACCGGCCAGACCCGCCTGGATATTTCTCGCGCGGACGGCGGGTTCAGCGATTTTTCCCGCCTCAGCGCCGTGTTGGATTGTGACGTGACCCCGGAGGAAATCAAACAGGTGACGCTGCATTTTCAAAGGGCCGGCGCCCCGCTGGGTGAACTGGCTGTCAGCGGTCCGCTGAACATGCAAAAGATGGAGGGCCGGTTGAAGGTGGAACTTCGGGGCATCGACCGGCGATTGCTGAACCTGGCCGGCACCGAGGATGGAATTGATTTCGGCACCACGACCGTCAGCGCCAGCAGCCAGATTGACTTTACCAAGGCCGGCTCAGTCATCGACGTCACTGGCCGGTTGGAAGCCGGCAATGTGCAATTGACCCGTGCGGGGCAGACTACCCCGACGGTCAATCTCATTGGCGCCTGTGCCGTCACTGTGGACACCCCGGCCCGGACGGCGCAACTGCGGAGCCTGAGCCTCACCGGCACACAGAACGGCCGGTCGTTGTTGACCGCGCACCTGTCCCAGCCCATGAATTTTGCCTGGGGCAGCCAGGCGGGCGGAGTGGGGGACTCTGCGCTCGACCTGGCCGTCACGGGATTGAACCTGACGGATTGGAAACCGTTCCTCGGCGAGGCCGCCGCGGGCAACCTGGATGCCTCCATGAAAGTGTCATCGCAGCAGGGCGGACAGCAATTGGTGTTCAATCTGAATTCGCAATTTGGAAATCCCGCGGCCCCCGGCGGCTTGTCCGGCACTTTCTCGGCCAACGGCCGCGTCGGCCAGAAACAACACACTCAAGCCTTCACCGGCAAACTGGTGCTCGCCGGCCTTACGGGAGCGGCAGGCAAAAACCGGTTCCGCAATTTCGGCGGTACGATCGACTTCGACGTGGACAAAAGCGTGGAGCAAATTCAAATCAACAAAATCAGCGGCAAAGTGACGGGCGACGGGGCTGGCGGCGGCAGTTTTGAGGTTTCCGGCAAATACAATTCCGCGCGCAGTTCGGCGCAATTGACCGCCGCCCTGTCGGGCTTCAATCAAAACGGACTGCGACCGTTCCTGGAACCGCTCTTTGCCGGCAAAACCCTCACGTCCATCACGGTCAACGGCAACGCCGCCGTGCAGTACGATCCCAAGGCCAGTTCCACCATTAATGCCTCCTTGCAGGTGGCCAATCTGGTCGTGAACGACCCGCAACGGCAGCTTCCGGCCACGCCGCTGGCCGCCAGCCTGCAGGTTGACACCACCGTGAAGACGGCGTCGGCCGACATCCGCCGGTTTCAAATCTCCCTCTCGCCCACCAAACGCGCGAAGAACGAGCTCCAATTTCAAGGCCAGGTGGACTATACCCAGACCAACGCGGTTCGCGGCAACCTCAAACTCACGGCCGATTCCCTCGATGTGACCAGTTACTACGATATCTTCGCCGGTGGCCCGAAAAGCAGCAATTCGCCGGCCGCCGACCAGCCGGGCGCAGCCGTCGGACGGGAACCGACGGCGATGATCCTGCCGTTGAAAAACTTTACCGTGACGGCCGACATCGGACGGTTTTATCTGCACGAAACTGAGATCACCGGCTGGCAGACAACGGTGGCCGCAGATGGCGGCCACGTGTTGATCAAGCCATTCAAGCTCGCGCTCAACGGTGCGCCGGTCAACGGCACGGCAGACCTGAACCTGGGCGTGACCGGTTACCGTTACGATGTGGTCTTTGGCGCCGACCGCGTCCCGGTTGCTCCGCTGGTGAATACTTTTATGCCCGACCGTAAAGGTCAGATGGGCGGGACTTTGACGGCGAACGCCCAGCTCAAGGGTGCGGGCATCACCGGCCCGAGCCTGCAAAAGAACCTCGCCGGCCAGTTCACGGTCGGCATCACCAACCTGAACCTGGCGGTCGTTGACGCCCACAGCCCCATCCTCAAACTCGTCATCAATGTGGTGGCCATCATCCCCCAGATCCTGGTCAATCCCCAGAGCGCCATCACCTCGCTGATGGGGCAGGTGACCGGGTCGGGCGGCGGCCTGATGGACGCGCTGAAAGAATCGCCCATCCAGATCATCAACGCGCAAGTCAAGGCGGGGGGCGGACGGATTGATTTACAACAGGCCTCGGTACAGAGCACGGTCTTCAAGGCGGATGCCCAGGGCGGCATTATCCTGGCTCAGGTGCTGACCAACTCCGCCATCAACATCCCGGTGGCCATTTCCTTGAGTCCGGCCGCAGCGCAACAGATCAATCTTACTTCTGCCGCCGCCAAATCTGGCGACGGGTTTGTTCCCATGCCGCAATTTCTGACCGTGAAAGGCACGATTGGCGTGCCCAAGCCGGAGATCAAAGAAACGGCTCTGGCTGGCCTGATGATCAAGTCGATCGGGACCGGTCTCCTTAAAACGGCCACCAATACCACGTCCAACGTAGGGCATTTGCTGAACGACCTGCTGAAGACCGTCAAACCCAAATAAGCCGGTTCCCGCATCGCTTGCAGCGATTGGTTAACCATTTCGGGTCTCACGCTCGATTATCTTCACTCCTTCACTCCAATCCGCATAAACCTGCCAAACCTCGATCTTCTCTTCCGAAACAGTCGCTCTCCATGCGGCTGGCATTGTGATGCGAGCTTCGGGCACCGGACCACGCACGCCGCTAAACGTCCCGGTTGCATGGCCGAAGATCGCCACGGTGCCGCCACTGCTGATAAAAGTATCGGCCTCAATCTGGAAATCCGGAAACATTTTGAAGTATGCCGCCCACGCAGTGAGCATCGCATCGCGACCGGAAACCGACCTGTCCTGAGAATCTACGAAAACGTGATCGTCAGACATGAGCGCCCGGAGATCATCAATGGAGTGTCCGTTTATCGCCCGGATGAACGCCTGGCATACTGCAATGCAATCGGTTGACATAGGCTGATGGCTAACGCTCAGCCACCGCCGGGCCGCGAGCGTCGGACGCAAGTTTGTGGTTCAATCGATTCATAATCATTAATCGCAGAATTTATCGGCGGTTCGCTGCGGCGGCTTCTTGGCGGCATGCTCCTCATCGTCTTCCTCGTGCTCAAATTCCTCCTGCTCCGCTGGGCTGAGGGTAACCTTTTCCTTGCGACGCACCGCCGACCAAAACGTAAGCCAACCATAAAGCACGAGCGGCACACCAACTCCAAAACTGCTCAGTCCAACCACAAAGCTCGGTCCGCTGTATTCTTTCTGTCGCTCTACGAATACGTTGTAGAGCACCCATCCGATGATTGCGACTCCGGCCACGAGACACACCAGGCCAAAAAACGCAAGCGGCCCACCGAACAGCAGATTGAAGATTCGGCTGAATAACGTTGTGCCATCATTTGTGTGATAAAAGTCGATCAGCTTCAATATCCCGAGCGGAACAAGAAGGAAAATGTAGACAATGCCCAACACCGCACCCACCGTCTGATTGGCAAGTTCGCCCGCCACGATTGGCACACCCAGATAAACCAGCAAGTAAACAGCTGCCCGAATTGATGTCTTCAAGTTCATCGCCAGAAAGTGTCATCTAACCTTCAGATCTCAGGTGCACGGGAACTGTCCTGTCCTGCTGCATAACTTCGGCAACGCAGGAAGCCGCCATCCCACGTTGCCCGCTGGTAACTTGAAAAGCAGATGATCTGCTGGATTTGTTAGCCCACATGGCTCTCATCCTGTTTCAATCTCTCATCTTTTCGCTTTTGCCGCTTGCTCATAAAAAACTGAAAGGTTGCTCTGAAAATCACCGCCAGGACAATTACAACAAACATCATCCCCACGCCGCCACCAGTAGTTTTCGGCGTCCGAAAGATCAGGTTGGTGACAATGCCAGCCAGGATGATGCAAATTAGAAACACCCCCGAACTAGACCACCATATGGGACGATGTGTCATGCTTGCGTGTGAGATCAGGCGTGCATTTGTCAGACGGCAACTTTATGAGCGGGGCTCTTCCTTTCAAGAATAATACCACCGATCCCGAAAACAAAAATCGCGGCGCTGCCACAGGCGACCACAATCCAACCCTTGCCTTTTCTGGCAATGCGATCAAGCCCCGCCTGGTGTGCCTGCTTTACGGCAGGCGTGTCCATCTCTGCCAGCATTCGCCGAACGTCTTCGACTTTGGCGAGAAACTCCTTCTCCTGGCGAATCTCGATAATAGAAAGTCCAAGTAGCAGTAAGGCCAGAACAGTGATGATGATGTATAGAATGCGCATAGTCACCTGACTCATAGTGGGTTGACCATTTGCGGCCCGGCGCCGTTACATTACGAAGGTAGATTATCGTTGTAAACTGCATTTGTCCAGCTTACTCAGCCCGGGGTAGTCCTGATTTGATGCAGCATTGAGCCTCCGGCTCAACTATCGAGCCAGAGGCTCGACTTTACAGCAGGCAAATCAGGACAGCAGCCAGCCCGGATGCCTGCCGTCATGTGGCTTTGCGCGGTGTCAATCCGTGGCTAAAGATTGAGAGTTCGCAGAGATCGCCCCTCCGATTCCTCATCGGGGCTGGCTGAAGCCGGGACACCGAACGGGCGGGTCTTGCCAGTCGGCGGGGGTTTCCCGTAACGTCTGGCACCATGAACCTGGCCGCGGCGTTTGCCGCTTCGGTGCAAAAGCAGCCGGACAAGATCGCCCTGTACTGGGGCGACAGCGAATTCTCTTACTCCACGCTGTTCGCCCAATCCGAGGCTGTGGCCGCGGCGTTGACCGGCAAATACGGCGTGAAGCCCGGCGATCGGGTCGGGCTCTGGCTCAAAAATCGGCCGGAATTCGTCCCGGCGGTTTTCGGGGTCCTCGGCGCCGACGCCGTGCTCGTGCCCATCAATAATTTTCTCAAGCCGGACGAAGTAAATTACATCCTGAAGGATGCCGGCATCGACGTGCTCATCACCGACGAAGAACTGGCCGTCCACGCCCCCGCGTTGATCGAGGCAAGGCCGCAGCTTAAAATCTTCAGAGTCGAAGACTTTCAGGCAGACAATCCTGAAATCGTAAATTGCGAGCGAAGCGAGCAGGACCTGGCAGTCATCATCTACACGTCCGGCACGACGGGCCGGCCGAAGGGGGCGATGCTGTCGCATGGCAACCTGCTGCACAACGTGGAGAGCTGCCGGATTGTACTGGAGACAGTGCGCGAGGACCGCATGGCGGTGTTGCTGCCGTTGTTCCACAGTTACATGCTGACGGTGGGGATTTTCCTGCCGCTGATCATCGGCGGGACGATAGTGCTGGTGAAGTCGCTGAACCAGCCCCGGCAGATTTTGCAGGAAATGTGTGCGCGCCAGGCGACCATCCTGCCGGCCATCCCGCCATTTTACCGCACACTGGCCGGTTTGCCCGCATCCATCAAATTACCGTTTCGCCTTTGCATCAGCGGTTCGGCCCCGTTGCCGGTGCAGGTGTTGCAGGATTTTGAAGCGAAATTCGGCATCCCGCTGTTGGAAGGATACGGGTTGAGCGAGGCCAGCCCGGTGGTATCCAAGAACCCGATTCATGGCGTGCGCAAGCCGGGTTCGATTGGCCGGCCAATTCCGAACGTGGAGTTGAGCGCGCAGGATGAAGCGGGCAAAATCCTTGGGGTGGGTGAGATTGGCGAGCTTTGTGTGCGGGGTGGCAACGTGATGCAGGGCTATTGGAACCATCCGGAAGAAACGGCGCAGGCGCTGCGCAACGGCTGGTTGCTGACCGGCGACATCGGTTATCACGATGCAGACGGTTATTTTTACATCACGGACCGCAAAAAAGACATGTTGCTCGTGAATGGAATCAACGTCTATCCGAGGGAGATCGAGGAGGTGATCTACCAGTATCCCGGGGTAAAGGAAGCGGCGGTGATTGGGGTGCCTGACGCGCGCAAAGGGGAGCTACCGGTGGCATTTGTGGCGATGGAAGGGCCAAATCCCGAGGAAAAAGCCCTGTTGCAACATCTTCGTAACAAGCTGGCCGACTATAAAGTGCCCAAAAAGGTGGTTTTCAGGCCGGCTTTGCCTCGAAATGCCGCGGGTAAAATCCTCAAAACCACCCTCCGCCAACAGGACTTGGACTGAGACTGGCATAAATTACAAACTATTTGTTTTCAACAAGTTGTATTGATTCGGCCTTTCCCAGTTGACGTGGCCAGACAGCCACCCTTAAGCTTATAGACCGTCCGGCGCATGAAGCGCAGGGCGGTATAGATTTTATGGCCGAAGGATATTGCGTTAAGTGCAAAGCCAAGAAAGAAATCGCCAACGGCGTCGAAGAGACGATGAAAAACGGGCGCAAGGCGATCAAGGGCAAATGCCCGACCTGTGGCACGGTCATGTTCAAAATTTTAGGTGGCAAAGCCGCTGTCGGCGCAACGCCGGTCAATCCGCCGACCACCAGCTAAAATTATGGCTCAACAACTCGCTTATGTCATCATCACGCCCCATTCCCTGTATAAATCACGCACGGGGGGCATCCTAAGCCGGCTGATTTCGCGGACGGGTCTGGACCTGGCGGCGGCGCGCATGTTCGCTCCCAGCATCGAGCTGGTGAAGGAATATTCCGAGACCATTGTTTCCGCCCGGGACCCGCAGGACCGGCGCATTCAGGAATTGCTTCAGCAGTATGTCCTCCAGAAATTCTCGCCCGACCCCAAGACCGGGCGTCGGCGGCGGGTCATGACGTTGCTGTTCCGCGGCGAGGATGCCGTGCGCAAGGTCCGTTCGGTGGTCGGCAATCTCACCCCGGAGCGGCGCGTGGGGGAAACGATCCGCGACACTTATGGTGACTTGGTGGTGGAAGACGACGGCCAGGTCCGCTATTTTGAACCAGCGGTGCTGGCAGCGCCAAACATGGAGGAGGCGGACGCCAAAATCAAACTGTGGGCGCGTCATTCCGACCAGGACGGTGGCGTGTTGGAAAACGTCATCGCCTATCCTCCCGGCGAAACCGGCGAACGGACGCTGGTGCTCATCAAGCCTGACAACTTCCGTTTCGCCACCGGACGGCCCGGCAACGTCATCGACTTTTTTTCGCGCACCGGCCTGTTTATCGTCGGCATCAAGGTGCACCGCATGAGCGTGGCCCAGGCGATGGAATTTTACGGTCCCGTGCGCGAGGTGCTTCGCACCAAGCTCAAAGACATGGTGGGGGCCAAGGCCAAGACGGTGCTGGAAAAGGAATTCGGCTTCAAAATCCCCGCGGCCGAGGAAAAGCAACTGGGCGACGTTCTCGGCCCGACCTTCGGCGACAATCAATTCGAGAACATCGTCCGTTTCATGTCGGGCCATGCGCCGTCGGAATTGCCGCAGGAGGAATGGACCCGGTCCGGCACGGAAAAGTGCATTGCGCTGGCCTATGAAGGCGTTAATGCCGTCGCCAAAATCCGCGATGTGCTGGGGCCGACTGATCCATCCAAGGCGCCGCCCGGGTCAATCCGGCGCGAATTCGGCTCGACCATCATGGTGAATGCTGCGCACGCCAGCGACTCGTCCGAGAACGCCCACCGTGAAATGGGCATTGTCAAGGTGGGCGAAAACAACTTCCGTCAGATCATTGAAGAGGTTTACGGGAAGGTGTGAGAATTCTGGTGGCGCGGAAGAAGGCCCGCTTCCGTTTGCGCTCTTGTTCTGCCGCCCCTGCCGGGGCTTTAGTTCGCTCTCCTTTTAACTCACGGCGACGCCGTGGGCTACTTTGTTTCGCCGCTCCGCGGCTGCCGCTTCAATCTCAGGCCCACAATGCCGGCGAATTTTGCAGCTTTTGCAGCAACCGCGCGTCCGCGGCGGGAAATTCGTAATCGGCCAGTTCCGGTCCGGCCACCCATTGCAGGGCCTCGCAGCCGAGCGGTCGCGGCTCGCCGGCGGGCAATCGACAGATGAAGAACTCCAGGCGGACGGTCTTCTCCGGGTAGGCGTGGGTAATGGATTCAAACCGGCCGCCAACGGCGATGGCCACGCCGAGTTCCTCGTGGATTTCGCGGACGAGGCATTGTTCGAAGGTTTCGTGCGGCTCACGCTTGCCGCCCGGAAATTCCCACAGTCCGCCGAGATGCGCCCGGGCTTGGCGCCGGGTGATCAGCAGTTTGCCGTCCCGGAAAATCAAAGCTGCAGCGACATCGATGGTTTGCATCGCAGTTAAATTGCTGAACCGTTACATCGTTGAACCGGCCCGGACAGCGTTGAATTTTCACGGTTAAACGAATACACCGTTCAACGGTTCAACGACCAACGCTCTTGTAAACCCAGCCAAGCCGTTTCATTTCCGCGGGGTCGAACAGGTTGCGGCCATCGAACATGATGGGATGGGAGAGTGATTTGCGAGCGCGTTCGAGATCGAGCTTTTTGAACTCGTCCCACTCGGTGGCCACGACCAGCGCGTCACAACCCTCGGCCACGGCGTTCATATCGTCCACGTAGGTCACATTCATGAGCACGGCTTTGGCCTTGTCGATGGCTTTGGGATCGTGCACGCGCAGGGCCGCGCCCTCCTTTTGCAGGCGCTGGCAAAGGTCAATGGCCGGGGACATCCGGACGTCGTCGGTGTTTTGTTTGAAGGCGAGGCCGAGCACGCCGATGGTTTTATCCTTGAGCACCCAGAGGGTGTCGGTGATTTTTTTGACAAAGCGCTCCATTTGCTCCGCATTGATGTGCTGGACTTCGCGGAGCAGGCGGAAATCGTAGCCGTTTTGCTCGGCAATTTTGATGAAGGCGCTGAGGTCTTTGGGAAAACAGCTGCCGCCGAAGCCGATGCCCGCGTTCAAGAAGCGGCGGCCGATGCGTTCGTCCAGGCCCACGCCGGCGGCGACTTCCTGGACATTGGCCCCGGTGGCCTCACAAATGGCGGCGATGGCGTTGATGTAGGAGATCTTGAGGGCGAGGAAGGAATTCGAGGCGTGCTTGATGAGCTCGGCGGAACTGATGTCGGTGACCACAATCGGCGCGTTAAATGGCGCGTAGACCTCCTTCATGGCGGCAATGGGCCGCTCGGAGCGAACCCCAATGACCACGCGGTCGGGTTTCATCAAATCGCCGACGGCGAAGCCTTCGCGCAGAAACTCGGGGTTGCTGACCACATCGCAGTCCACCTTGGCCGGGCAATAGCGTTTGATGGTTTCGGCGACTTTTTCGCCGGTCCGGACGGGCACGGTGCTTTTGTCCACGACAATTTTATAAGTGGTCATGGCAGCGGCGATATCGCGGGCGACCCGTTCGATGAAGCTCAAATCCACCGAACCGTCGGCCTGGGGCGGCGTGGGCACGGCGATGAAGATCACCTCGGATTTCTGGACGCCCTCGGCGGTGCTGCTGGTGAAGGCCAGCCGGCCGGCGGCGACATTCTTTTTCACCAATTCCTCGAGCCCCGGCTCATAGATCGGTATGCCGCCCGACTGGAGCAGCTTGACCTTGGCCGTGTCGTTATCCACGCACAGGACCTGGTGGCCGACTTCGGCGAAGCAGGCGCCGGTGACCAGTCCAACGTAACCGGTACCGATAAGGGTGAGCTTCATGGCTCAGGGGGTGGGCTTGAACGAAACCGCGGGCGTGGTGACGGTCGAAGCCGACGGTTGTTTTATTTTCAATTCCATGATGCGCAACCCGGCCTCCGCGGCGAGCGGGCTGTTGGGCATGGCGCGCATGATATCCTGATAAAGATTGATGGCGTCGGTTACTTTGCCCTGGCGTTCATTGATTTGAGCCATACCAAACCTGGCCATATTGACCGGCATCTCCTCGGTATAGGTGTTATAAATCCGCTGGTAAGTGCCGGCGGCCAGATCCGCCTTGCCCTGGGCGTCCTGGCTGGAGGCCAGCCCGAGTGAGGCCTGGGCGGCGAAGAAACTGCTCGGGTATTGATTGAGAAACTCCTGGAACTGCGTCTGGGCGTCGGCATAGTTTCCGGCCTCAAACAACAGCGTGGCGCTTTGCAACAGGGCCCGTTCTCCGGCGGTCGTGTTGGGATAGTCCCGGGCAATTTTCAGGAACAGGCTGGCCTGCTGTCCGGGCCCGGCACTGCGCTGGTCCGACAACATCAGTTGCGTCAACGCCTGGCCGGCGGTGATCTGCTTTTGATTCTGCTGCCAGGTGTAAAAGTAAATCACACCGGCGGCGACAATGACGATGCCGCCGGCTGCCATCAGCCGGGTCTTGTTGGCTTCAAACCAGGGCCACAGTTTAAATAAAAAGGTCGCCGGTGCGTCTTGCAATTCCATAAAGAATCAACAGTTTTTCGTTCAAAGCCCCAAAAAACAAGCCTGAAATCAATCGAACTGAAGCATCAGGCTAAAACCCCCTCAAATTGGTGCTGGAACGCTGGGGCAAACCGGGGGCGGGGACGCGCTTGAGCACGAGGTATGCGATGCCGTTCTTTTCGCAATACTCGCGTTTGCCGCCCTTGTCGCCGTCCTCGTTCACCGCATATATGTCCGGTTTCAGGCACCGGATTTCCGGATCGGCATCCAGCCAGCCGTCGCCGCTGGAAATCAGCGCCTGCTTGACGTATTTGATGGATCCGACGAGGTAGCGGCGTTCGGCCTGGGGCAGGAGGGGATGCCCCTCGCCTTTGAGCAACCGGATGTTGGCGTCGTGACCGACGACGACATAAAGGTCGCCATAAGCGCTGATCTCCTCGAAAAAGCGCACGTGGCCGGAGTGAAACCAGTCGTAAGTACCGGTGGCGATCACCTTTTTTCGGCCGGGGACGGCGGGCAAGGGCGCCGGTTCGGGAAAACCCTTCAATTGATCCTCACCCAGCACGCAATATTCGAGGCCTTGCCGCCGACAAAACGCCTGCCGCGCTTCGTTGTCCGGACCGGCTTCATCCACCCACATTTGAGGTGGAGAATCATTCGCGGCCGGAAGTTCATCGCGAGTCACCGGGCCGGTAACGGGCAGGACCCGGCTGACGTAACGCATGGCGCTGAGAAAGTAAAGACGTTCGGCTTCGGGAAATTTCGGCGGCTGACCGGTGAGCTCCCGAATCGTGCGATCCGGCCATAGCCGCACGGTCAGTGCGCCCAGCGTCGCGGCCGCTTCCAGGAAACGCACGTGCTGCGAGCGGAGATCATCGAACGCGCCGGTGACGACAACTTGGCGGGAATTCATCGGTGGGTGGTGCGAACAGTGACTTGAAATGACCCCGGGACTTTTTCCTTTGAGGCGACGAGCAGGTAGCCGCCGCCGCAGCCGGAGAACATCGCGCCGGGAAAATTATTCTGGTAAACCTTCAACAGCGCCTTCAAGTCGCACTTGATGAGCGGGTGCTGGACGACGTGCGGCAGGAGTTTTTCCCAGCAAAGCATGGTTTGGTTGAGGGAGGTCCCCAACGCGTTTACGTCCATCTGCCGGATTGCGTCAAAACAATCCTTGCCGGTTTGGCCCAGCCGGAGGATCCACTTCGGGTCGAGATTTTTCCTGCCCAACGGACTGTAGCCATCCGGGCGCGGTTCGACCGGCAGCAGGTGCAGGATTTTTTCCAGCCAGCGAGCCGGTCGCATCCGGTCCAGAGTCTCGATGTGTGACGGGAACACGCCGCCGTTGGCCGCGAAATCGTAATCCAAGCGGTTGATGCCCGGATAAACCAGGCCGATCATGTCCTGGGACCCGCTGGGTTCGGCCTTGCCATGGTTTTCGGCCTCGTAAAGTTCACGGACCAGTTCCTCCGGCGGGCGGGCGGGCAGGCGGCCCCGCCATAATTTTGTGGCTACGGCCCGCGTTCCGCTGGCGCAACCGGACCGGTCCATCACCCGAAAAGTCGGTTCCAGCGCCACGACAACCATGGAACCGGGTGGCCGGGGATTCAGCCGGGAGACGAAAGGCTGGTCAATCCAGCCACCCGCCAGTTGCAAGCGGTTGGGAATGGCACCGATGACCTCGGTGACCAACGGCGTTTTTTTCATTCCACAACGCGTTTGCCCTTCTTCCGGTCATGATATTGCTCTTTGATCCACTTGTAAGTGGCGGCCAGCCCGTCGTCCAACGACGTTTTCGGCTCCCACTTGAGCGTCTTTTTGATGAAAGTGTTGTCGCTGTTGCGGCCGGCCACACCGCGCGGCGCCGTCAGGTCGTAATGCCGCTTGAGTTTGACGCCCGCAATCTTTTCCACCTTGGAAAGCAGTTCGTTGATGGAGACGAGTTCGCTGGAACCGAGGTTGATCGGCGTCGCAATCAGGTCATCGCAATGCATGATCATGTCGATGCCCTTCACACAATCGTCGATGTACATGAAACTGCGCGTCGCCGTGCCGTCGCCCCAGATGGTGATGTTCATGTCCTGCTTGTCGATGGCGGCGATGACCTTGCGGCACAGGGCGGCGGGGGCTTTTTCGCGGCCGCCATCCCAGGTGCCGTGCGGGCCATAGACGTTGTGGAAGCGGGCGATGGCGGTTTTCATGCCGCGTTCAGCCCAGTATTCCTGGCAAAACATTTCGGAAACGAGCTTCTCCCAGCCGTAGCCGCGCTCGGCCATGGCCGGATAGGCGTCGGATTCCTTCAACGCGCGAACTTTCGGGTCCTGTTGCAGCAGAATATTGTAGGCGCACGCCGACGATGAATAAAAATAGCGGCGGACGCCCGCCTGATAGGCCGCCTCGACCATATGGGTGTTGATCAGGATGCTGCGCAGGCACTCCACGCGGAACCGCTCGATGAAGCCCATGCCGCCCATGTCGGCGGCCAGCTGATACACCTCGACGGCGCCTTCACAAACGCGCCGGCAATTTTCCTCGTGGCTGACATCCAGGCAAATGGATTCGACCCCCGGCACCTTCAGATACCATTCATAAAGCGGTTTCTTGTCCACCGCCCGGATGCGGGTGAAGCCCTTGTTTTTGAAATACAGGGCCAGATTGCCGGCAATGAAGCCGCCGGCGCCGGTGATGACAATCAAATCGTCTTTTTGCAACTGGGGATCTTTTTCGATGAGCCGTTTCTTTTCCATATTACCTTTCCATTTTAATCTGGTTCAAGATGTCTGCCGTCATTCGTTTTCAAAAACTGGTCGTTCATACTATCCGCCATCAGCCCCCGCTGCAATAGCGTTCCTCGCCAAAACCGCCGTATTTTCAGCCGATTTTGGACATTTCTGTCTTATTTCTTGACACAGTAATAGCGGTGAACTATTAGTAAGCTTCCCCGCTATGCAGGGAGGAGAAAGTTTGATTAGTTGCCGGACGTAATGATGATGTCGATTTGGTGCTGGAGGAACGACTAAGCAATCATTCGTATGATTTGTTCGGGTCATTTATAAACAACTTATGACAGGCAAGAGTGGCGGGAATCAAACAGCCAATCACGGAAACAACAAGAAATACATTTTGCGGCAATGCTTTACAACAAACCTGTTTCTTTAATCTTTGCGATTCTGACTTCGGTTATCCTTGGGGGCAACGCCAGCCAGGCCGATACGGTTTACGTGTCCAACACCGGCGCGGGCACCATTTCGCGAATTGGTCCCAGTGGCGCCTCATCCATCTTTGCCAGCGGCCTGGACAGTCCCAAGGACCTGGTTTTCGACGGTGCGGGCAATCTCTACGTTGCGGATTCCGGCGACGGAACCATTTTGAAATTCGACCTGGCTGGAAACATGTCCACCTTTGCCACCGGCTTGAACGGCCCTTCGGCGCTGGCTTTCGACCCGTTCGGCAACCTTTATGCCGGCAGCCAAGGTAGCCAGACGATCTCAAAAATCGATTCCAGCGGGCATGTCTCCAGCTTTGCCACGGGAATAAGCTTCTGTTCCGATGGCGCTTATCTGGCCGCAGACAACGCCGGGAATATCTTTGCCAACACCCTTCGCACCGTTGAACAATTTAATTCCACCGGGACCCGGTCCACGCTGATGAGTTCTTTCAGTTCGGTCGAGGGGATGGCGGTTGACGTCGCCGGACATTTTTACCTGGCCTTGCAGAACGGATGTAATATCCATGGCAATGGCGGTCTGTTGACCAGCATCGCCGACTATCCGGCTCCTTACGGCAGCAGCGGCGCTCCTCCGCCCGGCAGCATCGACACCCCCTGCGATCTTGTTTTTGACCTGGATGGCAATCTTTTTGCCACCTTTGCGAGCATGTACAATGACGGAATCGGCGGGCCGACCATGGATAACAACGTCCTGATCAGGTTCGGTGCCGACGGGCACAACAGTGTTGTCGCCACCGACATTGGCGGAACGTACATAGCTGTTATGGGGGGCGTTCAGTCCGTGCCGGAACCGGGAATTTGGGCGTTGGCCGGTGGGATGGCGGCCATCCTGATTGTCCGGAAACGGCTGATGGGTCTGCTTCACCCGGGGCTGGTGCTTGAATCTATTCCGACCTGCGTCCAAAACTCTGAACGTCGCCGCAAAACCTGCCTCCGTTCTTGACTCTCCAATCGCAATTGCCAGACTGTTTGAACCAGTCAGGATGGTTTCCGGTGGAGAGATGGCCGAGTGGCTGAAGGCGACGGTTTGCTAAACCGTTATACGGGTTAAACCGTATCGGGGGTTCGAATCCCCCTCTCTCCGCCATCCCGTTTTTTTGGATTTTAGCTTCCCGCGGCCTGAAAGCACTTTGTGGAATTGACATCGGCCGCCTGCATCCCTAGCCTCTTTTTGCAAAGACACGCGCTTTGCCCCGAATTCACGTTCGGGGATTTTTGTTGCCGCGGGCGACACGTTAAATCGTTGAACCGCTCCATGGTTGAACCGGCGGGCGATTTAACGGTTAAACGATTTGACGGTTCAACGAACAAATATGGCAAATACAATTCTGGTTGGCGCCCAGTGGGGCGACGAAGGCAAAGGAAAAATCATCGACGTGCTGACGGAAGACGCGGACATTGTCGTCCGCTACGCCGGCGGCAACAACGCCGGGCATACCGTTTTCATCGGCAAGCAAAAATACGTCCTGCACCTCGTGCCGTCAGGCATCCTGCGCAAAAGCAAATTGTGCGTCATCGGCAACGGCGTGGTCATCGATCCCGTCGGCCTCGTCAGCGAAATCGAGGGGCTCCGCAAGCTCGGCGTCAAGATCAGCCACAACCTGGTCGTGAGCGAGACCGCGCACGTCGTTCTGCCGTATCATCGCGAGCTGGACGCGCAGCGGGAGGTGCTCAAGGGCAAAAACAAGATCGGCACCACCAAGCGCGGCATCGGGCCGGCCTATGGCGACAAGGCGGCGCGGGTCGGGTTGCGGATGATCGACCTGGTAAACCCGGCGCGGTTCGAGGAAAAGCTGCGGCTGCGGATCAAGGAAAACAACGAGGTGCTGCGCGCGCTCGGCGCCAAACCGCTCTCGTTCAAGCAGGTCCTGGCCGAATACCGGGCGGCCGGCAAATACCTGAAGCCATTCACCGCCAACACGGTCGTACTGCTGCACCAGGCCACGCGACGGGGTGACAATATTCTGTTCGAGGGCGCTCAAGGCACATTCCTCGACATCGACCACGGCACGTACCCGTTCGTCACGTCATCGAACACGACCGCCGGCGGCGCGTCCACGGGTTCCGGTGTGGCGCCCAATAAGATGGACGACGTGGTCGGCGTGATGAAGGCGTACACGACGCGGGTGGGGGAGGGGCCGTTGCCGACGGAGGATGCTGTGGTTGCGGACATGTTGCACGCGATGGGGCGCGAATTCGGCGCCACGACCGGGCGGGCGCGGCGTTGCGGCTGGTTTGACAGCGTGGCGACGCGGCACGCGACCATGGTCAATGGCATTGACGAGCTCGCGGTCACCAATCTCGACGGCCTGGACACGGTGGAGACCATCAAGGTCTGTGTTGCGTATCGCCACGGCCGGGCGCGTTACGATTTTGTTCCCAACGATGCCCAGACACTGGCGGAATGCGAACCCGTGTACGCGGAATTCTCCGGCTGGCGCGCGCCCACCGACAAGGCGCGGACGTGGAAGCAACTGCCGCCAAAGGCCCGCGCGTATTTGAAGGCGATTGCCGAATTGACCGGGGCCAAACTGGCCATCGCCTCGGTCGGCCCGAGTCGCGACCAGACGATTTTTGTCTAACGCTAGAGTCCCCGCAGATATCGCGGATTAACGCGATTTTTTTGCAGTTTTGAAATCGGCACAATCGGCATAATCTGCGGATCGAACAATGAGTCCCGCACCTCTAAATCTGAGCGCCGAGGCCAAAGCGTCGCTGCCGCAGCACGTTGCGGTGATCATGGACGGCAACGGCCGTTGGGCCAAGCAGCGCAGCCTGCCGCGCATCGAGGGTCACCGGCAGGGGGCGGAGTCGGCGCGCATCATCATCCGTACCTCGGGCGAACTGGGGATTAAATATCTCACGCTTTACGCCTTTTCCGCCGAGAACTGGAACCGGCCGAAGGACGAGGTGGATGCGCTGATGAAGTATCTCATCCACTATCTCAAGAGCGAGACGCCGGAGTTGAACAAGAACAACGTGCGGCTGGAAGTCATTGGCCAGATCTATCGCCTGCCGGAAAATGTGCAGGAGCACCTCCGCAAATCCATGGCCACCCTGGCCAAAAACAACGGCCTGACGCTGGTCATGGCCTTGAGTTACGGCAGCCGCATTGAAATCGTGGATGCCGTGCGGGGCATCGCTGAGAAGGTGAAGCGGGGCAAGCTCGATCCGGCGGACATCACCGAACAGGTTTTCGCCCAGCATTTGTACACGCGGAATATTCCGGACCCGGACCTGTTGATTCGCACGAGCGGCGAGATGCGGGTGAGCAATTTCCTGTTATGGCAGATTTCCTATGCCGAACTGGTCATCACCCCCACACTCTGGCCGGACTTTCGCAAGCCGCAATTCTTTGCCGCGCTGGAGGAATATGCGCGCCGGCATCGCCGGTTTGGCGGCGTCTAGGTGGACTCTCCTGCGGCGTGGAAATTTACGCGGCAGCCGGCAATTCATTGGCCACGCTTTCACCAAGCGCGACGCGAATGGAGGACAGCAATGCAAGATGATCAATCGGCTTGGCGAAGAAGGCCACCGCCCCGGCGTCCAGGGCGCGTTGATGGTCTTTCTTCAGGTGGTTCGCCGAGATGATGATAATCGGGATGTTCTCCGCTTCACCCATGCGGCGGAGCCATTCCATGATAAAAAAGCCGTCCTGCAACGCCCCGCCCACATTCATCGCGTCCGGGGGGAACTGGAGGTCCAGCAGGATCAAATCCGGTTTTTTCCCGGAAACGAAACTGGCGGCTCCCGGACCATCGGTGGTTGTGAATACCTGATAACCCACATTGGTGAGCACCATGGACAACGTCCTCAAAATGACCTTGTCGTCATCCACAACCAGGATCTTTCTGGCATTTGGTTTGGTCATGTTTTCATTCATGACTTTTATTTGTTGACCAACCTGAATTAACATACCTTCTGTTATTGAAAAATCAACCTGGAATTCATCCCTAAGCAGGTCAATTTCAGGTCTTTGGCGGGAAAACGAGAAGCGAAGTTGCGGATTTCCCCAGTAAACGGGCCGGTTTGATTTCGCGGGTGAAACGCCGACCCGGCCGAAATTCAGGCTGGTTTCGGCTTCTGACCGGCGCCCGCTCCGCCCAGCACCCTGGCAATAGCGGCCAGCAAGGCGGTGGTATCAATCGGTTTGGTAAAGAAGTCCACCGCTCCTGCGTCCATGGACCGTTGTTTGTCTTTCGTCGAGTTGTCCCCGGAAATGACGATGATGGGAATGCCCTCCGCTTCGCCCATGCGGCGGAGCCACTGAATGATGAAAAATCCGTCCTGCAACGCCCCGCCTACGTTTGCCGCATCGACCGGGAAAACAATATCCAGCAGGATCAAATCTGGCTTTTCCCGGGTAACGACGCGGACGGCTTCGGGGCCGTCGGCTGCCAGATAAACGTAATAGCCATTGGAACTCAGGGTAATGGACAACGTTCTCAGAATGACTTCATCGTCATCCACCACCAAAATCTTTTTGGCATTTGGTGGGGTCGTGGGCTCGCTCATAAATATCGCGGAATGGACAAACTTATGGCCAAGCCGTTCTTTACGCAACAGGAAATCAACTGCATTTTTATCGCCGGTTTCGGTGATGTTGCCGGGCGCGGTTGAAATCCGGCCCGGTCAGGGGGTTTAGTCGTCACTGGGATTGGCAGCCGCCGAGAGATTTTTTCCGTCCTGGAAATGGATTTCCCGCAGCACCCGGCCATCGATGTCCCAATCGGTTGTCAGTCCCTGCGCCCAGCTGTCCCGCCAGTGCGATTCGGACTTCTTCTTTCCATTGGGCCAGTAAGTGGTCCAGACCATTTCGCCGTCCGGTTGGTAGTCACGCGTCCACTGCTTCGAGCCGTCCCGGCGGAAGTATGCCTCGTGGCTGATTTTCTTCCCGTTCTCGCGGGTCACGACATATTGCTGGTCGCCATTTTCATAGCACCAGGTTTCCTTGCCCTGCAGCACGGGTGTTCCGTTCGCCGCCCTGAACCAGCTCCAGTCTAACCGGGTCCGGCCATTCGGCCATTTTTCCGTTTCCCGGATGATTTTTTTGCCCTTGGATTCGGTCACCTGACTGGCTTCGCCGGTTTCCGGGGAGAGGATCCACGCTTCGTTCATCGCGAAGTGCATCGAGGGTCTGCCTTTGCTGGTCATCAGATGAACCAGCCCATCCGGCGTCTGCACGGCATCACAATAGCCCAGCGTGCCGTACCCATGTTGCGGTTTGCCGTTTCCCGGCGGCGGCTTGCCCGTCCAGCCGTTGTGTGGGGTCGCCAGCGCCAGGCGCTTGATGGTCCAGGTCTGGCCTTCATCGCTCGAAAGCGCCACATAAGAGCCGCGTTCCGTGATATCGGCCGGCGGCGGTGAGCTGATCAGCCGGATGTTCTGGAAATCACCGGCAAAGAAGAGTTTGCCGTCCGCCAGCCGGAGGATTTTGGGTCGTTGATTGCTGCCCAGAGCTGCGAACGGTGTTTTTTCCGAAGCGCTCCAGGTGCGGCCGAAATCCGACGAGTAGCTTTTGGGCATGTATCCCTCCACTGAGCTGTCCTTGCCCCCCATGCCGAGGATGCGGCCATCCTTGAGCAGCACAAAAGTCGTGTGTCGTCCGCCCGTCCGGCCGCCAGTGTCCTGCCACGTTTTTCCCCCGTCCTTGCTGGCCCAGAGCAGACTCTTTGCACCCCGGGAATCAGTGGCCACGTAGATGGTACCGTCCGGTCCGCGGAAGGCGCTGGTGATGGGCTGGGCGGTGAAGGAACCGGTCGCACCGCTAACCACCGCCGGCTGCAATTCGCTCCACGTTGCGCCGCTGTCCGTGCTGATAGTGAACCGGAAGGGGACCTGCCCCAGGTCCCGGCCGCCGCCGAAGAACCAGATCGTCCCGTTGTCGTTCCAGAGGAGCCCGCTCTGGTCGTTCAGGCCGGAAAGTTTGTAAAACAATTCGGGCAGGTCCCATTGCTCCGCTCCGCGCCGGAGCCGCGTTACCACCATGCACGTGTTGGGCGCCGATTCGCTCTTGCCCGGGCTGGATGAAAATGAGATTGCCAGCAAATCACCGTTCGGTGCATAGGTAATGCCGCCGCTGTGGACCTTACCCTGTACCGCCCGGCTGTAGCCAACCGCCGCACAATCTTCGGCGCTTGTAAAGTCCGGCGGGCTGGGGATGATAACGCGTGCCTTGAAATAAGGCTTTTGCGCATCCGGCCCGGCCGACCAGTCCGCAGGTTGCTGTTTCACTCCCTGCAACGGCAATTCCGGCGTCCAGGGCAGCGGCGGGGTCTTCGGCCAATCGCCTTCCACCACCCGAAAACCGACGAACTGGCAGATGTGGTTCGTATCGTACGGCGGCGTGTCGGGCATCAGGCTGCAGCGGTTCGCGCTCCGGCGCCACACCGGCGCGGGGTCCGGCTGGACGTCCTCGCTGCCACCGGCATTTTTCACTGTCACTGATCGCACCGCGCCGCCCCGGACGACTTTTGCCCAGCCGGCGGCATAGCCGACCGGATCGGTTTGTTCCGTTGCGGGATATTCGCCGTGCCAGTCATAGCACCATTCGGCCGGGCCGGACTGCATGTCTTTCAAACCCCAGGGGTTCACGTCATCCTTTGGCGGCCGGTCGCCGCTCCAGAAAATTGTTTTTGTGCCGGCGCGGCAGGCATACTCCCATTCCGCCTCGGTCGGCAGGCGATAGGTTTTGCCTTCCCGGACGCTTAACCATTTGCAAAACGCCATCGCCTCGGCCCAACTCACGCCGGTGGCATAGGGCGCGAAGGCGCCGGTCGGCTGGAAATCCGGCCGGAATTGCCGGAATTGTTCCGTGGTCACCTCCTGTTCGCTCATGCGGAATCCGTGGGTGAGGGTTACTTTATGCCGCGGGATTTCGTCCCAGGCCGGCCCGTCCTTGGATTCAGCGGTTTTCGGCCCGAGGTCGAATTCATTTGTCTCGGCACCCATCACAAACGAGCCCGGGACAACGGCCACCAGCTTCATGCCGAGACCGTTCACCGAACTTACCGCGTTGCGGTCGGCAGCCCCGCTGTTTTGGACCAGGAAACTGGAAAGGAAGGTCAGACCACTGAAAAAGAATCCACGGAAGCGGTGTTTCATTTTGAATTAAGACGTTGGAAAAATGTTCTGGTTACGGGTGACAACGAAGGGGCGGGGGGGTGGCTTCAAACGCAAAGGACGGTCAGCTTTTTCGGGCCGTGCGCGCCGAGCACGAGGATGCGTTCGATGTCGCCGGTGCGGCTCGGGCCGGTGATGAATGAAATCATGCTCGGATAATCGCTGCCGTATTCCGCTTTCAACAAATCAAACGCAGCAGGCAAATCGGCCACGAGCTGATCGCGCCGGGCCAGCACCACATGATGCGGCGGCAATATGGACAGGGCGCGTCCGCCCGCGCTGCGGCTCGTCAGCAGCACACTGCCGGTCTGCGCGATGAGCGCATCGCATTCGCTGATGCCCACGTCGCACTGCTCCAACTCGCGAACGTCATAAGCTTTGTCGGTCTTGAACATCTGGATGCCCAGCGCCGGGCAGATGGCGTCCGGCAACATGCCGGAGTGACAGGCGGCACGTTTCCAGCCTTCGGCGTCACGCAACCGGAGCAGCATCTGCCGCATTTCATCGCTGGAACTCATCAGGTGAAATTCAAACTTCAAATCGACGGCGTTTTTGCTGAACCGTTCCACCCAATCCTTGAAATCATGACCGACCGGCGGCAGCCAGTGATGCGCGCCGGCCACCGGTGGCTCCGGCAGCGGGTCGTCGCCATCAGGCATCGCGGGTCGAAGCGTTTTTATTTTCAGCGCTTCGCGCACCCGGCCCAGAATATTTTCGCGTTCAGTCATTGGATCCGCCGCATCGCGGCCAGGGGTTCATTTTCGTTTCCGCCACCAATCCTTGAACGATTCCTTCGCCAGCGGCGGCAGATCGCGGGTTTTGGTCCAGGACCGCGCCGGGTCGAATACGCTGCCCTTCACCAGGCGATTCAGCGGCTGGACGAGGCGCCCGAACGTTTTTGCCAGCGACCACAACACCGGGTGGTTCACCAGCGACGCGAAGAGGTCATACCCGAATTGTTCGAGGATCGACGCCTTCTGTCTCACGGCATTGCGGCGGTTCTGCAGCAGGTGATGGTGCAGGTTGATCTTCACCGGGCACGCTGCGGTGCAGGCGCCGCACAGTGACGACGCGCTGGACAGATGCTTCCAATCCTGCAAGCCGCGCAGGTGCGGCGTGATGACCGAGCCGATCGGGCCGGAGTAGGTGGTGTTGTACGTTTGGCCACCGACACTGCGGAAAACCGGGCAGACGTTCAGGCACGCACCGCAACGGATGCAATAGAGCGCGTCGCGCTGTTCCGGGTCGGCGAGCAGCCGGGTGCGGTGGTTGTCGAGCAGCACCACGTGAAATTCCACCGGCCCGTCACTCTCGCCCTGCAGGTGCGGGCCGCCATAAAGCGTGTTGTAACCCGTCATCGGCTGCCCGGCGCCGGCAGTCGCCAGCATCGGCAGAAATAACGCGAGGTCCGCCATGCGCGGCAAGATCTTCTCGATGCCCAGCAGGGTGATCATTGTCTTCGGCAGGGCGGCGGTCAGCCGGGCGTTGCCTTCGTTTTCCGTGATGGAAATCATGCCGGTCTCGGCGATGGCGAAATTCGCGCCGGTAATGCCGACGTCGGCGGTTAGGAATTTTTCGCGGAGAACGCGGCGGGCGATCAGGGTGAGGTCCTCGGGATTGTCCGAGGGCGCGTTGCCGAGCTTGCTCTGGAACAATTCCTTGATCTGGCCGCGGGTCAGGTGCATCGAGGGAAATACGATGTGATACGGCGCCTCGTGGCGAAGCTGGACGATGAACTCGCCCAGGTCGCTTTCAATCACCTCAAATCCGGCGCGTTGCAATGCCTCGTTCAGATGAATCTCCTCGGCGGTCATGGCCTTGGACTTGATGATGGTGCGCGCAGCTTTGTCGCGCGCGATATCGATGATGATATCGCGCGCCTGTTTGTCGGTGCTGGCCCAGTGGACATTGGTCCCGCGCGCGGTGAGTCTGGTGGTAAATTCTTCGAGATGCCGGTCGAGGTGGTTGATGGCTTCCCATTTCGTTTCGGCGGCGGCCTGGCGCGCGGTTTCCCAGTCCCGGAACGCGGCCTGGCGCTGGTCGCGGGCGATTTCGTAATTGCCTAGGGCGGTGCGGATGGCCTGGCGCTGGCGCAAATCGGCGGTGACGAGCGCGGCGTCCTTCAGAAATTTTGCGGCGTTACCGGTCATGCCAAATGGGTTTTAACCACGGATGGGAACGAATGAACACGAATGAACCCGGAATGGCAGGATGCTTTTCCCCTCGCCCCGCCCAAGCGGGGAGAGGGACAGGGTGAGAGGATTTGAGCTTGACGCGCCACCTCACCCCGACCCTCTCCCCCAACTCCGTTGGCGGAGAGGGAGCAAACGCAGCAGCGCCTTTCGGCAATCCAGCCGAGTTCATCCGTGTTGATCCATAGTAAAAAGGATTTCATTTCTGGGCGAGCACCTCGGCGAGGTGGATGGTTTTGATTTTGCCGCCCTGCCGGCTCAGCAAGCCCTGGAGATGCATCAGGCAGCTTGAATCGCCTGACACAATGTAATCCGCGCCGGTCTCGACGGCGGAGGCGCATTTCACGTCGCCCATGGCGGTGGAAATCATGGGGAACTTTGTCGCAAACGTGCCGCCGAAACCGCAGCACGTCTCGGCCTCGGACATCTCGACGAGTTCCAGGTCGCGGACCTCCGCCAGCAACGTTCGCGGCGGGGTCTTGATGCCGAGTTCGCGCAGGCCGTGACAACCGTCGTGAAACGTCACCCGGGCTGGGAACCGTGCGTCGAGGTCGGTCACCTTCAATTTGTTGACGAGGAAATCGGAAAATTCCCAGGTGCGCGCGGCGACCTGGTTGGCCAGCTCCTCGTGCCGGGTCTCGGCGAACAATTCCGGATAAAACTTTTTGACCATGGCGCCGCAGGAGCCGGAACCAATGACGACAGCCTCGGCGTTCCGGAGCGCCTGCAGGGTTTTGATGGCGACGGGCCAGGCCTCGTTCCAGTAACCGGAGTTGAAGGCGGGCTGGCCGCAACAGATGAGGTTCGACGGGCAAACGACCTTGTGGCCGAGCTTTTCGAGAATTTGCACCATGCTGATGCCTGCGCGCGGAAACAGCGCGTCCACATAACAGGGAATGAACAGCGTGACGGTCATGCGTTCCCCGAGCATTGTTCACTCCGCGGGGCGCAGTGTCATCAAAAAAATCTCGCAAAAAACAAACTTCATTCGTGGTTTGACAAACCGGGGCCGCGGCCCAAATGTTACCGGGTCATGGCCAATTCGTTCCCGCCAGAGATCAAACGGTTCCGGACGTCAATTGGGGCGGTTTTTCTTTTCGAATTTGTCGGCGGGATGTCCGGTGCCTTCGTGCTGGCACTGGGTCTCGTTGTTCGCCATTACGGAGCGGCCAACCTTCATTGGAGGTCGTTCCTGATCGCCGGCGGGTGGACGGTGATATTTTTTGGAATCCCATTTTCCGTCTTGTTGGCTTTGACGATCAACAGGTTTTTCCCCGTCGGTTTTTCCCCGGATGGGATTTTCGGCCATTCGCTTTGGGGGCGGCGCTCTTTGGTCCGCTGGCAGGACATCTCGATGGTGCGGAAGTTCAACCTGGCAAATCTGGCATACCTTCGAATTTATTCCGGCCCGGGCGGAAAAACTATCTGGTTGCCGCTGTTTCAGTCACGTTCGGCTGAATTTCAGGAAGAGATCCGGAAACTTGCGCCTGCCAATTGCCCCATTCTGAGCTATCTCAAATAATCACGTTCAGTGAACTTCTTGCCAAGGCTTAAGGTCCGATTTGAATGCGATAAAAGCGCATGGGTGCCGCTGAATTGGAAACTTCCAGGCTGAGCGGCATTCCGGGTGAGTTCGTAATGCCAATCACCTGCCATCCGCTCATCAGGTTGGTGCTCGTCAGCAGAGTATAATCCGGTCCTTGCCCGCCATCGACCTCAAGACTTATCCCGGCGTCCGATACGTTGATTGAACTGATTTTCGGGAGGGTCAGAGGATTGACCACAATTACGAAATTATTGGTCGCCCCAAGATTGGGCGCTCCGTTTTCGGCCACTTGTACGGTAATCAGGTTGGTAGTGCTGGCCTGGCTGACCATCGGACGCCAGGCAAAGACCGCGTCGGTATTGTTGAGCGGCGTCAAGGTGGCATTGGTCGGGGCGTTAAGGAAATTAAATGCCAGGGTAGGAGGCGGTTGGTTGGCATCGGTGGCTGTGTTAGTGATCATCAGGGTAAATCCAACATCGATGCTGCGGTTGGCAACCGGCGCCAGTGTGGGCGGGGTACTGGCGCTGCCCTGGCCGGTGAAGGTGGTCACGCTCAAAGGGGGCAGGGCAAAAGTGAAGGAAGAATCCACCACGCTGACAATGGATTGTCCCGCCAATGAGAGATTGCTGGAAGTGATCCACGGGGTCACCGATGTCACCGCGGGGAAATGGGTCAAATTAAAAATCTGGGTGATGCTGGCGGAATTGGGATTGATGGCAGCAATGGCGAACCCCAGGGAATTGGTATCCTGATAGGCGCTGACCGAAATAAAAGCATTGTTGGAGACGCCGATGCAGTAACTGCCCGGCCGGACAAACCGACTGTAATTGCCCAGGGTAAACAGCCGTTTGGTGATCGCGGCATTGTTATCCAACAATCCCTGGTTTCCGCCCGAGCCGCTGATGAGCCACCAGTAATGCCAGGCGTTTACCCGGGCGACGGTCATGAAAAGATGGATCCGCTGGGCATAGTAGATGCCATTGTTGATGCTGCCATCGCTGCCGGACAACAGGGAAACTTCCGTTTGCCAAAGGGATTTGCCATAATTGTTTTTGGTCAGCTGAGCCGGGCCGTTGTTGCCATCATAATTGTGGTCGGCGACGATGCCGACTTCGGCGGCAACGTTGGGGTCGTTCATGGCGGTGGCGGCGAGATTGGAATAATCCTGCCAGTTTTGGCTTTCCGGCAGCATGATTTTGGTTGAAGCGACGTTGCTGGCGGTGAGTGCCGCGTAAAGGTACGGGACAAAATCGTGAATTTGTTGAGCGGTCCAGTTGCAGGACTCGTAGGTGGTGACCCGGGCATCCGGTTCATTTTGGACCGAGAGCGCATAGAGGTTGACTCCGTACTGGTGTTGCATGTTGGCCACATAGCCGGCCAGCTGCGAGGCGTAGGCCTGATAATTGGTCAGGGTCCCCAGAAAACCGCCGCCATTGACATTGGCGTTGCTCTTGAAGGGCACGGCAGCCGGGCTCCAGGGTGTGCTCCAGACTTTGGCGCCGCGGGCCTGGGCCATCTGCATAATGGTGTTTTCCACTGTGGTTCCACCCGGTGCAATCCGGGTCCGTAACAGCGAGAGGCCCACTCCATTGTTGGTGGTTTTCTTTCCCAGGTTGTCGGTGTACACAATGCCACTATTCGTGGAAAACAACAGGTCAGCCTGGGCGGTGGTCCAGATGCTTTGCCAGGCGGATGAGGCGCCAAACCCGTCGATTTTCTGGTGCACGTCATTCCAATCCACAACGCAGTTGTTGACGACAGGAACCGGACCGACAAAACGGATATTATCCACCCACAATGTCGTGCTGCCATTCAACGCGGGGGAGGTGTACGGCCCAAAAATATGGATCAGCACGCTGTAGATGTTCTGCAGGCTGGTGTAGGTAACCGGGTCAATGGGAATGCTGACATGAACCCAGTTGGAGTTGGTGGCGGCGATATCGACGCCGTAACTGGGGCCGCCAAAAAAGGCCTGACCGCCGAGGGCTGTGCTGGTGCCGAATTGCAGATGGCCAAACGTGGCAACTCCGCCGATCACGGCCGTGGCCGATCCGGGCGCAAAGCGGACATCACATTGAAAATTCGTGTAGAACAACCCGATCAAAGCCGGGGTGATGCCATTCAGGCCATTGTAAACCGCAAATTGATTACTCGTGCCATTGAAGGCTGCGGTGATCTTCAGGGAACCCGACGCGGGGCTGGTATCGGCATCGCTGGTGGAATCCCAACTCACGCTGGTGAACGCGGTCCCAAACCAATTGCCCCAGACATTGGTAATCTGGCCGCTGGCGTAATTGTTGCCGCCGGTTCCCGATGGGTCAAACTGGTCAAGCACATAAGCCGTCTGGGCCAGGACCGTTTCAACGGATGCGAGGAGGACGAGCAGAGCAAAAAAATTCAGGGCGAAGAGCGATCGGATCAGGCAAAGGCTTTTTTTATTGGAATTAAAAAACGGCGCCGACAGCGGCGCCGTTCCACTGCTGCCACCGGTTGCCACCGGTGCCGGAAGATATGTTGGTAGTTTGGGGTTTGCCATTTCAGATTCAGGAGGGGCGGGCATTTGCCGGTGGACGGCAAAAGCCACGCCCCACCCGATTTTAACGGTGGAATATTGATGATTGGCCGGTCGATCAGTTGTTGAGCGGTGGATTGGATAACCGGAAGAAAGTCGTTTTGCTGGTGTTGCCCAGATTGGAGGGGAGGATATCGGGCGTCACCAGCAGCCAATGCTTGAGGCCGTATTGAGCGGGTGTTCCATCGTTGCCAAAAAAGCCATTGTAAAAACCCGGTAAATGCCAATCGGCGGAGTTGGTCAAATCCGGGCTGATCGCCAGACCAAAACCGGTATCGGGCAAGGTCCAGCTGACCCAATAAGGATTGTTGGTGGTTACGAGAGCGAGGCTGGCGCCCTGCTGCGACATGTTGTTCCAACTGCCGGATACGCTGGTCTCCTTCGTGAAATCTTCCGACACATTGGCTCCCACGACGTTCGTGATGGAAATGGAGGCCCAATCTTCAAATTGCCCTTCGCCGGCCGTGGAATTCGGTTGCAGCCCAAAATAAGCGACCAACGGATTGGCGAAGTCGGTGGCGACGGTCCCGTTGGTGATGGTGAAGGTAACCGGACTGGCGTTCGGCGCGGTCAAGGTTCCGGTATTGGGACCGGTGAAAGACAGCTTCCAGGTGCCAATCGCCGTCGAATTGGTGATTTTGAGGGCGTTGTTGCCACCGGCGTCGAACGCATTGGCGCCCGGCAGGTTGGTCTTCCAATAAATATTGGCAACCACGCTTCCGGCAGTGGGGCCCGGGCCGAGCGTCAGCCACAGGCCGTTGGTTGCCGTATAATCAACCCCATTGTAGCCGTAGGGATCGGCGCCCGGGGTGGAGTTCACCGGCACCAGGAAGAGATGGGTCTGATTGATGCTGTTGGGGTAGCTGAGCAGGGTGAAGGTATAACTTACCGGGTAAGTGCCACCGATCCAGGACTGGTTCTGGTCAACCGTGGCCAATTCTTCGCGGGAAAATTGATTTCCGGTATCGCCGGCGAATATCCGCAGGGCGGGCCGGGTGCGTTCAATGCTCAGGGTCGGCGGCGGATTGGTCGGCACGACCGCCGGACCGGTGAATTTGATGTTATCGACGTACATGGTGGACGTTCCATTCATGGTGGTTCCGAACGTATGAATCTGGAACCCGATGGTAGGGATGCTGACCAACGCCGGCTGGGCGATCGCGTTGATGGCTATTTGAAAGTGCACCCAATTCAAATTGCTGGCCGGGATGGAAGTGTAATTACCGAGTTGAACCGGATTGAAACTGCCGTCGCGTGTCCAAAAAGCCAGGCCGCCGAAGGTGCCATTGCCGGCAACTGCCGAAGTGGGATCGAAGCGGATGTCGAATTCAAGGTTGGTGATCGTGTTGCCGTCCAGGGGCGGAGCAAAACCAGAACCGCCTTTCCAGACCAGCAATTGCTGGCTGGCACCGGTAAAAGCGCCGACAATTTGCAGAGAACCGGAAGCGGCATTGGTCTGGGCATCGTTGGAGCTCCACATATTGGTCGTGTATTGGGCTCCGAACCAGTTGGTCCAACCGGTTACGGTATCAGGCGTGTCAAAGGTAATGTTAGTGATGATGGTTTGTGCGGGGCTGGACACTCCAAAGGCGATTAACGCGAGCATGGCCAGTAATCCCGGTGTTTGCTTGATCTTGGTTATTTTCATGGGTTTTATGGTTTGAGGGTTGAAGGAGAAAGTCTTGCTGGGTGAGGTTTGCGGTTTAATAAAAGTTCGGATAAGCACCAGCGCCGCCGGACATTTGCCATTGCACGTTGATGCGGCTGTGAGTGTCCACATGGCCATCAGCAAAGCCCACATTCACGGAGTGAAGCGTATTGTTATAAAAATGGGCCTCAGCTTTTGAAATGGAATCCACACTGGTGGAGCTGCCCTCCGCCAGGTCGCTGATGATCGGTGCGGCGGCGGCGGTTGTTTCACTGGTCTTCAGCGGCCAACCTCCGGTGGCGCCCGCGGGAAAAACCTCCTGCGAGGCGCTCAGCGCTGGAAACAATTCGACCCCGGTACCGAGCGATTGCGGCCGGGGCACCCACCAGGCATGCAACAGTTTTCCATAACCTCCATTGAGCGAACGCCCGCCGGTTTTGGTCGAGCTGAAATAATTGCTCAGGTCTGAATTCAAGAGCATGGGACGATGAAAGTTCAGCTGGTACCAGTCGTTCGCCGTGTCAAAGTCGGCAGGCCGGACCGGACAGAAATACATCGGGATGGTCATGCCGTAAGGAATCAAGATGGCAACGAAATTAGTTGAGACGTCTGATGGATTTTCACCGGACTTCGACACGGGGAAAGACGGCATTTTGCTTTGCATATCATCGTTGGCATAAATGTTCGCCATCGTAGTCCATTGCTTGAAATTGGCTGTGCAATTGACGGTCCGGGCGCGAAATTTTGAGCTGGCCAATGCCGGCAACAACAGCGCCGCCAGGATGGCAATGATGGCAATCACGACGAGCAATTCAATCAGGGTAAAGCCGTCGCGCGGGCGTTTTTTATTATTGAATTCACCATTCATAAAATCCAGATCATCGAAGCGGCATCCGGTCAGAAGGTCGAAGTTTATTCGGGTGCATTTTTTGGCGTTGAGCGGAGGTCGGGTCCGAGCCGGGTTGGCCTGATGCGAGAGGTCGAAAAAGGCTGAAGCTGATTCGGCAATCCCGGGCCGGTTGATTGGGGTTTTTCCTGAGCCGGCGGTACCCGCTGGGCGACGTGCGGTTGACCGATTTGAACACGCGGGAAAAATAGAACGGGTCGTCGTATCCGAGCGTGGCGGCAATTTCCTTCACGCTTAACATCGTCACATCCAGCAAATGGCGGGCGTATTCCATGCGCAGCCGGATGAAGTAGTCGATGGGTGTATGACCCATCTGGTTTTTGAACACGGCAAAGAAACGTGACGGAGAAATATTGACTTGCGCGGCCAGCGTAGCCACCTGCAGCGGTTCATTCAGGTGCCGCAACATGTAAGCGACGGTTTGTTCAATCTTGCGGACCATTTCCGACTCCCGGGACTCCGGTGAATAGCCGGGCAGCCTTTGCCAGGCCGTTTCCGGTGCTTCGATTTCGATGGTTCTCATTAATTTGGCGGTAAATTAGTTCGACGTACGAACAAAATGACTCATCGCTGCCGCTTCAGTTATGTTTATCCGGGTCATGCGATGAGGGGGGCGCCAAAGTGTTTTTGCAGGACGAGGGCGATGGTGCCCCGCAACCGGGGCTGCGCTACGGGATCCGTCGGAACTATCCGGGTCACCGCCTGGGTGAAGGAGCGGCGCGTGACCGCTTCGGCCACAACCGGTCCCACCTTGTCCCAAACCTGGGTCACCTCGCCGACGACGACCAATACGTCCGGCGCCAGAACGGAGACCAGCATGGCAATGCCTTCGCCCAAATGTTGGGCCATGTGATTCAATGCCTGGCAGGCCCGGGAGTCATTCTGCGCCACCAATCGCAAAATATCGCTGAAGGGAGGCTTGGCCATGTCGCTTTTGGATCCCACTTCGCCCTTGCGGACCGAAGCCGATTCTGTATAGCGGCGCACCGCAGCGGCATTGGATGCCAATCCTTCCCAACAGGCATTGTTGCCGCCCCGGCACCGGGGCCCGTCCGTTGACCGTGTCCCCTGGCCGAATTCCCGCATGGTGCCCCGCGAACCCCGCAGCAACTGGCCGTTCATAATCATCCCCACTCCGATATCGTCCGACACGGTAATCGCCACGAGATTGCGCACCGCGTCCCCATGTCTCCCGGACCACAATTCGGCCAGGGCGCAGGCGTTGGCCGCATTCTCCAACTCCACCGGCAGCCCGATGCTTTGCTCCAGCCGGGTTTTCAGGTCTAATCCTCTCCACCCCAGGGTCGGAGCAAAAATCAATTGTTCCGTTGACGAATCGATCCAGCCGGGAACGCTGATGCCGATGCCCTCATACGAATTCTTGGGATAGGCCCGCATCAAATCCTTGATCCGGCGGTTCAGTCGGGCGATGAATTCCTCCGGATTCTTTTCCGTGGGCACGGACTCCTGCGCCAGGAACTCGCTTTCCATGCTGGAAATCGCCAGGGTGGTTTTGGCCGGCTGAATATCCACCCCCGCCACGCCACAGCGCTCCGTATTCAGATGAAGGAAAGTCGGTTTGCGACCCCGGGGCAAATCTCCCATCGCTCCTTCTCTCAGCCAACGCTCGGCAATCAACCGCTCGGCAATCGCCGATACGGTGCTGCGTTGCAACCCCGAATAACGCATCAAATCCGCCCGCGACACCGGCTGATGCTTGCGGACCAGGTTAAGCATGATCCGGCTGTTGATATCTCGGGCCGTCTCACTGGTTGCCACCTGAAAATTGTTTAAATCAATTTTGCGCACAACATGGGCTTGTTTGATAGGCAACCTACCAACTCGATTGCTGTTTGAACATGGGTGGAAACACCTATGAACCGGTCCCGGCAGCGCTATTGGCAATGATTTCAGGACGGTCCACGCCTCAATATTTTCTGCCGTGGTCAAAAATGTTGACTTGTTGTTCTTCGCGAGCGCAGCCTGACGGGACGTTTTCGATATGAGCAGTTGCCATCCATCTGTCCCCTTCATGCTTCGTGGTTGGCGCTGCCTTTTTTGCGGCGTGGGGCTGAGCCAGCTGATTCTGCTGGCCGTCACAACGAGTGTGCCGTTCCGGGCCATGGCTGCCGATTTGACCCCCCCGTCGGCTTCACCGGCGACCATCACCAATGTCAGTCAATTCAGAACATTGCCCGGCGGCGACTTGCGTAAATTTCCGTTTCACCTGGCGGGCACCGTCACTTTGGTGGATCGGGATCGTAACTTGCTGGTTCTGCAGGATGCGACCGGAGCGGTGGCAGTAAATCTGGCATTGACGAATATTTCCGTTCAAGCGGGACAAAAAGTATTGATCGCGGGCGCGGGCGCCGTTCCCTATGTCGATAGTTTTCCCGATTATCCTTATCGGCCGTCGGGCGGGGACCTGCAGCCGTCTTTTGAAGCTCCCGTGAATTGGGGGGATTATCATTTAACCCGGATGCGAGGTTACCTGCGCCCTCCGGCCACCGGAGATTATGTTTTTTGGATTGCGAGTGATAATTCGTCCGAGTTGTGGATCAGCCCGGATGAGGATCCGGCCAACGGGAAAAAAATCGCTTCGGTTAAGCAGGGTGATTGGGTCGACCCGCATGAATGGTCTCGCTACCCGTCACAACGTTCCGAGGCGATCTCTTTGAGCGCAGGACATGCCTATTATATCGAGGCGTTTCAGGAGCAGACAATTCTCGCCGATCATATCTCAGTTGCCTGGAAGGGGCCCGGCCTGAGCCAGGCGGTCATCGACGGTCAATACCTTACGCCCTGGACCGAAAATGCCGGTCCAACACAATTTTCCGGCACGAACGGGATTTTACGGGAATATTGGACCAATTATTCTGCCGGCGGTCTGACCGGGATAACTGGAACCAAACGATTTGAGTCCGCAATTACCGCGAAGGAAACCCATCTGACCGTTCTTTCCGGGCCGGGAATCCTGCCGGAGCCCTGCCTGATCGTCCTGGGCCAGCCCTTGCGACCGGAAGACAATTATCGTTGGGCTGAAATTGAAGGCTCGGTCAGTTTTGCCGCCGCCGATGCGGCATCGGCAATTCTGGAAGTGAATGACGGTCCTGCCCAGGCCCGGGTTTACCTGTCCACCCGCAACCAAGCCTGGGTGCGCCGCGTCCAGAATGAACGAATCCGAATTCGCGGTGTCTGCGAGGGCGCCTATGATTCAAAACGGCAATTGGTTCCGGGTCTGATTTGGGTGCCGACGGAAAATGATATCCAGATTGTCGAATCGTCTGCCACGAATTTAACCGCCCTGGCCACTTCTTCGTCGGACCGCGACGCAACACCGGCCGATACGAATGTTCTAGGAGGATACTATTACACCCATGGGGTGGTGACGTTCAGCGACCGGGTTTTTGACAAAAATTGCATCTTCATTCAGGATGAAAATGGAGGGATTTTTGTAGCTCAAGCCGAACGGCCCATCGGGCCTGGATTTCAACTGGGGCAGATGGTTGAAATCGGAGGCTATCTGTTGCCGGGCAAGTATGCTCCCCATCTTCAGCCTCTGTTTGTAACTACCTGGGGCTGGGGAGTAATGCCCGAACCGACCCCGGGGCCTACGGACATCGCGGTGGCGGAAAACCGGGATAACCGATGGACGGAAGTGGAAGGGGTCGTGCATTCAGTGAACACCAACGGCACCGTGGAAGTCGTCGGCAGGAAAGGCTCGGTTTCGGTCTGGATCGGTCAGGTT
>CAYPSF010000004.1:62642-64360 GCA_964413165.1 uncultured Bifidobacteriaceae bacterium
GCCAGCCGCCGCCACTCATCGTCGGCAGCCGCCTCCAAATAACCGGCATCTGCATGATCAACCCCAACGGTTCCCTGGCCGCCTGGAACCGCATCGGCGGCGATTCCTCAATCGCGTCGATGCAAATCTGGTTGCGGGCTCCGGATGATATCAGGGTGCTGGCGGGTCCGCCGTGGTGGAATTGGCAAAGGGCGGCGGTCCTGGTGGGTACGCTGTTGGCGGTGCTGGCCGGAACTTCCCTCTGGATCTATTTGCTGCGCCGGCGCCTGGAACGGCAGCGGGCAACGCAGCTGGCGTTTTCGCGCCAGAATCTTCTCAGCCAGGAGAACGAACGGCGGCGGATTGCCGGCAACTTGCATGACAGTCTGGGACAGAATCTGCTGGTGATCAAAAACCAGACCCGGCTGGCCATGCAGCCGGCGGATGAGTCGGTTTTACGGCAACGCTTGAATGAGATCTCCGAAATGGCTTCGCGGTCGCTCGACGAGGTCCGCCAAATCACCCACGACCTGCGGCCGTATCAGCTCGATCGCCTCGGCTTGACCCAGGCCATTCGGGCGATCGTCAATCGGGTTTCGGAAAACAGCCAGATTTTGTACGCCAGCCATGTGGATGATATTGACGGTCTTTTCGATAAGGAGGCGGAGATTCATGTTTACCGGATGGTGCAGGAGGGAATCAATAATATCATCAAACACTCCGGTGCGAATGAAGCGGTGCTGGTCATTAAAAAGGATGCGGCGACCGTTTCCATTTCCATTCGGGATAACGGCCGCGGTTTTAAAGACTCGCCGGCCGGTTCGATCGCTCCTCCGGACCAGGGCTTCGGGTTGAGTGGCATGAGTGAGCGAATCAAAATATTAAACGGAAGATTGCTGGTTGATTCCCGCGCCGGCCAAGGCGTCAACCTCAACCTCGAAATTCCCGTACCGCCTTCACGACATGGAATCTGAAGTCAAACTGCTGATCGTGGATGATCATCCGGTGTTCCGCCGTGGTTTGCAGGAAATCATCCAGGAGAACCCCGGATATCGTATCGTGGGCGATGCCTCTGATGGCGAAAAGGCATTGCAACTGGCAGGGGAATTAAAACCGGATGTCGTCATTGTCGATATTGATATGCCCCGCCTTAACGGCCTGGAAGTGATGCGCGCACTTCAAAAATCGCGATCCCCGGCCATCGTCATGGTGCTGACCATGTATAAGGAGGAAGATATGTTCAATGCGGCCATGGATTTGGGCGTCAAAGCTTATGTGCTGAAAGAAAATGCCGCCGATGAAATCCTCGCTGCGCTGGATAAGGTGCTGCGCAATGAAACATTTATCAGTCCATCCCTGTCCAGCATCGGCCGCCGGCGCAACGATCGCGTGCAGGAATTGTTGTTGAGCAAACCGCAAATTGATGACCTGACTTTCGCGGAACGACGGATTCTGAAATTGATCGCTGAGGATCGCACCAGCAAAGAAATCGCCGACTTGCTTCAAATCAGCACCAAAACGGTCGAAAATCATCGCCAAAGCATCTGCCATAAACTCAATCTGCACGGCAGTCACAGTTTGTTGAAATTCGCGTTCGACCATAAATCGCACTTTTGATCCGTCTCCCGTTCCAGGCGCACCGGGCGATGGGCGCTTCTCATTTTTTGGGCAACCGGAAATACCTGTCCCAAAGGGACATTTTGAAAATAGCCCGGCGTTTCAACGCCGGGAAAGATAGG
>CAYPSF010000005.1:0-62309 GCA_964413165.1 uncultured Bifidobacteriaceae bacterium
AGAAGTTCGACCCCTACCTCAACGTGGACCCGGGCACGATGAACCCGTACCAGCATGGCGAGGTTTATGTGCTCGACGACGGCGCGGAGACCGATCTCGACCTCGGCCATTACGAGCGGTTCACCAATGTGAAGCTGACCCGGCTGAACAACCTTACCAGCGGCCAGGTTTACCAGAACGTGCTCAACAACGAGCGCGAAGGAAAATACCTCGGCAAGACTGTCCAGGTGATCCCGCACGTCACCGACGAAATCAAGAACCGCATCCATCTCCTGGCCGAAAAATCCAAGGCCGACGTCATCATCACCGAAATTGGCGGCACGACCGGCGACATCGAGGGCCTGCCGTTCCTGGAAGCCATCCGCGAATTTGCGCTGGAGGTCGGCTACAACAACGCGATTTTCCTCCACGTCACCTATGTGCCGTTCATCAAGGCGGCCGGCGAATTGAAGACCAAGCCGACCCAGCAATCCGTGGCCAAGCTGCGGGAAATCGGCATCACGCCCCACGCCCTGATCTGCCGTTGCGAGAAGCCGCTCGACAAGGAATTGCGCCAGAAAATTTCACTGTTTTGCAACGTCCCGGTCGAAGCGGTTATCGAGGAGAAGGACGTCGACCATTCGATTTACGAGGTGCCGTTAATGCTCCAGCGCGAGCGGCTCGACGACCTGGTTTGCCGGTTGCTGGACCTGCACACCGGCACGGCGAACATGGCGCACTGGCAGGAAATCATCCGCAAGCTCATCGCCCCGCAGCATCGCGTGCGGGTCGGCGTGGTCGGCAAATACATCGGGCTGCAGGACGCCTACAAATCGGTTTACGAGGCGATCATCCACGGCGGCATCGGCAACGATTGCGGCGTGGAAATCGTGCAGGTGGACGCCGAAGAAATCGAAAAGGAAGGCCCGGACAAAATATTGAAGGGCCTGGGCGGCATCCTGGTGCCGGGCGGATTCGGGGAACGGGGCATCGAGGGCAAGATCCGGGCGGCGCAGTACGCGCGCGAAAACAAGATTCCCTACCTCGGCCTCTGTTTGGGCATGCAAATTGCCACCATCGAATTTGCCCGCAATGTCTTGAAACTGGAGAAGGCGCACTCGACCGAGTTCGAGCCGGGCACGCCGCACCCGGTCATCGCCATGCTGGACGAGCAGCGGCGGGTGACGAAGAAGGGCGGCACGATGCGGCTGGGGGCGCAGCCGTGCCAGCTGGCGCTGGGCACGAAAACGGCGGAACTCTACGGCTCGTTCGTCGTCAACGAACGCCACCGTCACCGTTATGAATTCAACAACGCCTACCGGGAGAAATTTGAAAAGGCCGGTTTTGTTTTCAGCGGTTTGTCGCCCGACGGCAAGCTGGTGGAGGTAATCGAGCTCAAGGACCATCCGTTTTTCATTGCGAGCCAGTTTCATCCGGAATTTTTGAGCAAGCCGCACCAGCCGCACCCGCTGTTCAAGGGCTTCATCGCCGCCGCTCACGCGCGGCTGCATCAGAAGCCGCTTTGAGCCAAATCAAATTTCCAGGTTCCATCGGAGCGGCCTGGGTCGCTCCTGAAGGAGCTCGTTCGATGTTGGATCTGAAACTACAAATAGGTCGCGCCAACGGCGCCGGGACACCATGACCCGAGTCTCAAAATTCATCTTCCGGCTGCTGTGTGGCCTGGCGGTGTGTGTCGTCATTGCGATTGCGGCGTTGGTTGTCTGGCGCATAAATCTGGCGCACGACGTGAACGCAAAGTTGCGGGCGCTGCGTGCCGCCGGTTTGCCAACGAGCGGCGCAGAATTGAATGCTTATTATCCCGCCGTAACCGACGAAGAAAATGCCGCGCTGAGAATGACCGAAATGTTCAAATTGATGAGGAATTACAGCGACAGCCGGTCCAACGAGGTTGCTGCATTCAAATTTCCACAACGAAAAGAAGCCCTGACTTCGGAACAAGGGAAATTGCTTACTGGTTATTGCGAGATGAACTCAAATGTCCTGGCCCGGGTCAGAGAAGCGATAAAACTGCCGCGCAGCCGATATCCGATTGATTTGTCATGGGGGGCGGGAACATTAATGCCCCATCTGGGCGGGCTCAAGGCGTTGTCCCGCATCGCGGAATTCCAAACGATACTCGATACAAATAATTCTGCGGTGGCCATTTCGACAATCCTTGGAATGGCTCGCACGCTGGATACCGAGCCGACCGTGGTCTCAAAGCTAGTCCGGATTGCCATGTTGAATATATCGGAGATAGCGCTGGAACACCGTCTGAACACCGGAGGCCTGGACGAAGCAGAACTGGACCATTTAAGCGGGTTGTTTGCTGAAGCGGCCAAGACCAACCAAATGGCCAATGGGCTGATCGGTGAGCAGGCAATGTTTCTACAGTATTTCCGCATGAGTTATGCAGAAATAAGAAGACTTGCCAACGGTAACGACGAAAGCCCGTCGTCGGGACAAGCCGGGCCGCCGTTGCGGGGTCCTCAGCCGTTGATCTTCAAGCTGACGGGATTCTTCGAGCGAGACCTGCGGTTTTATTTGTCTGCCATGGAAACGAACATTTCACTGGCGGAGACGTTTCCAAAAGACATCGTTGTGATTTCGAACGTTCAAGACCGAATCTCACAGACCAGCCGGCAAAATTATTACATTCTTTCGTCACTGTTGTTGCCGGCACTCGGGAATTCAATCCTCAAGGAGGCGAATGGATTGGCCCAGGTTCGCGCCGCGCAATCGGCGCTGGCGGTGGAACGGTTTCGCCTGGCGCACGGACAATTGCCGGAAGATTTGCAGGAGCTGGTTCCGCAATTTCTTTCCGCGGTCCCGGATGATCCGTTCGATGGACAATCCCTGCGTTATCATCGCCTGGCCAAAGGTTACGTGGTTTATAGCATCGGACGCGACGGCCATGACGACGGTGGACGCGAGCGTCCGTTCGACGCGAAATCGTCTGACAAGACGGAATATGACATTACCTTTACCGTCGAACGATGATTTACTCCGAGGCCATTCAATTTCTCTACGGTCTCCGGCTTTTTGGCGCGAAGTTCGGGCTGAAGAACACATTCCGGCTCGCCGCGTTGGCGGGCCAGCCGCAGGATCGGCTCCGGTTCATCCACGTCGCCGGCACCAATGGCAAGGGTTCAACCTGCGCCATGCTGGAAAGCATCTACCGGGCGGCCGGCCTGCGCGTCGGGTTGTTTACCTCGCCGCACTTGGTGTCGTTCCGCGAGCGGATCCAGGTCAATCGCCGGTGGATTCCGGAATCCGAAGTTGTCCGGCTGATCGAAGAGTTGCAACCGCTGCTCCAATCCTTTCCCGCCGGCCATCACCCGACCTTTTTTGAAGTCGTCACCGTCATGGCATTGAAATTTTTTGCGGAACAAAAGTGCGACCTGGTGATCTGGGAGACGGGCCTGGGCGGGCGGCTGGATGCTACGAACATTGTCACGCCCCTGGCGAGTGTCATCACCAACATTGCGCTGGACCATCAGCAATGGTTGGGCGACACGCTGGAACAGATCGCCGCCGAGAAGGCTGGCATCATCAAGCCGGGCGTGCCCGTCATCACGGCGGCGGACGAAGCGGAAGTGTTGAAGGTGATTGAAAAAGCGACGAAGGAAAAAAATACGTCGCTGACCATTGTAGGACAGGCTTCCAGCCTGTCTCCATTTGGGAAAAAAGAGAAGGCAGAGACAGGCAGGATGCCTGTCCTGCCCTTGCTTGGTGAACACCAGAACCTCAACGCTGTGCTGGCGCTGGCCACGGTGGCAGCGTTGCAAAACAGGATTCCGGTGAGTGCTGAAGCTGTTCGCACCGGCCTGGAGGCGGTAGACTGGCCGGGGCGTTTGCAATTGGTTCGGCGGCCTTCCGGTCAAAAAATTCTCCTCGACGGCGCACATAACGTGGCCGGAGCGAAGGCTTTGGCCCGGGCGCTGGCAAGCAACTTCAACGGGTTGAAAACGACGTTGGTTCTGGGTGTGTTGCAGGACAAGGACTGGCGGCACATTTGCGAAGTGCTGGCCCCGCTGGCGGCGCGAATTTTCATCGTGCCGGTAGCCAGCGAACGCACGGCCGACCCGCAGGCCCTGGCGGCCGCTTGCCGCGCGGTAAATCCGACGGCGGAGATGGTCGCCGATGATTCTCTGGCCGGGGCATTTAAAAAATCGGAAGAAGACGAGTTCATCGTCATTACCGGCTCGCTTTACCTCGTCGGCGAGGCGCTGGAAATCCTGCGCCTGTCGCCGGCGGCCGGCGGGGAACGCGCCCTGAACGAATGGCAGGCAGCCGCGCCTCCAGCCGTTCTGAAGCGATAACTGTTTGTGAAATAAAGACGTAGTGTCGCTTATATTTACTTAACCTCTATTGACGTTATCGAAACAAATTCGGTACTTTGACGCCTCTATGGCTTACACAGACACGTTGCCGCGTCAGCGTTCCTTTGGTCAGACCGTCCGCCCGGACGCGTGGTGGCTGCAACCGCTGCTGGTATTCCTGGGTTTTTCCGCCTTCATCGTTTATTCGACCTGGGCGGCGTTCCAGGGGGTGGGTGATATTCACAATCACGCCTGCAGTTACTGGTACGGCGGGAATGGGGCGAATTATCTCTCGCCGTTTTATTCGCCGGAAATCTGGGGCACGTCGCCGCACGCCATTCTGGGGGCGGCCCTGCCGTCGTGGTGGCCGGCCTGGGCGCCGTTTTCCCCGGCGTTCTTGATCCTGTGGATTCCGGCTGGTTTCCGTTTCACCTGTTATTACTACCGCGGCGCGTATTACAAGGCGTTCTGGGCCGACCCGATCAACTGCGCCGTCGGCGAGCCGCGCAAGACCTTCCTCGGCGAGCGTTATTTCCCGCTCATCATCCAGAACGTCCACCGCTACTTTTTCTACCTGGCGTTCCTGTTCATCCTCCTGCTCTCGCACGACGCCTGGAAGGCGATGTGGTTCACCGTGGACGGGACGAAACATTTTGGCATCGGCGTGGGGACGATCGTGCTGACGTTGAACGCCGTTCTCCTGGCCATGTACACCTTCGGCTGCCATTCGTTGCGGCATCTGATTGGCGGTTTCCTGGATGAGCCTTCCAAGGTGCCGGCATGTGCCAAAGGTTATTCCTGCGTGAGCTGCCTGAACCGCCGGCACATGCTCTGGGCGTGGATCAGTTTGTTCTGGGTCGGTTTCACCGATGTATACGTCCGGCTTTGCGCGACGGGCAAAATCCCTGATTTCATTTTATTTAAATTCTAAACCGCAACCCGACTTTCCTGTGGCTACCAACTACGAAACCTTTGAATACGATGTGCTGGTCATTGGCGCGGGTGGCGCCGGCCTGCGTGCGGCCATTGAAGCGTCGGCCTCCGGCGTGAAGGTGGGTCTGATCTGCAAATCGCTGCTCGGCAAGGCGCACACGGTGATGGCCGAGGGCGGCATGGCGGCGGCGATGGGCAACGTGGACGACCGCGACAACTGGCGGGTCCATTTTGCCGACACGATGCGCGGCGGCCAATACATCAACAACTGGCGCATGGCCGAATTGCACGCGAAGGAAGCGCCCGCCCGTGTGCACGAGCTCGAAGCCTGGGGGGCAGTGTTCGACCGCACGCCCGATGGCAAGATTCTCCAGCGCAACTTTGGCGGCCACCGGTATCCGCGCCTGGCGCACGTCGGCGACCGGACCGGCCTGGAGCTGATTCGCACGCTCCAGGACCACGGCATCCACCAGGGCATCCAGGTTTATATGGAATACACGGTGGTGACGTTGCTGAAGGACGGCGACCGGGTGGTCGGTGTCGTCGCCTACGACCGCGAGCGCGGGCGTTTCAAGATTTTCAAGGCCAAGGCCATCGTGCTGGCGTCCGGCGGCATCGGACGCGCCTACAAAATCACCAGCAATTCCTGGGAATGCACTGGCGACGGGCAATCGCTCGCGTATCACGCGGGGGCGGAATTGATGGACATGGAATTCATCCAGTTTCATCCCACCGGCATGGTCTGGCCGCCGAGCGTGATGGGTCTGCTGGTGACCGAAGGCGTGCGCGGCGAGGGCGGAGTGTTGCGGAACAAGGACGGCAAGCGGTTCATGTTCGATGACATCCCGGACAACTACAAGTCGCAGACCGCCGACAATGAGGAGGAAGGCTGGCGTTATACGCAGGGCGACAAGAACGCCCGCCGCCCGCCCGAGCTGCTCACCCGCGACCACGTGGCGCGCTGCATCATGCGCGAGGTCAAGGCCGGCCGCGGCAGTCCGCATGGCGGTGTGTTCCTGGACATTTCGTGGATCAAAGAAAAACTCCCGAAGGCGGCAGAGCACATCAAGAAGAAGCTGCCGAGCATGTACCACCAGTTCATGCAGCTGGCCAATCTCGACATCACGAAAGAGCCGATGGAAGTCGGGCCGACGACGCATTACATCATGGGCGGCGTGCGGGTGGTAGGCGACACGCAGATGACCACCGTGCCCGGCCTGTTTGCGGCGGGTGAAGTGACCGCCGGTCTGAACGGTGCGAACCGGCTGGGGGGCAATTCGTTGTCCGACCTGATCGTGTTTGGCAAGCGCGCCGGCGAGTATGCGGCAAAGTATGCCAAGGAACACGGTGCCGGGCAGGTCAACGAAGCGCAGGTGGAGGCCGCGGTGCGGGAGGTGCTCGAACCGTTTGACCGCGGTGCTACGGCCGGCAGCGGCACGGAAGGCCCGTACCAGGTGCAGCACGATTTGCAGGAAATGATGCAGGAGCTCGTCGGCATCGTCCGGCGGGAGGAGGAAATGGTCCGGGCCCTGGACGCGCTGGGCAAACTCTGGGAACGTTCCAAACACGTCGTCGTCTACGGCAACCGCGAATACAACCCCGGCTGGCACACGGCGATTGATTTGAAGCATCTGCTGACGGTTTCCGAAAGCATCACTCGCGCGGCCATCGAGCGGAAAGAAAGCCGGGGTGGCCATTTCCGCGAGGATTTTCCGAACAAGGACGCGGCGTCCGGAAAGGTAAACATCGTGGTTCGCAAGGGCCCCGACGGTTCGATGCAGGTGCGGCGCGAGCCGATTCCCGAAATGCCGGTGGAGTTGAAACAGATCATCGAGGAAATGAAATGAAGACGGTCGTTTTCAAGATCTGGCGCGGCGACGCGAGCGGCGGAAAATTCGTGGAATACACCACGGAAATTTCCGAGGGCATGGTCGTGCTCGATGTCATCCACAAGATCCAGGCCACGCAGGCCAACGATCTCGGCGTCCGCTGGAATTGCAAAGCCGGCAAATGCGGTTCGTGTTCGGCGGAAATCAACGGCATTCCCAAGCTCATGTGCATGACGCGCATGGACACCATTCCGACCGACAAGCCCATCACCGTCGAGCCGATGCGCGCGTTTCCGAGCATCCGCGACCTGGCCACCGACGTTTCCTGGAATTTCCGGGTCAAGACCAAGATCAAGAAGTTCAATCCGCGCAAGCCGGATGCCGCCGACGGGACCTGGCGAATGCAGCAGGAGGACATTGACCGGGTGCAGGAGTTCCGCAAGTGCATCGAATGTTTTCTCTGCCAGGACGTCTGTCACGTCCTGCGCGACCACCACAAGCACGAGGAGTTCATCGGTCCGCGTTACCTGGTTTACACTGCCGCGCTGGAGATGCATCCGCTGGATACGGAAGACCGGCTGGAGGAATTGAAACAGGCGCACGGCATCGGTTTTTGCAATATCACCAAATGTTGCACCAACGTCTGCCCGGAGCACATCACCATCACTGACAACGCCATTATTCCGCTCAAGGAACGCGTGGTGGACGGGTATTACGATCCCTTTGGCTGGCTGTGGAAGAAACTGCGGCCGAAAGTCTGAGCCGGCCTCACGGTTGCGGATTTACGGGTCCGTTCATCCGCGTCAACGCGGTTGGTTGACCGCCAGGGATTGTCAGCCTTCAACGCCTTCCGCTTCCATCGTGGCCACGAGGTCCTTTTCCGCCAGCACCCAGTCGGCCAGGGTCAGCGGATGGTCCGGCAGCCGGTCACGGTAGAGGCGATAAGCATATTCCCGCACCATTCCCCGGGTGACACCGGGAGTAAACGGCCGGGGCTGTTCCACTACTTTGGTGTTATGGCTCCGTGTTTTCATGATTAAAGATAGGCCTCCGCACCGGTTCTGCAAGGGGACTTGGGAAGGTCAATAAACCGGCTGGTTCCGGTCGATGCCCTGGATCATCTCCTCGGCATGGGCACGAAGTTTCGCGTCTACGCCGGGCAGGAGCAGCGGTTGCAGGGTATGGCGGGCGGCGGCGAGGTCCTTTTTTCTCAGTTGCAGCTGGGCCAGGGAAAAGCGGTACGACGGATTTTCCTCGAGCTCGATGGCACGTTGCAGGTGTTGTTCCGCCAACGCAAGATTTTCACCCTGGACCATTTCGAAGAAGCCCAACAGTTCGTGCGCCGGTCCAAAATTTGGCATCAGCGTGAGCGATTTTTGGAGTTCGCCGCGGATTTCCGTCGCGGCCTCGTTTTTTAGCGGGGAATACCGGCTCTCGGCATCCGCCGTGAGTTCATACTGTTCCCGGGCATACACGTAATAAGCCAGGAAACTGGTTGAACTGTGCGAGAGCGCGTCTTTTAAATTGTGCCGGGCGGCCTCGTGTTGTTTTCGCTCGGCGGCGAGGAGGCCCAGCCCTTCGTAGGGCAGGGGACTGGCGGGCGCGAGTTTTTGCGCCTGCGCAAAATACAATTCGGCGGGCTCGGGCCGGTTGATCCGGAGCAGCTCGTCGCCCAGCCGGAAATAAGTCTCCACGGGGGTGATGGGCCGGGTGGTCAGGGTAATGGGCGCGGAAACGTCCGCTGGCATCGCCAGTTCAATCGGCGCAAACTGGCCGCGTTTGAGGAAGCGGCGGAGTTCGGCATCCATCGCCGCCAGCGTGATCTGCATGGCATTGGTAAAAGCCTGCTCCGGAAACTGGCCCTGGTAGAGGAGCGGGGTGAACCGGGCGAAACGAGCCTTGTACTCTGGATTATCGCCCGCCATCAGGAATTCCGTCAACAGCCACGATTCGGCGTAAAAGATGCCCTGGCGGTTCTGTTCATTGTACTGGGGCGAGTTATGGTTGACCGCAAACAGCTCGGCCAGGGGCAGGAGTGGTTGTTGGGCCAACAGGCGCAGGTGATGGTCAATCGGCTTGCCGATACGGAAGTTATAGCCGGTCGTTTCAAAGGTGGAATAGACCTCGGCCATGCCTTCCTTGAGCCAGAGCGGCCAGACGCGGTCATTGCGCCGGAACAAGAGGTGGGTGTATTCGTGAAAGATGACTTCCATGTCGGTCTGGGCCGAATTGGTGTCCGGCAGGCCGAGGACGATCAGGTTTTCGTCGTTGCCCCGCTGGAAGAAGGCCGCCAGGTTGGCCGGTTGGCCCTGGTAGACCGGCAGGAACGGTTTCAACGTTTCGTGGTTGGGAAAGGCCATCACCACGATCGGCGGGGAGGCCACCGCCTGTGCCCCATTCGTGGCCATCAGGGTGTACGCCTGGCAAAATTGTTCCAGGCGCGCGGACAGCTTGTAAACGTCCTGGGGCGCGCCGCAACTGTAGATGTTGAAATGTGCGGTGCGCGTTTCGAACCAGCGTCTTTGAACCAGCGGAACGTCGCCCGATTGAGCGGGAGCGGCACAAAGCCCCAACGTGAAAAGCGCGGCCAATAGCAGGCGACGAATCATAGCTGCAATTAGTTTACGGGATAACCCGGGAAAAGTCACTGGCCGACGGTCCAAGTGCTCCACTTTGAGAAAGCCGGCCGGCATCCGTGCCTGGAATGGGGCAGAGGTCGGATAAAAAGGACGGCTTGCCGGGTCGTAGCTCGCGGCGGTGTAGGATGGCATTCTTATGCCCGCCGTCGCACAATTATGCTCCGGCGCGGCAGACTTCGTCATCGGTTCGCTGCGAGCGGAGACTGGTGCGCGGTAAAGGAGTTGAACCTTTGACCCCATGTACGTCAAACATGTGCTCTGCCAACTGAGCTAACCGCGCACTAAAACGTCAAGCTGGCAGTCCCGGCGCCTCTTGGCAAGCGGAATTGGCCGTAATCCGGTGATTTAAGTGCACAATTCTCAAACAATTCTGCAAAAGAAGTATGGCTTTTTTTTGGGTGAACCTGTTACATTGACTACTATTAAACCATAAAAATTTATGAGCAAATACCTGACATTGGGAAAGTTTTCGTTTGGCATGGGCGACCGTTTTGCGCACCAGGGCAAGGCCCAGCTCCGCGCATGCATCCTGGCCACCGAATTGGGTGCCGATATTGTTCCGGTCTGGAATAAATCGAATCGCGAACACCTGTTCATCGGCACCGAACCGTCCAGCCTGCGGGCGGAAGCGGATGCGGCAGTGAAGGCGCTCGGCTGGAAGAAGCCGTATCACGTGGATGCCGACCATATCCGGCTGGAAACCGTGGACCGGTTCATCGCGCCCTCGGATTTCTTCACGATTGACGTGGCCGACTCGATTGGCAAACCCGCCGATGCCAAGAGCGTCAAGGCGTTTGTCGATCGTCATCCTGAACTGGCCGGCAAGATTGTCATCCCGCACATTGACCGTCCGTTCGAAACGACGCGCGCCGAAGTGGAACGGGTCGCCAACAAGTTTTTGCTCGCGGTACAGGACGCGGGGAAGATTTACCGGCACATTGCCCAGGCCAAAAGCGAGGCCAGCTTCATCACGGAAGTCTCGATGGATGAAACCGACAGCCCGCAGACACCCCCGGAACTGCTCATCATTCTCGCGGCGCTCGCCGACGAAAAAATTCCGATTCAGACCATCGCCCCGAAATTCACCGGCCGTTTCAACAAGGGGGTGGATTACGTCGGCGATGTGAAGCAGTTCGAGAAGGAGTTTAACGAGGACCTGGCGGTCATCGCGTTTGCCATCCAGAAATATGGCCTGCCTGCGACCCTCAAACTCAGCGTCCATTCCGGCAGCGACAAGTTTTCCATTTACGAACCCATCCGGCGCGCGCTGAAAAAATTCAACGCCGGGCTACACGTCAAGACCGCCGGCACGACGTGGCTGGAAGAACTCATCGGTCTGGCCGAGGCGGGTGGCGACGGGTTGGAAATCGCCAAGGAAATATACGCCTACGCCATTGAACACGTTGATGAATTTTGTGCGCCTTATGCGACGGTTATCGACATTGACAAGGCGAAATTGCCCGCGGCGGCGGCGGTGAACGGGTGGAGTTCAAATCAGTTTGTCTCCGCCCTGCGCCACGACCAGAAAAACCCCGCGTTCAATCCCAGCTTCCGCCAGTTGCTGCATGTCAGCTTCAAGGTTGCAGCCAAGAAGGGTGACCGCTATCTCAAGGCGCTGAAGAAGCACGAAGCGATCATTGCCCGGAACGTCACCGAAAACCTGCTCGAACGGCACATGAAGCCCCTGCTGCTGGGCGAGTTGGAACCGACGAAGAAGTCGCCGCGGCGTCAGGCCGTTCCGGCTTAAACCTTGAACCCGCATTAAATCTGCCTGCCTGGAATATGCCCTTCGTCCACGAAGATTTTTTGTTGAGCACCAAAACGGCCCGCAAGCTGTACCACCAATACGCTGAAGCCGAGCCGATTTTCGACTATCACTGCCATATTTCACCGCGCGACATCGCCACGAACCGTCAGTTCAAAAATCTTTTTGAAATCTGGCTGGAGGGCGACCATTACAAATGGCGGGCCATGCGGACCAACGGCGTGGCGGAACGTTTTTGCACGGGCAATGCCTCTCCCGTCGAGAAGTTCAAGGCCTGGGCGGCGACTGTGCCGCACACGCTCCGCAATCCGCTCTATCATTGGACGCACTTGGAATTAAAGCGTTATTTTGGCATCACCGATTTGCTGGATGAGAAAAGCGCCGCTAAGATCTGGAAGCAGGCCAACGACAAGCTGGCCACCCCGGAACTGACCACGCAGGGCATCCTGAAGAAAATGAAGGTCAAAGTGGTTTGCACCACGGATGACCCGGTGGACAACCTCGAACATCACCGTGCGTTTGCGGCCCTGGGCCATCCCACCCGGATGTTGCCCGCGTTCCGGCCGGACAAGGCGTTGACGGTCCATCAGCCCGCCGCATTCAACCCGTGGGTGGAACAGCTGGCTGCCGCCAGCAACGTGGACATCAACAGCTTTTCCGCCTTCGTTACCGCGCTTAAAAAGCGCCACGATTTTTTCCATTCCCAGGGTTGCCGGTTGTCCGACCACGGCATGAACCATTGTTTCGCGGATTTTTGCAGCGAGAAAGCCGCCGCCGACATTTTCGCCCGGGCGCGGCTCGGCGAAGTGGTTTCACCTCAGGAACACGGGCAGTTTGCGTCGTTCATGATGCTTTTTTTCGGCCGGCTGGATGCCGCCCGGGGCTGGACCAAACAGCTGCACCTCGGCGCGTTGCGAAGCACCAACACGCGGTTGCTCAAACAGCTCGGCCCGGATACGGGCTTCGATTCCATCGGGGATTGGCCGCAAAGTTCCGCGCTGGCGCTTTACCTCGACCGGCTGGACCAGGAAAATGCGCTCCCCAAAACGATCATTTACAACTTGAATCCCGCGGACAATTACGCCTTTGCCACGATGATCGGAAATTTCCAGGACGGCACGATTCCCGGCAAACTCCAGTTCGGTTCCGGCTGGTGGTTTTTGGACCAGAAGGAAGCCATGGAATGGCAGATGAATGCCCTGTCGAACCTCGGCCTGCTCTCGCGTTTCATCGGTATGATCACGGATTCACGGTCGTTCATGTCGTATCCGCGCCATGAATACTTCCGGCGCACGCTTTGTAATTTGATCGGCCGCGACGTGGAAAACGGCCTGATGCCTGATGAAGAAGAACTGATCGGCCCGATGATTCGCAACATCTGCTATGCCAACGCCAAACAATACATGGCGTTCCCGATGGGTGACGCCGTGGCTGACCGCCGGCGGTCGCCAGTGCGGGCAAAGTAGTGTCCGCCGACCCCCGGGTGATTAAGGCCAAAGTTTGCTCGTTTCGGAAAAGCAACCCGTCCCTGTCAGGTTGAATGCTTTTTTGTGACTGAAATTCAGCATCAAAGCGATGAAGCCCGGCTCGGTCCAAAGTGCATTTTTTTCAAATGTTTTTGCAAAGCTAATAACATGTAATAACTTCCCTTTACTCAACAATGGTGGTAGTTTTGTGTAGTAATTCACACGTTTGAACCCAGACAGTTGTGGTGGGTTTATTAATGCATTTGGGACGTGATGTGGATTTGCGGTTTGGTCGGCGTTGATTATATTGCATACAGAACTCTAAACTTTTGTGACCAGGCTTAAACATGCCATCCTGTCAAAAAAGATTTTCTCGTCCACGAGAAACCTGACCCCCTAGCCACCCGATTATGAATACATATCAAACTCAGCAAAATAAACTTCATCCCGATTTTCTGGCTGGTGCGTCAAACCGCCGGGCTTCAGTTCGGGCGGGGCGCGGTCAAGGATTTACCTTGATCGAGTTGCTCGTGGTCATCGCCATCATCGCCATCCTGGCGGCGTTGTTGTTGCCCGCCTTGTCCGCCGCAAAAGAGAGAGCCATGCGAGTTGCCTGCACGAACAACCTTAAACAAATTGGCCTTGCCACGGAAGTGTATTCCGGGGAGAACGCTGACTACCTTCCTCAAATCAGCTGGCACAATCCACCGCCTGGAACAGGAAATCCCTGGCAGACGTATGAGGCCTGCCGCCTGGCGGGCGTCGGAAGTCACTCGATTGTTGAAGGGCCTTATGGCCTGGGTCTGCTTTACTTTGGCAAGATGATTGCGGATCCGAAAGCCCTCTACTGTCCCAGTGTTAAGACCGGTAATTTCGCTTTCGATACGTACAACGACGTGGGGTGGCCCTGGCCTTCGATTCCACCCGGTTTCACCGGTGACAATCCGTACATTCGGTGCAGTTACAACTATTTCCCGCAGGCGAAGCAAACCGAGACGATCAACGATCCAAGTCTTCCCGCTCCTGCCATCGTGCCAGTCATAAAGTCGCGAAGTGATATAGTTTTAACAAGTCCCAATCCTGGAGATCCTGCCCAAAGTGCAACGACGTATCCGACACCACTTAAGAACAGTGATGTGGATATGACCAAAGCTGTGTCCACCGATGTATTGATGAACATGAAAGATATCAACCACAAGCTCGCCGGCGTGCCTGGCGGTGTGAATGCCCTTTTTGCGGATGCCCATGTCACTTTTACAACCGTGAGCGCAAATAGCAAAAGAGGAACGTATCAGGTATTCGACCCCAAATTGTGGGATGGATTTACCGGGATACCGGTCGGTAATAATCCGGCCGCTTTCCGAGTCATCATGAACGCGTTTACCCCTTGATTTTGCCCGGCACAAATTTCAAGTCAGCGGCCGAACAATAATCGCAATCGAAATCGTAACCCCAACCATACACTCATTATGAAACCCCCTATTAACCTCCAGATTCTGTTTGCACTTGTCTTGACTGCTGCCCTGCCGCTCACGGCGGGGGCACAGACAACAACCTTTTTCAGCGATGATTTCACCAGTGGCAGCGCCAGCACTGTCAATCAGCCGGATGCCACTCCCACTACCCATTCCACCAGCTATCAGGTCTATCTAAACGGCGCCCCCAGCACCAACACCGTCAATCCGACCTCCCTTACACTTGCCTTCCCGACCTCCACCAGCATTATCGGAGAGCTGGCGGGCCGGTTTACCAACTCACCGGTTCCGCTGGTGGCGGATGGTGATTTTCTTACGCTCACGGTGATCTTTACCAACACAGCCAATCTCCTTACCAATTCCTCCGGTAATTCCACCCTGAACGTCGGTCTGTATAACTCCGGCGGAGCGGCGCTCAATCAAGGTCCTACTATCTTGAACGCCCTGACTAATATCGCCAACACCGGTGGCAGCCAGGGTTGGATCGGGTACGTTTCCCGAATGTTCGCGAACGGCGGCAATGCGACCTGTTATACTCGCAACCCCCAGACCGCCAACGGGACATCAGCCCAGAACCAGGATTTGCTCTTTAACAATGCGAGCAGCACTGCAGGCTACAATCTTCCTACCGGCACAGTCCTTACCGGAGGGAACACCGTTTCGCCGGCGGCCGGGGTGATTACCTCCGGTCCGAGTTCGGTTTACACGCTGGTATTGTCCGCCGCCTTCGATACGCCAACGGGTGTCCTGGTCACCAATACCCTTTACTCCGGTGCCGGCACTGGCGGTACAGTGGTCTTCACGCAGACCAAGACGGCGACCAATACATCCTTTGTGACGAGCGGTTTTGATAGTTTTGCCATCGGTTGGCGCAATGCATCCTCGGTTTCGCAAGTTACCACCATGGACATTAATTCCATCACTGTCGTCGGCCATAGTACCGTTGTTACCGGACCTCCCCACATTGATTCACAACCCGTCTCGGCCAACATCCCGAGTGGTTCCGCCGGAGCCTTCTTTGTTTCCGCCACCGGATTCGGCGTGGGCTATCAATGGCATCGGAACGGGACCAATCTCCTGAATGGCGGCAATATTTCAGGTGCCAACAGCTCCATACTCGTGATTAACCCGGCGGGACCGGCTGACGTGGCCCCGTCAAATAACCCAAATGGTTACTATGTCACCGTTTCCGGCGCCGGCGGTTACTTTACCAATTCCGTAACCAACGCGCTGACGTTGACGACGGCAACCAATTTAATCTGGTCAGGCAATCTGACTACCTGGGATTTGAATAACACGGCCGATTGGTTGGACCCTCTCAGCAACCTGGTTCCGTTCAATTTTGGTGATCCCGTTACCTTTGATGATACCGGAGCCGGTGGCAATGTGAATTTGGCCGGCCCGTTCCTCAGCGCTGCTTCCGTTACGGTAAACAGCGCTTTTAATTACAACTTCGCATCCACCAGCAGCGGCAGTTTCGCCGGTCCGGGCAGTTTGACTTACTCGGGGCCCGGCCAGCTAACGATTGGTAATGTGAATACTTACACCGGTGGCACCTCTATCACCAACTCCGCCACCAAGATTTTGCTCCAAAATCTTAGCGGCCTGGGCAGCGGTCCCATAAACCTGGCCGCGCCGGCTGCGCAGATCGAAATTACGGTGGCTGGCGCCACAGGCGTTGGCATCGCTAGCGACGTCAATGTGGCCGATAATTTCGCGATCACATTTGATGCCGTCGGAACATTTTCGGGAGTGTTCAATGGCGATTGGTCGGGTACCGTCGGCAAAACCCTGACGTTGAATCCCAGCCCGACCAACACAGTGTTAAACCAGCGGGTGCGGCTTTTAGGCACCAACACGGTGTATAACGGGAACCTGGTGCTCAATGCGTCCTGTGTCACCGTGGCTAATTATCAAGGCAGCGGCAATCACATATTCAACGGCGTGGTTTCCGGCCCCGGACAGATGATGCAACGGGGTAACGGCCTCACGATTTTTAATGGTGCGAATACTTACTCCGGCGGCACAACTCCCACCACCGGTGCAATTGGATTCGGCATTGATTCGGTTGGAGCCGTTACTACCGGCCCGATCGGAACCGGCCCGTTGATTCTGGCTCCCGAAATTCCCAACCTGACCGGCAGCGGAGCGGTTCTCGCCTATGGCGGCGCCCGGACCATCGCGAACCCCATCCAATATCCCAGCGCGACCAACAATTTGACGTTGATCACCAGCGGGACAAACAATCTGACATTCAGCGGGCCGTACACCCTCAATGGCCTCGACGGCCTGGGTACCAATAACATCCGGACGTTTCAAGCGGACAACGCCGGCCTGACCACCATTTCCGGCGTGATCAGTGATGGCGGTTTGGCTTACGGCTTGACCAAGACTGGCACCAACACGTTGGCCTTGAGCAATACGGAAACTTATACCGGCCCGACGACTGTCTCGGCTGGCATCCTTCAGGTCAACGGCGCGCTTAATGCAGCCAGCACTGTCACGGTAACCACCAATGCGACGCTCGCGGGCACTGGCACCATCAACGGCGCGGTCACGATCACAAACGGCACGCTGGCGCCGGGGGCGGCTTCCATCGGGACCCTCAACCTCGCCAACAACCTGACCTTCACAGGAACGGGTGGCATGAAGGTCCGGGTCAATCGTTCCGGCTCCCAGGCTGATAAAGCTATAGTGGGCGGCACGCTCAGCAATGTCGGCACCGGCATCGTGACGGTGACCAACCTCGGTGCCACGCTCCAAGTAGGCGATACCTTCACCTTGTTTAGCACGTCGGTGGCCGGTGGCGGCGCGTTGACCGTGACCGGTGGTGGCGTGGCCTGGAACAACAACCTGGCTTCGGGCGGCACCATTTCGGTGGCGGCCATTCTCTCCTTCAAGCCGGTGATTACCAACACGGTTGTTGTCGGCGGCACAAACCTGATCTTCAGAGGCACCAATGCCACTGGCACTTCAGGCGGTTCGTACTATGTCCGGTCCGCGACCAATGTGAACACGCCGTTGGTGAGTTGGACGTTCGTGTCGACCAACACCTTCGGTACAAGCGGCGCGTTCTCGGTGACGAACACCGTTGTGCCGGGCGAGCCCCGCCGGTTCTATCTCTTGAGCCTGCCTTGATCGGCCAGATTTGAAGCCCAGACCGCCGGTGGAGAAAATGCTCCGCCGGCGGTTCTTTTTTATGCCGGGCACATTACCCTGCTCGCGATCTGAATGGCGGCGGATGGCCTGGCGATGGGAAACCGCTGCGCTCGATGATTCACCAGGACGGCCACATCTGGACGCCGGTTGACATGCCGGCGGCGGCATGTATTTTCGAATTCAAACATGAACACCCGCTCCACCCGTTCCATGATTGCCGGACTTTTTTTGTCCGTCTTGATTTCAAATCCAGGCCGGGCGGAATTAGTCATCACGGGATTATGGCCCACGAACCAGTCCCCGGGTGTTTGCGCGGACTCGCCTTTGCGCCTGACGTTCAGTGAACCGCCGGCTTTGGGTCGCCAGGGCCAAGTCATGGTCTGTCGTGCTGCCGACAACCAACCGGTGGATGTGTTTGATCTGAACACCACCGGCGCCGCCGATAATTTCGGCGGCAAATCGCTCCACTACGAACCGGTTCGGATGGCAGGTAACACGGTCTCCTTACAGTTGCATGCGCGCTCGTTGAACTCCGGCACAGCTTATTACGTCACCATCGTTCCGGGGACTTTTCAAGGTCGGAGCGGCAATGCATTTGCCGGTTTCACAAACCAATCCGCCTGGCGGTTTACCACCCGGCAGGCAATGCCGAAAGGGCGGACCCGCGTGGTCGTGGCCGCTGACGGCACCGGTGATTTTTGCACGCCGCAAGGGGCAGTGGATTATGTTTCCGACGACAACCAGTCGCCGGTTGAGATTTTTATCCGCAAGGGCGTTTATGAAGGGATGGTATACATCATGCGGGATAAAAGCCATCTCCATTTCCTCGGCGAAGATCGCAAGGGCACAATCATTGTCGGACAAAACAACGACCGGTTCAACGCCGGGCGCATCAATCGCGCGCTGGTAAATGTGGACGCGGACGATTTTATCCTGGAGAACATGACTTTGCGCAACACCACGCCGTACCGGGGTTCCCAGGCGGAAGCCTTGCGTCTCAACGGTAACCGGTGTGTGCTCCGGAACGACGATTTTTACAGTTTTCAAGACACCTTGTTGCTCAGCGGGCGGGTTTATGCAACGAATTGTTACGTTGAAGGCGACGTGGATTTTATTTGGGGGCAAGGGGTCGTGTTCTTCGACCGATGCGAAATCAAGGCGGTCCATTCCGGCTACTATGTGCAGGCCCGCAATCCGGAAAATTCCGGGTATGTGTTTTTTCGCTGCCAGCTGACGGCGGCTCCGGGGGTTGAACGATGCGTGCTGGCGCGGATAGATGCCGATCGATTTCCCTGCAGCGCCGTGACGTTCATCAACTGCCAGATGGGCGGTCAGGTCCCGCCTGTCGGCTGGGAAGCCAGGGGTACGAATTTGGCTCATCTGCGCTTTCAGGAATTTCAGAGCACCGATCTGCAGGGGCAGCCTTTGGCGGTCGGTCAACGCCATCCCGCTTCCCGTCAGCTCAACCAGCCTCAGGCGGATGCCTTGTCCGATCCCGCCCGAGTGCTGTCTGATCAGGACACTTGGAATCCCGGGGCGATGCCCGGTCCACACTTGGAATGATGATTTTGGACTTCCCGGAATCAGGGGTCCTCGTTTGCCCAATCCACCGCGTTGTGCCAAAATGGCGGGAATGACCTCGCTGTTTTTCAATCAATTCCCGGTCGCAGTCAAACCCATGCTGGCTTTTTGGCCAAGCGCCTGATAAGATCGAAAATCTTTTATGAACACGTTGATGCACACCCTTCGAGTCAAAAATCGTTTTTTGGTGATCGCTCCGGTCATGCTGTTCTTTCTTTCGTCCGGCATTTTCCTGTATGCCGCCGATCCCGGGCCAAAGGTTTTTGACGTCCGTCTGTCGGGCGCCAGGGGCGATGGCAAAACACTGGACACCGGGGCCATCCAGAAAGCTTTGGATGAGTGTGGCCAGGCAGGCGGTGGAACGGTGAAATTTCCCCGGGGAATCTATTTGAGCCAGCCGCTGACCGTTCACTCCAAAACCACGGTCCTGCTCGAAGAGGGCGCCACGTTATTGGCTTCGCCCATCCAAGCGGATTTTCTCAAGGACGGCGGCGACTGGCTCAAGGCCAAAGGCGCCGACTTCGTCCCGTTCATTGGCGGCAAGGATTTGACAGACGTGACCCTCACTGGCAAGGGCACCGTTGATGGCAACGGCGCGGTCTGGTGGGAGGAGGCGGAAAAGGCCCGCCAAAAAGTTTCCGGTTTTACGCTCCCGCGCCCGAATCTCATCGTGTTCAACAAATGCAAAAATGTGCGGCTGGCCGGCATCAAACTGGTCAACTCACCCAAGTTCCACTACGTGCCGACGGACTGCGAGGACGTCACGGTTGACAACGTCACCATTATCTCCCCCGTCGGCGCCGCCAATACCGACGGCATCGATCCGAGCAATTGTCGTAATGTGACCATCACTCGTTGTACCATTGATACCGGTGACGACAACATCGCGATTAAATCCGGCAAAAAAGTGGAAGGTCGCGAGTTCGGTTGTGAAAACATCACCGTGACCGACTGTGTTTTTCTCCACGGCCACGGCATGTCCATTGGCAGTGAAACCGTGGGTGGCGTGCGGAATCTGGTGGTGAAAAATTGCCGGTTCGATGGCACCGAAAACGGCCTCCGGATCAAATCCCGCCGCGGCAAAGGCGGTACGGTCCAGGATGTGATCTATTCGGACATCACGATGACCAACGTTCACCCCGCCATTTCCATGGTGTGTTATTATCAGGACAGTTCCCAGGCCAAATATCCTAAAGATGATCCCGCCCAGCCAATGACGAACACCACCCCCATCTTTCGTAACATTCACATCTCCAATGTGACCGCTGCCTCCACCCGGGATGCCGGCCTCATCGTTGGTTTGCCGGAAAGCCTGGTCACCAATGTCGTGCTGGAAAATGTCCATATCACAGCCGAAACCGGGCTGACCATGGCCAATGCCAGGGGAATTCAGTTTAAGAATGTGACCGTGATAGTGAAGGACGGCCCTCCGTTTGTGACCGACAATGCCGAAGTCAAAGGCCTGGCACCCGCTGATAAAAAGCAATGAAGCGAATACGATCGGCTCGCTGGTTGAGTAACCCTGATTCAAGCATAGTGCATTAATTTCAAAACCATTTGCAAATCACCAGGATTGAGCAACCTATATTTTCTGTTACCCTGAACCAGACCCTTTCCACATATGTTTAAGCTCGAAAAGGATTGCGCCAGCAATCCCGCCAAACCGCATAAATTCGTATGAAGCACCTTGGTCAATTTTCTCTTATTCTAACTTTTCTGCTATTGCAGAATGCCAATGCTACCTTGTGGTTCGCAGATGGGATTACCGGCACAGTGGGAAATAACCTGGGAGCTGCAGCGCCTTATAGTCCGAGCAGCGCCCAGATTAAAATCGCCGCCGGGAATCTTACTTATCCCAATTTAGCCAGTCCGTCGCCAGTGGGAAACGAGTTCATCATTTTGGGAGCATCGGCCAGCAGCACTTTTTGCACAAACAACGGCAGCGCAACTACGGTCGGAAGCGTTTATTATGCGTTCCTTGCGCAATGCACGACCCAGCCCAGCCTAACCGGCAACTATGTTACCGATCTCCACACGAGTGCTACTATTGGGTCGTCTGATCCGGCAGATGTTTATGTAAAGGCATCCGGGGCGGGTTTTGTAATGGGTGTAAGAAAGAATGGGGGGAGTACGACTTATGCTTCATCTCCCACGGCGTTGAATTTGAACACGACTTACCTCGTGGTTCTAAAATATACATTCAATGGAGGCCCAGGTGACGACACCGTCACGCTCTATATCAACCCGACTCCCGGTGGTCTTGAATCTGGCGCGACCCCCGAGGTTGCGGTTAGCGGCGGGACTGACGCCGCCGCTGCCTTGCAGTATATCGGATGGAAATCACAATCCAGTGCAACGGGTGGAGCTTGGATATTTGATACGCTCCGTGTGGCTTCAACCTGGGCTGAGGTGATACCGGCCAGCACCGCGCCGCCGCTCATCATTAATGACCTGACGAACCAGGCAGTCTCGTTGGGACAGGATGTCACATTCAGCATCGACGCCAGCGGGACGCTGCCGTTGAGCTATCAATGGTATTACAATACCAATACCCTGCTATCCGTCGGAACCAACTCAACCCTGACCCTGACCAATGTCCAGCTATCAGACGCCGGCGGTTACTCCGTAATCTTGACCAATTCCTACGGTGCGGCGACCAGCATCGTGGCCCAATTGACCGTGGACATTTTCCCTCCTTCGATCGGCAATGATCCGCAAAGCCAGTCCGTCCTGGTGGGCCAGGATGCATTTTTCAGTGTTCAGGCCAGCGGGACAGCGCCGTTGAGCTACCAGTGGTATTTCAACACCAACACGCCGGTGGACAATGCCACCAATTCTTTGCTGACGATCAACAACGCCCAGCTTACGGACGCTGGTGCTTATTCGGTTGTGGTCACCAATGCTTATGGTTCGGCGACCAGCGCCGTGGTCCAACTGACGGTGAACCTCCCGGTGGCCCCCTCAATCATCACGCAACCTCAGGATCAGAACAACATTCTGCCCGGGACCACCACCACCTTCAGCGTTCAGGCCAGCGGCACCGACCCGCTCGGCTACCAGTGGTATTACAACACCAACACGTTTTTGCCCAACGCCACCGATTCCGTTTTGACCATCACCAATGTTCAGCCGGCGAATGCGGGAAGTTATTTCGTCGTCGTCAACAATCCGGCCGGATCCACCAACAGTGCCAATGCTTTCCTGACCGTCAACACCAACCCCGTGGCGCCCGTCTTCAGTTCCCAACCTGCTTCGCTGGTGGTGTTGGCTGGCAGTGCCGCCAGTTTCACCGCGGTCGCGGGCGGCACCGCGCCCATCGGTTATCAGTGGAACAAAAACGGAACACCGATTCCGGGTGCGACCTCATCCACCCTCAGTCTGTCGAATGTGCAGATCGCCGATGACGGCAGCTACACGCTTACGGCCTCCAACAACGTCGGGAGTGTGACCTGTAATCCCGCCCAGCTTACGGTGACGGCCACCGTCCCGCTGGTCAACTCCGAGTACAATCTGGTCGGCTTTGGCCGGGGAGCAACCGGCGGCGGAGTCCTGGCGGACACCGACCCGGCTTACGCGAAGGTCACCAATGCGCTTCAGCTTGCCAATGCGGTGCTCGCCTTCAACAAGACCGGCAGCATCAAGGTGATCGAGATCATGAACGACCTTGATCTGGGCTGGAATGAAATCGGTACCGCGGTGCAGACGCTCGGTTCAACTCCATTTTCGGCCGCCGCCACTCCGCAATTGCATCCGCGTTTGATCACGACCGGCGTGAGCAAGATGGACATCAAATACAAAAACGGCGGCCTGACCATCTTTTCGGCCAATGGCGCCACCATCCGGCACTGCACCTTCAACATCAAGAGCACCTACAATATCATTGTCCGCAATCTGAAGTTCGACGAAATGTGGGAATGGGACGAAGCCACCAAGGGCAACTATGACAAGAACGACTGGGATTTCATCGATTTGGGCAACGGCGGCGCCGTCTCCAATGTCTGGATCGACCATTGCACGTTCACCAAATCCTATGACGGCATCGTTGATTTGAAAGCCGGCAGCACGAGTGTCACCCTCTCCTGGTGCAAATACACCGGGGACGACGGGGCCACCAATACCAACAGCTTCGTCTGGCAGCAAATCAACGCGCTCGAAGCGAACCGGTCGGCCTACACGTTCTATAATTTCCTTCGCAATAATGGATTCAGCACCACCAATATTGTCCAAATCATCCAAGGCCACGACAAAACCCATCTGATGGGTTCCAACTCACTTAAAACCGAGAACCAAAATTTGTGGGCCACGTTCCATCACCTGTGGATGCACAATTGCTGGGACCGGGCCGTGCCGCGTTTGCGGGCCGGCAACGTGCATGATTTCAACATTTACGTGGACGACACCGAAGCGCTGGCCGCCAAGCGCCTGCGTGACGCCATTCAACGGACTATGAGCGTGTCCAGTTCCAATGCCCTGAAAAACACCTACAGTTTCAACCCGCCCCTCAACGGCAGCATTTCCACTGAGAGCGGTGCGATTCTGGTCGAAAAATCAGTGTATATCGACTGTCTCACTCCTTTGCGCAATAATCAGACCGATCCATCGAATCCTGTTTACACCGGCAAAATACTGGGTTTGGACATGATTTATCAGATGGACAGCACGGTGGTCCGCGGCAACAGCACCGACCCCGGCAGTCCGCTGGGTCCGTTCCAGGCCCCGATCATTGCCTTCTCATGGAACCCAAATTCAGGCGCGCCCGGCGGCCAGCTGCCTTATACTTATACGCCGGATGATCCGAGCCAGCTTCAGGCCATTGTCACCAGTCCCACTGCAGGGGCCGGCGCTGGCGTGCTCACTTGGAACAAGACCAACTGGTTGATAACCTCCTATCCTCCTACCGCGCCAACCATCATTGCGGATCCGCAGGGTCAGACCAACACGGTTGGCAGCAGTGCCACGTTTACGGTGGCAGCGGGTGGCAGCGTACCTTTGAGTTACCAGTGGTATTACAACACCAATTCGGGGATTCCCGACGCCACCAATGTCTTTCTGACACTCACCAATATCCAAACCACCAACGCCGGCACTTATTCCGTGGTCGTGTCCAACACGGCGGGGGCCGTTACCAGCGCCTATGCGCCCCTGGCCGTGCCGCTCAGTGCACCCTCCAAGCCGCAACTGTCCGGCGCGGTTTACCATAACGGGACTTTCAGCCTCACCATCAATGGCGACACCGGACCGGACTACATCGTGCAGGTATCCACCAACCTCACGGATTGGGCCAGCATTTTCACCAATCATTTGCCCTTGCCACCCTTTGTCTGGACGGATCTTGACGCGAGCAACTTCAGCCAGCGGTTTTATCGGATTCAACTCGGGCCCTAGAAATCGACCGGCAGGATTTATCTAAACCATCCCAACCTCACGACCGGTACATTGTGAAAACCTCAGCGCTGCTGTTCGTCTTTGCACTTGGCCTTTCGGTTTGTCCCGCCGCTCCCGGGCCGGGAATTTTTGAGGTGCGCCAGTTCGGCGCCTGGGGTGATGGAAAGACTTTGGACACGGTGGCCATTCAAGCCGCACTGGACGCTTGCAACGAGGCTGGCGGTGGGACCGTGAATTTTGCCGCCGGCACGTATCTCAGCCAACCCGTCCGGATCCATGCCAAAACCATATTGTTGCTTCAAGCCGGTGCCACGCTGCTGGCCTCGCCAACGCAATCGGATTTTCTCAAGGGCGGCGGCGATTGGCTGACGGCCAAAAGCAACGATGATTTTATCCCGTTCATCAGCGGAAAAAATCTCACGAATGTCGCCATCACCGGGCAGGGAACGATAGCTGGCAATGGCGCCAACTGGTGGGGGCCGGCCGAGCAGGCCCGCATCCGAAGCCCTGGTTTTCCCGCCCTCCCGCGTCCTGACCTCGTCGTGCTCGACCATTGCCAGAACGTTCACCTGGCCGGCGTGAAATTGATCAATTCGGCCAAATCCCATTTGGATCTCATCAACTGTGAAGCCGTGGTTGTCGAGGGCGTGACCATTCGGTCGCCCGCCGGCGCGGCCAACACGGACGGCATCGATTCTGTCGATTGCCGCAACGTCATCATCACCCGTTGCACCATTGACACCGGCGATGACAACATCGCCATCAAGTCCGAAAGAAAGGTGACGGGCCGCAAATTTGGATGCGAAAACATCACCATCACCGGCTGCGATTTCCTGCATGGCCACGGTATGGCCATTGGCAGCGCGACCGTTGGTGGCGTGCATCACGTGGTGGTAAGAAGCTGCCGCTTCGAGAATACTGACAATGGTTTGCGCATCAAATCCGGTCGTGATCGTGGCGGGCTGGTTGAGGACATCAGCTATTCCGACATCACGATGAAGAATGTACATCCGGCGATTTCCCTGGTGGGTTATTATCAATACAGCACCAACGACAAATATCCGAAGAACGACCCCGCCCAGCCGATTTCTGAAACCACACCGTGCTTTCGCAACGTCTGTATCTCCAATATGACTGCCACCTGTACCGGGGATGCCGGGCTGATTGTCGGGCTGCCCGAGAGTCCGGTGGCGGACATCGTGCTCGAAAATGTCCGCATCACCGCCGAAACCGGCTTCACGATCCGCAATGCGAAGGGCATCCGGTTCAAAAACTCAACCGTTTCAGTCAAAGCCGGTCCGCGGTTTAGCGCTGAAAATGCGGAGGTTGCCGGCCTGGAAAGTTCAAACCCATAAAGCAAAACCAAACGACCCAATCAAACCATGAACAAAGCGGTTTCTATTTTTCTATTCACTTTGCTTGCCACCTCGCTGCTCCGCGCGGATCAGGCCGGCTGGGCTCAGGTTCCCGAAATTCTGGCGCGCATTCACCCGCCGGTGTTTCCCGCACGTGATTTTGTCATCACGAATTACGGTGCGGTGGCCGGCGGCCAGTCCGATTGCGCTGCGGCAATCGGCCAGGCGATTGACGCTTGCGCCGGGTCGGGTGGAGGCAGGGTGGTGGTCCCGGCTGGGGAATTTCTCACCGGCCCGATTCACCTGAAGAGCAACGTGGATTTGCACCTGGACAAGGGCGCCACGCTGAAATTCAGCACCAATTTTGATGCGTATTTGCCTGCCGTATTCAGCCGTTTTGAAAGCGTCGAATGTTATAATTATTCGCCGTTCATTTATGCCTTCGGCCAGAAAAATGTCGCCGTAACCGGTCCGGGCACGCTGGACGGCCAGGCTACCGATGAGAACTGGCTGGCGTGGAAAGGCAAAAAGGGCGGCAGTGCCGGCACGCAAAAAGTCGCCAATGAGCGGCTCAAAAAAATGGCCAGCGATGGGGTGCCGGTCGAGCAGCGCCGTTTTGGCGCCGGGGATTATTTGCGCCCGAACTTCATCCAGTTCAATCGCTGTTGCAACGTGATGGTGGAAGGCGTCCGCATCCGCCGCTCGCCGATGTGGGAGATCAATCCGGTGCTTTGTACCAACGTCGTTGTGCGCGGTGTGGACATTGTTTCCCACGGCGCGAACAATGACGGTTGCGACCCGGAAAGCTGCCGCGACGTGCTGATGGAAAAATGCCTGTTCGACACCGGGGATGATTGCATCGCCATCAAGTCCGGACGCAATGACGACGGCCGCCGCATTGGCGTGCCGTCGGTGAATCTGATTATTCGCGACTGCACCATGCGGGACGGTCATGCCGGCACCGCCATCGGCAGCGAAATTTCCGGCAGCTGCAGCAATGTGTTCGTGGAAAATTGCGAAATGAGCAGCCCGCAGTTGAGCTGTGCGTTGCGGCTCAAGTCCAATGCGGTTCGCGGCGGCGTGTTGCAGAACATTTACATGCGGAACGTGAACGTGGGACAGGTGTCGGATTCCGTGCTGCAAATTGATTTTCTTTACGAGGAGGGGACCAACGGAATTTATAAACCGGTCGCGCGCAATGTGGCGATGGAAAACATCACCGTTGAGCATACCCCGCGGGTGCTGAATGTCCGGGGCTTCCCCGGTGCGGAGGTCAGCAATATCCGGATTTACAATTCAACCTTCAAACAGGTGGCGAAACCGGATGTCGTCCAGGACGCCGACGTCAAGCTGATAAAATGTTCGCTGGAACCGGCAAAATGATGTAAACTGTGGTATACTAAGGAGATACAGCTTAACCCTGGAAATTTGTCGCAATCAATTATGACGTTGTCTAATCGTTTCCATTCGTTTGTCCCAATCCTGTTGGTGTCGGTCGGCGGTTTGGTGTGCCCGGACCGGGCGTTGGCGGCGCCGGCATTGCCGGTCATCAACACCAATAACAATGTCAACATCACCAACTTTGGAGCCATCAGCAGCACCCTGCTGACCAACACCACCGCCATTCAGAACGCCATCAATTCGGCGGCGACCACCAACGGCGGCTGCACCGTGGAAATTCCGGCCGGTACATTTATCAGCGGCCCGCTTACCCTTAAAAGCGGCGTCAACCTGCAAATGGACAGCGGGGCCCTGCTGCAAATGCTGCCGATGGCCAGTTGGCCCAATGCCAGCACGGATTTCATCCTCGGTTCCGGCCTGCATGATGTAGAAATCAGCGGCCCGGGCACGATAGACGGGCAGGGTGCGGCCTGGTGGGGGCCGCCTACCGCCGGAACGCGACCAAACTTTATCGAGTTCAAAACCAGTAACCGGATATTAATTCAGGACGTGACACTGCAAAATCCACCGACGTTTCACATCATGATCAAGAACAACAATCTGAATATCACCGTGCAACGCATCACGATTAATACCCCGGGGACTTCACCCAACACGGATGGCTTCGATATCGCTTCAACGAATGTTTTGATCCAGGACTGTTTTATCAGCGACGGTGACGACAATGTTGAAATTGGAGGCAGTTCACCCGCCGCCTTCATCACCATTACCAACTGCACGTTCGGGACCGGACATGGGGTATCCATTGGCAGCATCACCTCCGGCGGCGTGTCAAACCTGGTGGTGGCCAACTGCACCTTCAACGGCACGGATTATGGCATCCGTTTGAAATCCGACAATAATGCCCTCGGTAACAGCGGAGCGGGTGGCATTTGCCAAAACCTTTCTTATTCGAACATTGGGATGACCAACATCATTCATGGTGCGATTGTCATTTACAGCTATTACAGCGAGTTTGGGACGCCCACCTCTATCACGCCAGCAACCGCTGCCGCACAGACGGTTGACCCGGTGACGTCCACCACCGTCATCTGGCGCAACATCACCATCAGCAACGTCAATGCGACGGTAATCGGCAGCGGTATTGGCGGCATCATTTGGGGACGAATCGAAATGCCGGTCACCAACCTTACCTTGAGTCAGATTACGATTTCAGCGCCCAAAACTTTTGAAGTCTACAATGTCAGGAATTTTCAATTTCTTAATCCCAAAATCACCGTGCCCAACGGCAGCAGCACCTTCACACTTTTTAATGCCCAGATGAACCTGACCAACGGTGTGTTCGCAACCAACCTGGTCACGTTTGACGGTTTGACCACCAACGGTTTGGGCAACACCCTGGGTCTTTACAACGCCCGGGCATCATTGAAAAACACCAACGCCTTTGATGACGGTCCGCTCACCCTCGCCGACAGCCTCCTCACCATCAGCAACAATTTCATGCTGTTCCCCGGCACCGTGCTGAATTATACGCTGGATCCCAACACCAACCGGGTGGCCGTGGTGGGCAACCTGGCCTTGGGCGGGACCGTCAACCTGACGAATGGCGCCGGGTTTGGCCCGGGCACCTACACGCTGTTGACTTATACCGGCACCTTGAGCGGCAGCACGCCCACGCTTGGCACGACGCCGGCCGGCGGTTATAACTTTTCGCTCGATACCAGCATCGCCGGACAGGTGAACCTCATCGTGACCTCGCCCGCGCCTTCGGCCCCGACGAATCTGGTGGCGGCCGGCACGAACCTGTTGATCAATTTGAAATGGAACGCGGTGGCGGGTGCGACCAGTTACAATCTCAAGCGCGGTGTGACCGACGGCGGCCCGTATCCGACGGTTTACAGCGGGCTGGTGGCGACGAATTATGCGGACGCGGCGGTGACCAATACGGTGACCTATTATTACGTGGTGACGGCGGTGTCGGGAGGGGAAAGCACCAACTCGTTGCAGGCCAGCGCGACGCCGTTGCCATCGGCGCTGGCGACCAATATTGTGGCGCAGGTCAACGGTGGCCAGTTGCAATTATCGTGGCCGCAGGATCACCAGGGCTGGCATTTGCAGATGCAAACGAACGATGTCGGTACGGGTTTGACGGCCAACTGGGTCGATGTCCCCAATACCACGGCCACCAACCAGGTTGTCATCCCCGTTGATCCCGCCAACGGGTCCGTTTTTCTCCGGCTGACGTATCCGTGACCTCGGGTAAAATCTTTTGACTTTGGAATGTTCAACCGGGGCAGCCCGGCAGCACGCGAACCTGGTCAGGGCTGCTCATGGTAAGGGGCATTGGCTCCATAGAGTTTAAGGCGTGATTGGATGGCTTCAGCCAGAGGCTGGTTGTTTTGGGTGGCGTTGAGGTTGAGAGCGCGCTGGGCCGTTTCGATCGCTTTGTCAAATTGTCCGGCCTCGGCATAAGCCGCGGCCTGGGTGTCCAGTAGTTGCGGTGACTCGATTCCGGCCAGCGCCCCGGCTTGTTTGGCCAGTTCCACCGCCCGGTTGCCATCCCGCAGCGACGCGTCCGGGCACGTTGCCAGCAGCCACGCCAGACTGATGCGGACCGGCAGATGGTGGAAATCCAGTTCGAGGGTCTTCTGGTATTCGGCAATGGCCGGCTGGAAGCGGTGCTGGGCTTGCAACGCCTGGCCATACCGGAAGTGGGCCTGGGCCGAATTTGGAATTAGGGCCAGGGTTTGTTGGTACTCCTGAATAGCCTCATCCAGTTTGCCTTGGACGGCCAGCACATTGGCCAGGTTGCCGTGGGCGTCGGCATAATCCGGCTTAAGGGCGATGGCATTCCGGTAATGCGCGACGGCTTCATCCGGCCGGTCTTGATTGAGGAACATCTGGCCCAGGCGGTAGTGGGCTTCCGCAAGATTGTCATGGGCATCGGTGTAGTCGGGTTTGTATTGGATGGCCCGTTCGTATTGTTTGATGGCCGCTTCCAGCTTGCCTTGCCGGTCGAATATGCAGCCCTGATTGTAACACGACTCGGCATAGGCGGGATTAAGCACCAGAGCCTTCTCGTAATGAACCATCGCTTCGTCCAACCGCCCGAGGCGCATCAGGACAACACCGAGATTGTTCTGAGCTTCCGGGTAGTCAGGCCGAATTTCCAGCGCCCTCTGGAACTGTTCCATTGCTTCAGTGGTTTGACCCTTTTCGAGAAGAGTATTACCCAGGTTGTAATGCGAAGTGGCAACGGTGGGGGCAACGTTGATGGCTTTCTCAAAGGAGGCGATCGCCTCTTCCGTTTGCCCGGCTTTCAGCAAGGCATTACCGAGATTGTTGAGAGCTTCGAAGGAGTTGGGACTGATTTCGAGTGCCTTTTTGGAATAAGCAATCGCCATATCGAGCTGTCCTTTTTGGGAATAAACATCACTCAGGTTGTTGTAAGCAATGGTGGCATCGGGATTTCTGGCGATGGTCGTCCGCCACAGCGTTTCGTTATCGGCATACATCCCGCATTGATGCCAGGTTAGCACGCCCAGCACCAATAACAGGGCGCCGTAGAACCCGGGCTCCAGAAACGGCCTTCCTTTCCGGAAAAAGCCAAGGCTAAAGGTGGTGGTTATTCCCGCCGCCACCAGCGCCAGTGGACCAATGCCGGCGAGATATTGGAAATGATCACCCACAAACGAATAGCGGAAGAAATAGATCTTGAAAAAATCAAGCACCGGAAACAGTGAAACGACAAAATAGGCAAAGGCAAAAAAAGCCGGTCTGAGCCAGCCATTCCGGTTCAGCCATAAAACAAACAGCGCGATGATGACCGCCAGGGTGGGCAAGTACATCAGGGGTCGGGCTGCCTCAATGGTCCAGCGCGGATAAACAAAAATCAACGGGTACGGCCATGCCAGTTTCCCCAGATAAAACCAGATGATTTTGCCGGCAACCACCAGGCGCTCGGGCCAGGTCTGGGCCCATTCGGGGCCGAGTGCTCCGGAATGGAATTGTTGTTCCCAAATTGTCCAACCGCTGGCTGCCGTGGAAATCAACAAAAATGGCACAAGCCTGAAAATATTTCGCCAGCGCCACTGACAGTCTTTCCACCACCAGCACAAGCCAAGCACGACCGGCAGCATCACGGTTGACGCCTTGCTGAGAATCGCAAGTGTCGCACACAGCAATGCCAGTCGGTAAAACCATTCATTTCTTTCCCCCGTCGGCGCCTGGCTCGCCCGCCAGCTTAGAAAAAAGAGAATTGTCAACAGATAGAACAAGCACGATTGCGTGTTTTTTAATTCGGTAATCCAGGCGACTGATTCCACCTGCACGGGGTACAACGCCCATAGGGCAGCTCCCAACCAGGCACCGCGCACATTCAAACGGAGCAACACCTGCCATAGCAGAACGGTACTCATCGCATGCATGGCGATGTTGACCAGATGGTATGGCATGGGATTGAGGCCCCAGAGCGCGTGTTGCACCCAAAAACTGGTCAGCACCAGCGGGTAATAAACCGCCGCACTGCTCGTCCAGATTCCCTTGAACCCAATCGGGCCAACAACGCAGGGATTTTTCGTCAAATGAGCATCATCATCCCATATAAAACCCCCGTGCAATGCCGGAAAATAAGCGAGGAAAGTGGCAGCAATCAGCAGCACCCCGGGGAACCAATCCCGTTTCCAAAAAGATGGCGCCGTTTGTGTGATTCGGTTCACAGCCGGATTAAATCATGGGCGACTTCAAACGTCAGGTCATTCCTGGTTTCGGCCTCGGTCCGGAGCAAACTTCCGACCGCACCCTTCCGGCGGGCTCTCCATGATGAAGACGCGGTGAAGCTATGGTTTTTCGTGATAGGGGGAATTGGCTTCATAGAGTTTAAGCCGGGATTGGATGGCCTCCACTGAAAACCGGTCGTTTTGGGTGGTATTGAGATTGAGTGCTTGCCGGGCCGTTTCAACCGCTTCCGGAAATCTTCCGGCTTCCGCATATGCCGCTGCCAGGGTGTCCAGAAGCTGCGGCGACCGGGTTCCGGCCAGCGCCTCGGCCTGTTCGGCCAGTTTTACTGCCCGACCGCCATCCCGTAGGGACGCGTCCGGGCACGTCGCGAGCATCCAGGCCAGGGTCAGATGCGCCGGCATGTGCTGGGGGTCCAAGACCAGGGTCCTTTCATATTCCGCTTTCGCACCCGCAAAATTGTGCTGTGCCTGCAATGCCTGACCATACCTGAAGTGGACCAGGGACAAGTTCGGCAACAACGCCAGTGCCCGCCGGTAATGCTCGCAAGCTTCATCCAGCCGACCGGCCGACACAAATGCCACCCCCAAATTGAAGTGTGTCTCCGCGTTGTCCGATTTGAGTCGAAGGGCATTCTGATAATGCTCGGTGGCCTCCGATACGCGCCCCAACCGGAACAGAACGTTTCCGAGATTATTATGGGCCTCGAAATAATCGGGTTTGATCCGCAGCGCTTCTTGGAAGTGGCCAACGGCTTCGTCATTTCTGCCCAATTGTGCCAGGGCAGTTCCCAAATTGTAGTGCGTCTCGGCGCGTCGGGGGTTGAGTTCCAGCGCCCGTTCGTAATATTCCATTGCCTCAGCCGATTCTCCCATATCGGACAAAATGCTCCCCATGTTGGCGTAACCTTCCGGGTAATCAGGGGCAATTGTCAGCGCTTGTTTGTAGTGTTCCATCGCTTCCTCCCGCTTGCCTGCCTGCCTCAGGAGGAGACCCAGGTTGTTATGAGCCAGCCAGGCATCCGGGTTCTTGGTCAAGGTGTCCCGCCAGATTGTTTCCTCGTCGCGATAAATGTGCGTTTGTTTCCACGTGCCCATGCCCAGTGCCAGGATTACAGCCATGCCGGTCAGCCAACCGACTAACCGCCTCCCTTTTCCGGTTCGCCGTCCCAGCGCAATGCTCCCACTGACCGCCAGGGCGATGAGGCCGATGAGGGAAAAATACTGGTAGTGGTCGGCCACCAGGGAATACCGCATGAAGTAGATGTTTACGAATCCCAGAGCGGGGAAGAGCATCAATAAATAATAGCCAAAGCCGAACAACCAGGGTTTACCCCACTGTTGCCGACGGATCCAACCGGCCAGCAACCCGGCCAGTATGAGCAGCCCCGGAACATATGACAGCGGATTTTGCGCGGTAATCTGCCATCGCGGATAGACAAAACTCAGATTCAACGGCACCACCGCTTTATAAACATAGAACCATACGGCCCAGCCCGCTCCGGCCAGCCGCGACCAGAAACTGTCGTGTCGCACCACATCCACCCCCACGGCCCGCAGGGGGGCGAACCACAACGTGATGCAGCCCAACAGCCCTGCCACCGCGAAAAACAGGAGACTGCGCAGCACATCCCTGCGATCAATCTTGCCCCGGCGCCACCATCCGATTCCCAACAGCACAAAGGGGAACATCACCACCGCTGTCTTGCTTAACAGTGCGAGGATAAATGCGCCCAATGCCAGCCAGTACCAGCGCCGATTTCCTGTGTCGTCGAATCGGATGTACCCCAGCAGCGCCCAGGCGTAGAAAAACATCGCGAGCGTATTTTTCTGCTCGGCAATCCATGCCACCGATTCGACGTTGACGGGATGCACGGCGAACAGAGCGGCGACAAACCAGGCGGCCGGGACCTTGAGCCTTGCCAATATCCGCCACCACAGCATTGCATTCAGCGCGTGCAAGAGCACATTGACCAGGTGGTAACCCACGGGGTTGTCCTCCCACAGGCGCCACTCCAACCACCACGTGCTCGAGGTCATCGGCCAGTAATCGGGAGCTTCCCTCGTGCACCAGAATCGGTACAGGCCGTCAGGGCTTTTTATGAGAGGATTGTTGATTACCAGATTGTAATCATCCCAGATGAACCCGCAGTGCAGGGTGGGGAGGTATACCAGCAAGGTTATGGCGACCAGGCCCAAACCCAGAAGCCAGTTCCGGCGGTTGGAAAAAGGGTCGCCTTGCCGGGCCGGAGTTTTTTTCACCGGGGCAACCGCCGAATCCGGACGCGTCTTGGAGACCAGGTCAGGGTTCTTCGTGATAGGCCGAATTGGCTTCATAGAGTTTAAGCCGGGACTGGATGGCCTCGGCCAGGGACTGGTTGTTCCGGGTGGCGGCAAGACTCAACGCCCGTTTGGCGATCTCGACCGCTTCTGGAAATCGTCCGGCTTCGGCGTAAGCCGCCGCCAACGTGTCAAGAATCTCAGGATATTTGTCCCCGGAAAATTGCTCGGCCTGTTGGGCCAGTGTCACCGCCTGGCTGCCGTTGCGCCAGGCGGCATCCGGGCAGGTCGCCAACAGCCAGGCCAAAGCATTCTGCGCCAACACCAGGTGGGGTTCCAACTCCAGTGCTTTCTGGTAGTGGACGATGGCTTCCTGGAAATTTTGTTGATTTTTCAATGCCAGGGCCAGCTGGTAGTGGGCCTCGGCGTAATTCGAGTTCAGTCGCACCGCCTCCCGCCAATGCGTGATCGCTTCCGATGTCCTTCCCATCCGGAGCAGCGCAATTCCCAGATTGTAGTGCGCTTCAGCAAAATCAGGTTTTACCTGCAATGCCTTTTCGTAGTGTACAATGGCATCTTCGAACTTGCCGGTCTGCATCAAGGCCGCCCCCAGGTCGTTGTGAGCCTCAATCATATTGGGGTTGATTTGCAGTGCCCGTTCCCAATGTCCGATGGCCTCTTTTATCCTGCCCACTCGTGCCAAAGCGATGCCCAGATTGCTATGCACCTCACCATCGTCGGGATCGACTCGCAAGGCCTGGTCCCACTGTCCGATGGCTTCGTTTACCCGGCCCTGTCGCACCAAGGCGGTCCCCAGGTTATTGTAGGCCTCCACATTGTCCGGGTTAATCCGCAACGAGGCTTGGTATTCAACGATGGCTTCGGAAAATCTACCCTGGTCAGCCAGGGCGCCACCCAAATTATTATGCGCCATCCAGGCCTTTGGGTTCTTTGCCAGCGTATCGTTCCAGAGGGTTTCGACATCTTTGTAAATTGTGCTTGGCGACCAGGTAAGGGTGCCGAGGATGAGCAACAGGATGCCGCAAAGCGTCGGCTTCAGGAACCGGTTCCCGCTTCCGGCAACATCGATGGCCCCGGTAATCCCGGCTGCCGCCAGCGCCAATGGGCCGGTACTGGCAAGATATTGGAAGTGATCTCCCACAAAAGAATAGCGAAAAAAATAAACGTTAAAAAAACCAAGCACCGGAAACAGCGAAACCACGAAATACGCAAACGCGAAAAATGCCGGTCGCGGCCAACCTTTGCGGTTCAACCATAAAACATAAAACGTGCCGACTGCCGCCAGAACGGGCAGATACGCTGCCGGCTGCGATGCATCAATGGACCAGCGAGGGTAAATGAAAATCAGCGGGTGTGGCCAAAGCAACTTCCCGAGATAGAACCAGATCACCCTGCCGGCAATCACGATGCGTTCAGGCCAACTCTGCGACCATTCCGACCCCAGCGCCCCGACATGGAATTTTTGATCCCAGATCGTCCAGCCGCTTGCCATCGCTGAAATCATCAGAAAGGGCACAAGCCGACGGACATTCCACCAGGTCCAGCGGCCATCAGCCCACCACCAGCACAAGGCAAGGATGACCGGCAACATTACCGTGGAGGTCTTGCTTAGAATCGCCAGCGTGGCACAAAACAGCGCCAGCCCGTAAGACCTTTCATTCCTTTTTTTTGCCGTCGGTAATTGGCCCGCTCGCCATCTCAGAAAAAAAAGAACCGTCAAAAGGTAGAACAAGCACGACTGCGTATTTTTCAATTCTGTAATCCAAGCCACGGATTCCACCTGTACCGGGTGCAATGTCCAGAGGCCGGCACCAAGCCACCCGCCACGCACGTTCAAGCGTCGAAGGATCTGCCACAACAGAATTCCGCAAGCGCAGTGCATGACGATGTTGACAAGGTGATAGGGCAGTGGATTGAGTCCCCAAACGGCGTGTTGCGCCCAAAAACTGGTCAATACCAGCGGATAGTAAACAGCCGCGTTGCTCGTCCAGATTGCCTTGAATCCGGATGGACCAACGATGCAGGGATTTCTCGTCAGATGAACGTCGTCATCCCACACAAAGCCGCCGTGCAAAGCCGGCCAATAAGCAGCCATGGTTGCTGCGACCAACAGCAGCGCCAAAAAAGCGTCCATGGCCCGGGTTGGCATTGCCCTGAACGGCAGGACCCCTTTACTTTTTGATATGGCCGTGGCCATCTCCGGCTGGTCTCTCTGGGGCATGTTCATGGATTGGGCCGGTTCCCGGTTCCGTTCGTGAGCTGGTTTAGTAAAGCCAGGGCAGCGTCCAGGCTTCGGCGGGCTTGCGCGTCGTCGGGCTTGATCTGAAGGGCCCGTTGGAAATGCTCAATTGCCTCCGGATATTGGCCTTGCATGGCCAGCGCATTTCCCAGGTTGTAGTGCGCTTCCGCAAAGTCAGGTTTGATCTGAAGGGCCCGCCGGTAATGCGCGATAGCTTCCGGGTATCGACCTTGATCGGCGAGCGCATTGCCCAGATTGTTGTGAGTGTCGGGGGCATCGGGTTTGATCTCAACGGCTTTTTGAAAATGCTGAATTGCTTCCATAGGCCGTCCCTGCTGCACCAGCACATTACCAAAGGAATTGTGCGCCTCGGCAAAGGCCGGGTTGATTTCCAATGCCTTTTGGAAATGCTCAATGGCATCAGCAAATCGTCCCCGCGCTGCGAGCAAAAGCCCCAGACTATAATTAGCATCAACGTAATCAGGCTTGATCCGCAATGCTTGTTCATACTGCCCGATGGCATCATCAGGTTTTCCTGCGCGTGTCGAGGCAATCCCCAGATTGTAGTATACTTCGGCATAGTCGGGTTTGATTCGGAGTGCCTGTTCCCAATGTTCCATCGCTTCCCGTGCCCGGCCCAATTGAGTCAGGGCGACGGCCAGATTGTAATGTGCTCCGGGGTAGTTGGGTTTGAGGCGTATTACCTGCCCGTACTGCCCGACGGCATCCTCATACTTGCCAGCTCGTTGCAACGCGATCCCCAGATTGTAGTGCGCGAGCCAATTATCTTGGGTCACGCTTAAGGCATTACGGAACAGCGTTTCGCTGTCCTTCCAGTACCCGGCTTGAATCCGGGCCCGTACCGCGCAGACTGCCAGGGCCGCCCCGGCCGCCAGGCAAGTGATTATTTTGAATGTCCCTCTGTCCAGCACGCTGCGCGGTACACTCCAGCACAGCATTATAAACAACCCGATGAAGGGAAGATAGGTATAACGATCAGCCATCGACTGTCCACCAACCTGCACCAGCCCAATGACCGGCACCAGCGTTCCCAGGTACCAGAACCAACCGGTGGCAAGCCATGGCTCGCGTGGTGCCCGCCAAATTGCCGCCGCTGTCAAACCCAACAATCCGATACCTGCGCCGACGGCTGCTGCCGCAGGTAACGTCACAGGCATCGGGTAAAAAACGGCCAGTCCCCTCGGCCAAAACGCCTTGCTCAAATAGCGCATGTAAGAGAGCAAGCTGTTGGCTATTCTCATTCCCGGCGGAAGGTTTGCCAGCGGCACCACGGTGTCTCCTCCGCGTTGTGCCAAACAAGTCACTACGCATACCACCGCAGCCAGTGCAACAAACGGAAGTTTCTCTTTCAGCAACTGGTTGAGAGATGTCTCGACGTTCATGCCTGGCGCCAGTTTGGCCCATCGAGTCCGTCCCAACGGCCAATAATCCAGCAATAGCAATACGATTGGGAGTGTCACCAGCATCGGCTTACTCATTAATCCCAAGGCAAAAAATAACAGGGCCAAACCATAGAAGACCCGGGACTTTGGATTATGAACACCGGACTTCTCCACGTACCGCGCATACATCAGGAGTGTCAAGAATCCGAAGAGAGCGCTTAACACATCCTTGCGCTCCGATATCCATGCTACCGATTCCACATGCAATGGATGCAATCCAAACAGCCCTGCCACCAAGGCGCTCCGCCAAAGAGCGCCGGTTAACCGGGTCAATAAAAGAAACAACAACACCGTGTTGGCCGCGTGCAACAGCACGTTGGTCAAATGGGGCCCGGCCGGACCCGTGCCGAACAATTTTGCATCCAGCATGAGGGACAGCCACGTCAGCGGGTGCCAGTTGGCGGCGTACATGGTCTGAAATGCCCACGTCAGGCCGCTCCAGGTCAGTCCTGCCTGTACCCTGGGGTTGGCGGAGAAATATTGGTCGTCATCGTAATTGAGAAATTGATACTGCACGGTCTGGCCAAAGACCAACAGCACCGCCAGCACCAACAGGACGCACACGCCAAGTGTCGTGTGCTTGCCGTTCAAACGTGTCGCACGTTCCGTTGATTGGGGAGCGGCCATGCTTATCGGGCGATTTTGTCCGGGTAGATTCGTCGAGACCATCTTTTTCGCTTCTTGCCCGGATGTCTTCCGGCTCAAATGAGGCCCCAGCTAATCATGGTGTTTCCACGCCCAATGCGCGTAACTGGCGCCTCGCCGTATCGTGGGCCGGATTCAACCGTAACGTCTCCTGATAATGTCGGATTGCTTCGTCCGTGTGTCCCTGCATGACAAGGACGTTGGCGAGATTGTTGTGTGCCTCGGGATAGGCTGGTTTGAGCTGCAAGGCTTCCTGGTAGGCACTGACTGCCTCGCCCAATTTGTGTTGCATCACAAAGATATTACCGAGGTTGTAATAGGCGTCTGCCTTGTCCGGATTGTAATGAATGGCATCGCGAATCCGGGCAATCGCTTCATTGAGTTTTCCCTTTCCGGCCAGGGCCACTCCGAGATTGTTGAGCGCGTCGTCATAAGTGGGCCTGAGTTCGATGGCCTTTGAATAACAGTCCAGGGCCATGTCAACGCGGCCTTGGCTGAAATAGTATTCGCCCAGGTTGTAATAGGCGACGTCGTTGTTTGTTTCCACGGTGATGGTATGGCGAAAAAGGGTCTCGGTGTTTTGCCAATAACGCAACTGGTCCATTGTGCGCGCTGCGCAGGCCGAAAGCATTAAAATCGCCATGACGGTAATGGCCGGTCTTGGCACTCGCCAGCGTTCGAGCCCGATGCCCGCTCCCCAGGCCAGCACAATAAACATGCCGATGAGCGGCAGGTAGGTGTAGCGATCGGCCATGGATTGCGTTCCAACCTGTACCAGTCCGATGACGGGAACCAGCATGCCCAAATACCAGAGCCAGCCGGTAACGAGGAACGGCAACTGGCGCCCCCATCGCATCACCACCAGGCTCGTTGCTAAAATCAGCGTGACGGACAGGCCGAACAACCATAACGGTGGATAGCCATAGTGCGGGTAGGGAATTGCCAGATTCACCGGCCAGCACATTTTGTGCAAATACTGCGCATATGAAACGATTGCATTCATTGTCCGGATGCTCAGGGAGATGTGGGCCAGCGGTTGAACGGCTTCTTTCTGTGCCACCAATGTTGCTGCCGAGGAGGCCGCGCTCAAGGCAAAGAAAGGCAGCTTCTCGAAGCACAGGTGCAAAATATTTGAGGAGTGAGAGTTGGCTCGTGATGACCCGGGGTTAAGGGTCGGAAATACAATGCGCCTTAGCGGCCAGTAGTCCAGCAACAGCAGGCCGAAGGGCAGTGTTACCAGCATGGGTTTGCTCATCAGTCCCAATACAAAGAACAGAACAGCAAGCCAATAACTGCCCGACACCCACGACCGCACACCTGACATCTGATGTTTGGCATCACCCTGCACGTATCGTGCATACATCAACAGCGTTAGCATGAAGAAGAGACCGCTCAATGTATCCTTGCGCTCGGATATCCAGGCCACCGATTCCACGTGCAATGGATGCAAGCCAAACAGTGCGGCGACCAGCGCGCTCCGCCAATATGCGCCTGTCAGCCGTTTCAACCATAGGAACAGCAATACCGTGCTGGCGGCATGCAGGAATGCGTTGGTCAGATGCGGCCCGGCCGGATCAGTCCCAAACAATTCCACGTCCAGCATCAGGGACAGCCAGGTCAGCGGATGCCAGTTGCTGGCATGCTTGGTCTGGAAAGCCCAGGCCACATTGTGCCAGGTGAGTCCTGACTGCACGTGGGAATTGGAGAAAAAATAATCTCCGTCATCATAATCCACACATTGATAGCGGACGGTCTGGCTGAAAACCACCATCACGGCTACCGCAAGCAGGAGGCACATGTTCAAAACCACGTGCCGGCCATCAGGCGGTTGTGATTCCGAAGCGGACATGCACCTAGGAAAGCAAAAGGGCGCTGGAATTACCAGCGCCCGTTCTGAAAACGTGAATGATGGACTAACGTTGGGGGCGGCGATACGCCAACACCAAACCCAACATGCCCAAACCAGCCAAAGTTAAAGTCGCAGGTTCGGGTACGGTGAAGTAATCGACCCGGAACAGACTGGTATCAAAAAGACCGGCGGCAGAAGCTGAACCGCTCGGACGAATGGCAAAAGTATCGAACGCAAAAGTGTTGGCGCTCGTATCGGTAACAGAATCCGTCATCGTCCCGGTGCCATTGACGGTTCCACCCGACATCGTGCTGATGATGTTAAGGTCGGTTCCGTTACGGGTGATTGACATCGTATAGGTATATTGCGTGCCGCCATCGTAACCATGATTTCCACTGGCGGCACCATTCGCCAGGTTTGCACTGGCTACGCCGTTGGCGCCCCAATTTCCTGCAGTCCCCAACAAGGCGCCGGAGCCAACCACCCATTCCCGCAGAGCAAAAGGACTGGCATTACCCAGCGTCTGGCCCATGTTCATAAACATGGAATATCCGGAATAGACTCCAGAACCCGGAGAAGCATCGGATATGGCCCTTGAACCCGAGGGAGTATTGGCCACCGCCAAATTAAAGGCCTGGCTGGTGTTGTTTAAGTTAACAGTCGTAGGAGTAAAAACCCAGGTGATGAGCAGTTGTTCCTGATCGGCCAAGGTGACCGGGCTGCCAGACGGCGTAAAATAGGTTGTCCAAAAAGCGGAACCGGAAGGCACTGTGCCGCGGAGGTCGCCCGCAGCCGGAACACTCAATGATGCGCCACTGCCAAACCACTGTGAGTCAATTCCACCACCATCAGGACCAGTGCTGGTACGGTCACCGTCCGCCCAGGTATCATTGACTAAAATGTTGTCTGCAGCATAACTGGAAACTGCAAACGCACAGGTAGCCGTTAAAGCGACGACAATTGGATTGAAGCGTTTCATGGTATTACAACTTTCTGAGTTTAGGGTTCTCTGAATTATTAGTTTGTTGCTTGACTTAACTCTACGCTATTTCCTCAATTTGTCATCACTATTTTTGTGCAATCGAATTTGAAATTTAAGCACTTTCGCTGGCTTTTTGGCTGAATTTGTCGTTTTTGACCTATAAGACATGTGAAGAAATTGTGAATAAGTCCACCCTCCCAGGGCACCCATTCAATTGAAAGCACAATGAATTCGACAATAAGTATTGTGAATAGATGTGAATAACCTGCTAAAAATCACCAAATCCGATGGTGGCCCGTACTGCCGGGCTGAAAATCCGGCGTGGAATGGCGATGCATCCCACGTTTTTGATTTATTGGCCTGCTTTTGGGTTCCAGCCGTCCGGACCGCCAAGGACCTTTTCCAGCGTAATCCCGGCGGCTTCGGCTGCGGTCAACTGCCGGGCCCAGTTCGCGCGCAGTTTTGAGCTGCCGCCGGGGCCGGTACTGTCAAATTCAGCATAACGGGCGGTTTGATGTGCCTCGGGTTTCTTCCAATCGTTCCAGCCCTCCGGCTGGACAACTTCAGACATTTCGGTGTTCAGGAAGAGGGTGCTGGCGTGAACCCGCCAGGGACGGCCCAGATAGGCCCGCGCTTCGGGCGGGTTTCCGGTGATGGTGCAATGGGAAAAAACAAACCCATACGGTTGGTCCGCCGGTGTGGAAGCCGCGGCGATGTAACCATCGCCCAGGCATTGAATGCCGCATTGGTCGAAGAATGCCGTTGCCGCACCAAAAATGAAATCCACGTGGCCGCAGATATAACAATTCTCAAAATATTGCCGGCCACGGTTCAGCAGTATCGTGTCCTGCCAGCCGAGAAAACGGCAGTTGCGGAATACGGCGCGGTCGCCATCCACGCGGATGGCCAGCGCCTGTCCGACGGCGCCCGCGGAATTCTCAAACGTGATGTTTTCCGCCGTGAAGTCGTCCGCGTCAATGAGCGCCGACGGGGTACGGAACGTGCCCAGTGGTTTGCCGTCAAAATTGGTGAGGTTGGCATACAAACCATACGTGATGACGGTGGTGGCCGGGTCTTCGCCCACCAGTTTGAAAAATCGCTTCTCGCGCTGCACGTACACCAATTCCCGGTACGTGCCGGGTTTGATATGAATGACGACCGGGTTGGTACGGCTGCCAGCCAGTACGGACATGATGGCGGTTTGCACATTGGTGAACTGGCCGCTGCCATCGGCAGCAACTACCAGGTTGGTGGGCTTGACCGCTGGCGGGTTGGTCATCTCCGACCGGCAACCCAGGATCAGGAACGGCAAAACCAGCATGACCGGCACAACCGTTCCGGCAAAGCGAATGATTCGTTTCATATCCGATTGGAAACTGTTCCGATTACTTCGCGCCCGGGGGAATTTTTACCCGGTAATCCGGCGCAGGATGAAACCTGACCATCGCGCCCCGGATTGGCAAGCGCGAATTGACGGGCGGGCAGGGGAAGAATGGCTATTTGGTGACGACCAGGGGCTCAAAGAGCTCGGTTCCATTCCTTTCAGGGGGGGCGAAGCCGGCGCCGCAGTGTTCGCACTGTTCGCGGTCCACCACCCGGAGCTTCTTACAGTTGGGACAGGGTTCCCGCGCCGGCCATTCTTGCACACACAAAAAGGTGAGCAGGCCGGGGATGCCGAAGGCCAGGTGAAACGCCGCCCAACCCCAGCATGCCGGGAGTGCCAGGCTGTACCGTCGCCCCAGCCACCAGCCGATCGGCAGGCAGACCAGCGCCGCTGCCAGGCTGTACCAGAGCAGCCCCCAGGGAATGTCACTCATCCGGGGATGCTCCTGAAGCAATGGCAGCACCACCATCAACACCGGGGAAATCGACAAACTCATCAATTTTTCCTGAGGCTGCCATTCGTGACCATAGTGGGCCAAATCCGGCAGGTCGGTGTTTTTCAGCACCCCTTGCACCCGGTCGAGCCAGGTCACCCGGATGGGGAGTTTCCCGCCGGCCTTTTCCTGTGCGGATCGGGAGGGAGTGAACCAGAGCGCGAACGAGTTGGTTGTTTCCAGAATGGCAACCTGTACCTGATTGTAATCAGGATAGCCGGGTTTGTAATCAGCCCGCCACACTACCTTGCCCTCCGGCGTCAGCAGGTGGACAAAATGCCGGGTGACCACCAGCGTGTAGTCCCAATCATAGTTGTTCAACGACACTTCGCCAATTCTCCCAATGGTTTCATTGGGTATGTTTGTGACGGTGAAGAGGGTCCTGGCGGTGCGGTGGTCCAGATCCAGTTCATACACTGATTGGGCGGTGTTGATGATTCGCCGGGAGGCCACCACGTAGTAATCACCCTGATCGGTGCCAAAACGGGTCCCATCGCCGGGCACATCCAGCGCGAAACCGTCCGGGCCCAGGCTGCCAATGAATCGTCGGGTCGCAATATCATAGCCGACCAGCCGTCGATATCGGTCCCAGTAGTACCAGAGCGTGTCCGGAGTCGCCTGCCAGAAGAAGACCCGGTCGCAGCTTCGGTTGAGCCATCGCCCATGGGAAACAGAGCCCCCGAAGTTGAGATTGATTTGTGCCGGGTTGCATACCCGCCGGTTAAAATCTGCCATGGCAATCATTCGCCCGGTCTTTGAATCCAGCAGCGGTTTGCCCGCCAGATCCACAACGCTCGATTGCTCGCCATTTTCCTGGGTGACCTTGTAGAGGGTGCCGTCCTTGGTCATTTGATAGCGCGACCACGAATAGGAGCTTCGCATCAGAAATGCAATCGACATCACGGCAGCCATGGCGAGGACAATACCGCATCCCGGCATCAGCGCTCCCGTCAACGCCAGTTTGCCCGGAACCGGCTGGCCCCGATAAAAACCGTGGCTGTGAAAGCCGCCCCAAACGGCGGTAGCCAGGACGATTACGCCAATCAGGATGAAGACCAATGCCAGACCCAGGTATGGTTCCTCCCTCAACGAGAGGGAAATAATGAGCGCCAGCCCCAGGCCGAGCGCGCGGCTGACATACCAGCGCGCCTGCCGCAAGCCCGTGAGCATCCCGGCGAAATAGTAAACGATGCCGGAAAGGAAAAGGACGGTGACCGGCCAGAGCATGACCATTTCAAAAGGGGCGGCTACCTGCCCCGGGGCCAGCGCCCAGGCGATGAAGCCGGCCAGCGGCAGACCTGCCCCCAGAACATAAAGTGTCAATCCCGCAATGGTTTTGCCGACAAAAATTTCCGTGCGCGTCGCCGGCCGATGGATCAGAAAAGCCCAGAGGTCACGGTGCCGTTCGTTGTGGATTTGGAACCAGCCGAGAACGGCACCGAAGATGGCGCAGAAAAAAGTGGTGATAGCCAGGATGTCCGATGAAACCAACGGTTGCCAGGGCAGGGATCGCTGTTGGGGGTTGCTGGATCCGCTCAGGGCTTTCAAATCGGTCGAGTAGCCGTGGGCATTCAAGACCAGTATCAGCGTCAGAATGCCAAAACCGAGGACGGCCAGTTTCACGTTTTCCCGCAATTCCTTGAGAATCAGCGTTTTCATGGTTGAGCCTCCGTTTCCGACAGGATAAATGATTTCTCGCCCCGTTCGCCCAGGTAACTGATGAACGCATCCTCCAGGCTGAGGGGTACCCGTTCCATCTCCGTCGGCGCCAGCGCTCGCAGCGCCTGTTCGGTCGCGCCGTTATAATGCACGCAAGTGACCCGGAGTTCGCCTTCGGCCCGAAAGGCCTGCAACAAGCCGGGAATTTTCGGCATCGGCGGCGGCGCTCCGGGAAAACGCAGTCGTACCTGTTGCACACTGTTCCGGAACGTGTCCAACGAACAACACACCCGCAGGACACTCCGGTCAAGAACGGCAATGTAATCGGCCACGCGCTCGACGTCGGCCAGCTGGTGCGACGAAAAGAAGATCGTCCGGTCCGACCGGCGGGTGAGATAAATCATGGATTCAATCAGCGCCCGATGCGCCACCGGGTCCAATCCGAGCGCCGGATCGTCCAGGATCAGCAGTTCGGGCTCCGGCGCCAGTGTCAGTCCCAGGCAAAGACCCGCGCGTTCACCCCGGGACAGGTCCTTCACCCGGGCCGCCGGCTTGAGGCCGAAATGGCCGATGACCCCGCGGAAGATTTTTTCATTCCAGCGGGGATAGAACCGCGATTGAAATTCGCCGCATGCCTCGACACTCATCCAGCCGTAAAGTTGATGTTCCTCGGTCAGATAGCCGATGCGGGCCCGGGCTTCCGGCGGCAGGGCACGGATATCGTAGTCGAGAACGCTGCCTTCTCCCCGCGTCGGCTGGAGCAATCCCAGCAACATGCGGATGGTGGTGGTCTTGCCGGAACCATTCCGGCCCACGAAACCAAAAACACTCCCCCGGGGAACCTCCAGATTCAAGTCGTGGACGGCTGGTTTGGCGCCAAAATACCGTGTCAGACCGCGGGTTCGAATGACGAGTGGCTCATTCATGCTTCATTCTCCTCCTTTGGCGTTTTTCCATTGGCCGAGTTTCTTCTCAAAGGCCTCCCGCAGTTCCTGCGGGGTGAAATCCAATACCATCGCCTCGCCGATCATCGCGTCCATCAACGGTTCCAGCCGTCGCCAGCCTTCCTCGCGCATGAACATTTTGCGTTTACGGGTGACGAAGACCCCGCGGCCGGCCCGGGACTCGATCAACCCCTCCCGGGCCAGGTCGGCATAGGCGCGGGCGACGGTGTTGGGATTCACGACCAGGTCCTCCGCCAAGGCACGGACGCTGGGGAGCTGGTCGCCCACCGCCAGCCGGCCGGTGGCGACCGCCAACCTCACCTGATCCGTGATCTGTTTGTAGATCGGCGTATTCGAACCGGTACTGATGTTGATGCTCAAGGTCACACGGCTTAATTGCTGTACTATTACAATTAATACAGTGACACAATTGCGTCAAGAATTATTTTTGAAAAGGTTCGGGGGCGGGCGATTGGCCGGAAATGCCCCAAGGCATTTCTCGTCCCTCTGAGGGTGCGGGCGGGGCCAAATTCCCGCTTTGAAGTCGCCGCGCCGAATTGTTACGCTGCGGTCATGTCACGCAAGACGTCATCGGATGTCCATCATGGTTTTGACGACCTCATCGGTTGGGGGCTGCTCACGGTAGGGTTGTTATTGCTGATTTCGCAGCTTTCTTTCGATCGCTTTGATCTGCCGTCCACCAGCACAGCGCACAACAATATGGTGCATAACTGGATTGGGCCATTCGGTGCCTATGGCGCGTCCGGTTTCTTTTTCATATTCGGGGCCGGAAGTTATGTGATTTCCCTGCTGATGCTGCTCTTCGGTTTCGCCTGGGTGCCGTATGTCTTGAATTTCCTCGGGTTGCGGGTTGTGGCGGATGCGATCGAGCACCTGCGCGAGCGCTGGAAATGGCACCTGATCTGGGCGGGGTTGCTGGTCGTGGCCTTTTGTGGCTTGCTGAACATGGCCGACATGGCCGGTTGGCTGGTTTCCTGGCGGACCAACATTCAGGCGCCCAGCCTGGGCGGCTGGCTGGGGCGGACGTTTTACGATTATGGCTTTTGGATGTTGGGTGTCATCGGTGCGGTGATCGTTTATGCGCTGTTGTGCCTCGTCGGACTTCTGTTTCTGACGAATTTTCAACTGGGCGGCTGGATTCGCGGCTTCACCCGCAGTGAGTCCGGCCGGGAGCCCGCCCGGGATGAACCCGCATCCGCCGAGGAAATCGCGCTCGACCGCCGTGCCCGCGAGCTCGAGCGGCAGGCAAAAAAATTACAGGAGGAAGTCGCCCGGTCCGGTCTGGGCGCGGACATGAAGCCGGTGCCGGAACCGACCGTGCGTGATTTGAGCGTGCCGCAGGCCAAACTCACGTCCGCCCGCGTCCGAAAAACCACCCTGCCGGAGTCGTCCCGGGAGCCGGAAGCCCTCCGGGAAGCCGAGCCGGCTGCGCCCCGCGAAGCCGTTGTGGCCACCACCGAAGAGGTCCTGGGCAGAAAACCGGCAGCGGCAGAAAAGCCGGCTGTAACCAAAAAGGAAACGGCCGGCACGGAAAAGGCTGAGGCCGAGAAGCCCAACGGAGAAAAAGCGGACCCGGTCGTTCATATTGCCGATGGCTCGGTGCCGGCGGCCCCGCCCAAACCGAAGGCGCCCCGGAAGCCCAAGCCGCTCACCGTCGCCGCCACGCCCATCATCGGCAATTACCAGCTGCCGCCGCTGGATTTTCTTCAGCACCCGGATTTGACCGTCAAGCCCACCGAATCGAAGGAAGAGCTGATGGCCAATGCGCGCCTCATGCAGCAGACGCTCGCGCAGTTTGAGATCGAGGTTTCGCTGGGTGACATCACCAAGGGGCCGACCATTACCCGCTACGAATTGCATCCGGCGCCGGGCGTAAAGCTGGAAAAAATCACTGCGCTCTCCAACAACATTGCCGCGGTGCTCAAGGCCGAACGCATCAACATCCTCGCGCCCGTGCCCGGCAAAAGCTCCGTGGGGGTCGAGGTGCCCAACCATGTCAAATCCAAGGTCATCGTTCGGGACCTGTTCGAGTCCGACGAATGGCGCAACTCCAAGGCGAAGATCCCCATCGCGCTGGGCAAGGACGTCTATGGCCATCCCATCATCGCCGACCTGGTTGAAATGCCGCACGTGCTTATTGCCGGCAGCACCGGCTCCGGCAAATCGGTCTGCATCAACTGCATCATCACCTCGCTGCTGTACAAGTTTTCGCCCGACCAGCTCCGGTTCGTCATGATTGATCCCAAGGTCGTCGAGCTGCAGCAATACAACGCCCTGCCGCACCTTGTCGTGCCGGTGGTGACCGACCCCAAAAAGGTCATCCTCGCGCTGCGCTGGGTCGTGAACGAAATGGAAAAGCGCTACCAGATTTTCGCGCGCGTCGGCGTCCGCAACATCGCCACGTTCAATGCGCGCCCCAAAAACAAGCCGCTGCCGCAGCAGGAATTGGAACTGCCGCTGAAGGCCAAAAAGGAAAAGGTCGAGCCGGGCGCGGAAGGATTCGCCGTCGAGGTGGACGAGGAAATTGTCGTGCCGCGCGACGATGAAATCGTCATTCCCGAAAAGCTGAGTTACATCGTCGTCATCATTGACGAGCTGGCGGACCTCATGCTGGTGGCGCCGGCCGACGTGGAAATGGCCATCGCGCGCATCACGCAGATGGCGCGCGCGGCGGGCATTCATTGCATCGTTGCCACCCAGCGGCCGAGCGTGGACGTCATCACCGGCGTCATCAAGGCGAACATCACCGCGCGGATTGCGTTCCAGTGTGCGTCGCGCGTGGACTCGCGGACGATTCTCGACGCGATGGGCGCGGACAAGCTGCTGGGCAAGGGCGACATGCTGTACCTGCCGCCCGGTTCGGCGAAGCTGATTCGCGCGCAGGGCGCGCTCATCACCGACCAGGAAATCAACAGCATCGTTGAGTTCATCGCCAAGCAAGGCAAACCGAACTACGACGTGGAAATTCACAAGCAGCTTTCCCAGCCTGCCGCCAATTTCGGGAACGAATCCGGCATCGATGAGGACGAGGACCTGATCCAGCAATGCATCGAGGTCATCCGCAGCGAACAAAAGGCGAGCGTCTCATTGATGCAGCGGCGCCTGCGGCTCGGCTATACCCGCGCGGCGCGCATCATGGACGAACTGGAAAACCGCGGCATCGTCGGCCCCAGCAAAGGCGCCGAGCCGCGCGACATCCTGATCGATCTCGACGGCGGCGGCGCGGATGGCGGCGGGCAACAGGCGGTTTAATGAAACAGTTTCTGGCCACGGTTCCGCGCAACCTTGTTGGTTGCTTCCAAGGCCGGAGACTCATCTGGCATGTCATTGCCATCCTGCTCACTTTCATCCTCGTCACGTCCGGTTTTGATTGGTGTTATTTGCTCGCCACCCGCAATCCGGCGCTTAGTTCCTGGATGTGGCCCGCCGTCGGGCTCGGTGCGTTGCTGCCCCTCGCCGTGCCGCTGTTCCTGCTCGTCGTCGGCTACATTATCGAAAATGCCCGGGCCATCCGGACCGGCTGGGCGGTCGGTCAGGCCGCGCTCCTCGGCTCGTTGATTTCATCCACCTACAAGGCATTTACGGGTCGCGTCGATCCGGTGCACGAAGTCAGTGCGGACATCAGTCAGGTCTTCCGCTTCGGTTTTCTGCGTGGCGGAGTTTTCTGGGGCTGGCCTTCGTCGCATACCACCATCGCTTTCGCCATGGCGGTGACGGTCTTCATGCTCTATCCGAAGCAGCGGTGGCTGGGCTGGCTGGCCCTTCTCTACGCTTTCTATGTCGGCATCGGCGTCTCCATGACCATCCATTGGTGCTCGGATTTCGTGGCCGGAGCGATCATCGGCTCGGTCATCGGCTCGGTGGTCGGGAAAAATTTTAGTATCGATCCAATGGCGGTTCAGGCTGGCGGCAGGCGACCGTCAGTGTGACGGGAATGCGGCTGTCCCGGCAGGGGATTCGTTGGTGAGGCCGGCATCCAGTTCACAGACTGTGCCCACGCTGGTGGCGTGTATCTGATGGGCATGCTCTTGCAACAAACGCTTGAAGGCCTCGTCGTCCATGCCCTGTAGATAGCCGTAATTCGTGCGCAATCGATGCCATTCGGAAAAATTTATATACACATGCGTTACCCCCCGGGCGCGTAAATCCTGGAACAATTGCCCGGGGTCCGTCGGCGGGCGGGCGAGCGAGTCGAGCAGATGCCGATCGAAGGCCGTGCTCCACAATACCCGGTGACGCGTGTAATACGTCCGGGCCTCGCCGACGTACAACACCGTCGCATCGGCGGGCAGGTGTTCATTCATCCACAAAATCGAATCGAACGTCCCGCTGTTGATGCGTGTGAGAAATTCCCGGCGCGACACCTGGCCCAGCGCGCAATTGGCGAAACCGACCTGGGCGGGGACGTGATTCGTATCTCGCATGTCAATGAAACAGCTGACCCCCCGCCAGGTCAATTCGAGCAGCATCATCGCCCCGACCACGATTCGCGCCGGCCGGGCCACGATTTCGAGCGCCACCGCGCCAACGATCGCCGCCAGGGCAAAACCCGGAAACAGAAAGCGCCACGGCCGAAACGTCAGCAAAAACCAGCCGACATACGCCAGCACAAATAACCAGCCGGCGCGGCGCGCATTGCCCCGCGCGTCTTTCAACAACAGGATCAACGGCGCGGTCATCAACAATAGCAGCGCGCCGGTATCCTCCTGGAATGAATATTGCACGATCAACGAACCAAACTGCCGCCAGCCTTCCGCGTCGAAGCTGGCATAATGTTTCCCGGCGAAAACGGCGGCCTGGCCGGCGCTCCAATGGGGATTGCGGAATATGCCGTTGAACAACGGATAAACCGGGTTGTCCATCAGCAGCCAGTTTTTGGCCACCCAGGGCAGCACGGGAATCACGGCCAGCAAACAAAAAACGGACAACGTACGCAGGGATTTGGTCGTACTGGCAAGAAAAACAACCAGCGGCAACATCACCACCGGCACAGCCGTCCATTTGGTTGCGACCGCCGCGCCTGTCGCCAAGGCTGACAACCACAGCAGGCGCGAGCCGGCTGCAGCCGGGCTCCCGCCGCGCACGGTATTTTGCTCCACCCATAAAAGCCCTGCGCCAAATGCCAGCCCGGCATAAAACGCTGTCGCCAGGTCGATATCAGCCATTTTGTCCAGGGTATCCACGCAGGGCAGGCAATAGAACAACGCCGCCGCCGTCAGTCCGGTCCGTCGGGTCCGCCAACGCGCTGCCAGCGCGTACGCGACCGCTGCCGTGCCCAGTCCGAAACCCCAGTGCAACAGTTTCGCCGCGCTGTCCGACGAAAGTTTCAAGGCCAGCAAATACAACATCTCGGTCAACTGCGGCAGGTTCGAATAAAAATTATGAGGCAGAGCGATGATCCGTCCGGCTTTGAGATACTCGGCCGGCGCTCCCAGGTGATATTCCAGGGAATCGTAGTCAATTGTCGGCGTCAGCACGCCGGGCAGACTCAACAATGCCGCCACCGCCAGGCAGGCCAGCATGAATTTTTCCCAGCCATCCAGATTTCCCGGGACGATCACGTGGCGCGGCGCAAAAAACCGGCGTGGTGCCGGCAGCAGCCAGCATCCCGCCAGCAGCAACGCCAGGGGCAACCAGGCTGTGGAGAAGAAGCCAATGACCAGGATGGCCAGCGACAGAATCCAGAACCCCGCAGCGAGCGAGAACAATGCCGACCACAGGTTTTTTTCGGGAATCAGCCGTTCGATGGCCACGGCGCCGGCCGCAAAGGCGGTGGCGGTCATCGCCACGACGCAACCGGTATCCACCAGCGCCACGCGCCAGAATTCGCCGAAGTGGGGACCCATGGTGAACGTGGTCAAGGCACCGTGAAGGAGCACGGCAAAGGCCATTGGCGCCTGCCAGCCATCGTATTGAAGCAGGAACACCAGCGCCACGGTCGTGACCCAGCCGACCACCAGCAATTGGGTCAACCGGGGAGCCAACCGCCACGACGTGTCGTTTTGCGGTTCGGCTTGCATCCGGCGAAAGCTTAGCCGGAGCGTGCCCGGGCCGCAAGAAACCTGCCGGGTGGTAGCATTTTAATTGGTCGGGCTGGCCGCGGTGCCACATCGCCCTGCCAACAAATTACTGCAAAGGTTAATGCCAGACCCAATCACCATGCTTTGGGTCAGATAATTTTCCCGGCACGCCACCATCATCCGTTTCATTCCAGCCGACGGAATAGAGGAGGAATTTGCCGTCGCCCGTGCGGTGATAATGCAACGGCTGGCCGCCGATGATGTCGTGCGGCAGCTTTTCGATGAATGGCGGCACGAGGGCATCGAGCGTTTCGGGATAATTTCCATTTGCCAGACGGAAGCGTTCGAGCGCGCAGACAATTTGAGCTTCGTTCACAAGCGTTTGGTTGTAGGCGAGTGTCTGCGTTGCTTTGGCTGTATTGGGAATTGCAATCGCCGCCACAAGATTGAATGGTGATTTGTGATCGAGAAATTGATTCAGATCGCGCGCATCCGCGTCGAAGATCCGGGGTGAAATGGTGGCATGTTCCAAATCAAAACCGTCCAAAGATTTCGCCTTGAGCACGGCGCAATTGACCAGGTTTTGATACCACCAGCCGCGAGGAGCGAGTTTCAGGAACAGATACATAGGATTTTGGAGTAGCTGCCAAAAAGTCCCGGACTTGGTTTTGTGGCCGTCAGAAATCACCACCACCATTGAAAACAACTCAGCGAGCTTTGTCCTGGGAGTTGTTTCGAAAGTATGGATTGAAGCGGCCTGTCCCTCCTTAAAAGCCGCCACCACGAGTGGCGGCAGGTTGATGGTCTTGAATTGTTCCTGGAACGCGGCCATTTGCGGTTCCTGCCAGCCGTGCATCTTGAAACCATCAGCGACGGTGGCGACGTAAAGCCCGGAAATCGCCACGTTGATCATCGCCTCGACCAAAGTAATCGGCTTGCCGGTCGGCGGCCGTTCCAAAATCCGGCATATGTCGTGCATCAAGGTCACTTCCCGCAACGCCTTTTCGGGCTGGCCAAGCAGCAGGTAGCACTGCGTCCGTTGTCCTAGGGTCTGCGCCAGGTTTCGCATCAGCACGAAGTTCGGAGTGGGCATCAGATACGACTGCGAATAATCACCGGGAATCACGGCGCACGGCCGTTTCAACGCCTCGCGGACTTCATCGAAGGCCGGGACAAACCGGTCGCTCCATTGCAGATAATCCGCCGCCGCCGTGATGCGTCCGGCAACGAGCTTCACCCGGAAAGCCTTGGGATCGGCCGCCGCCTCAATTGCCAGCCGCCCAATGTTGGTGATGAGGTCGGAGGGAATCAGGTTTTGAAAATCACCGATGGTCGGCGAGGCGTCCGCCTGCAAAACAATTTTCACCGGCGCAAGATTGCTGAGTTGCAACTCGGAAAATTGAAAACCTTGATAACCGTTTGCACTCCGGCCGGCCGCGGTTTGGATCAAATCTTGAAGCCGGCCGCGCGCGGCGGGGTCGTCGAGCCTGATGGTAAAATGGGTGGTGGCGGAAGCCGGCGCGGCGTCGCCGGGCAAAAGCAGGGTTAATTCCGCCACGATCGGTGATTTGGCTTTGGCGAAGTCGAGTATGGGAAAGGAATTGGAACTGGACAACGAAAGGTTCAGCCAGGTCAATTGCGCTGCCGCCTCATTCTGCTCCTGCGTCTGGGCCTTCACAAACCGCAACAAAATGTTGGTGCTGGCCTTGAAGAAATTCTGGTCGTCCGGCACGGGCGGTGGGATGAATTGCTCCCAATCCAGTACCGCGCCTTTGGCTTCCAGCTCGCGTTTGCAGTTATCCCAGGCCCGTTTGCCGCGCCAGTCCTCCTCGGTATAAAAAACGGCCATGAGCGTGGCAAAAATGGCCGCGCCAATCAAAATCCGGCGCGAGATCCGCCGCCGTCTGCTTGTATTTTTTGGCGTTTCGTTCATGTCAAATTCACGCGGTCAAATGTTCCATCCGCCTCTGGCTTCGGGGTTGCGGCAGAAATAATTTCGACGGTTCGGCATTACGCGTCTCTCTGGGTCCGATAAGTTCAACGAGCAAGCGTTCTTGTTGTTGAAACGCCATGATCATTTCTGGCGACGATGGTGAAGATTTCATGGCCCTGGTTTGAGCATCGGCGCGCATCGAAAAATTCACCGCAAGAATCACCACCCAAATGACTGCCAGGCCTCCCCAGATACGGCGGCACGGCCAGATCATGTCCTGCCCCCATTCGAAGATGGCGGTTATCGGCGCGGGCCGCCGAACCGGTGCCGGCGCTGCGGCCGCTTCGATCGCCTTCGCCCAGCGCATCCGGACTATTTGATCCGGCTCAAGGTGCCGGAAGTTTTGTTCCCAGTTGGCCAGCGGTACGGCCATTTTGCTCATTTCCTCATGATATTTTTTGCAATCCGGACACGCGGCCAGGTGGTTTTCAACCTGGCTTCGCTCCGGTTCCGAAAGGGCGCCGCCGGCCAGGAGGCAAATACTCCGACGATAACGTCCGCAGCGGTTCGGAAACCAGTTCATATCTGTGTATCCCCTTTCAGATCCGGAAGGTTCATTTTCATTTTGCGCAATTTCTCTAAAGCGTGATGTAACCGGGATTTGACCGTTCCCGTCGAACAGCCCAGCACCGTTGCCATGTCGGGCAGCGAGGCGTCTTCAAAGAAGCGCAGCAAAACCACCTGCCGGTGTTTTGCTGGCAGCTCCTCGACGCCCTGGCGCAGCGCGCTGAACCATTCATGCCGGGTCGCCGCTTCAGCAGGTGAAATTTCGGTGGCGACAATATTTTCATGCCGGTCGCGCAGTTCCTGTGTTTCAGCCAGCGGCAAGCGGGCCAGGGAAATCGGGCGTGACTGCGCCCGGCGGACGGATTTCTGATGGCGATGGAGCAAGATGGCGTAAAGCCAGGTGGAAAACCGGCAGGTTTCATCGTAACGCGCCAGGCTTTTCCAGGCTTCAACCAGCGTCTCCGAAACCAGGTCTTCCGCCGTGCTCACCTCACCGGCCAGGGCGGCGGCTTGCCGCAGGAGGCGGGCTTGCAATGGTTCAATTAAGAGGCAAAACGCCTGCGTTTCTCCCGTCCGGGCGCGGGAGAACAGGTTGGGTTCGATTGTTAACCCAGGGCGGTCGTCCGTAATGACCATCTAGTTGTTAATCCCCGCCCCAGCCGGAAAGGTTCAAAGTTTCCAATCACCCGAAAGATTACGGTCCCGGAGGCCGGGAAATTCGTTTCCTCACTTTGCTGGATATTGCCACACCCAGTCGCCGTTTTCCCGGTCTTCCGCCCCGTTCTTTTTCAACGCCACCTGTCCACCTTCATCCGTTTCATTCCAGCCGACGGAATAGAGCACGAATTTGCCGTCGTCGGTGCGATGGTAGCGCAGGGGTTGTCCGCCAATGATATCGCGCGGCAGCCTCTCGATAAATTGCGGTGCGAGCGCATCGAGCGTTTCGGGATATTCGCCGTGCGCCAGCCGGTAGCGTTCCAGCGCACAGCCCACACGGGCCAGATCTGCGCTGGATTGGATTGACGCAAACCGTATTATACTTTTGGAGACGGAGGGAAAGGCCAGCAGCGCCTGGATTTTGTAAGCCGATAAATGATTCGTCTCTTCCTGGAAATCTTTCTGGCCCGCACGGTAGGTGGCGATGGAGACCATCCGGTTGGTCAAGTCAGCCAGCGGCAGCACGAAATGCTCGTACATCCGGGCGAAGGCGAGTTCAGTCCGGTAAAAATAGGCGCTCGGCATCCAGCGCAGGCTGTTCGTGACACTCAGCTCGGCATCGTTTTCCCAAGTGGAGAATTTTATTTCGCGGGTGAGCCGTTGCGTCTCGAACTCATCGATGGCGCAGGTCCGTTCGCCGCGCATGGCCAGTTGGAAGTCGGCCAGAAAGTCCTGCGTGGCGAGCGCCGCTTCGAGTTCGGCAAGCTGGGCATCATTCCAGCGGTGTTGCGCGAGCCCTTCGTAGATGGGTTGCATCGCAATGGATTGCATGGCGACGCGCACCAGATGCGAAATCAAAAATGGTTGGTCGCGGATGGCGTCCGTCACGCGCAATGAAAGCTTTATGTCGTCCAGCGCCGGTTCGCTCTGACCGGCTTCCAGTTCAGCCAGAATTCGCAACTGCAAAAACTGGGCGCATCGTTTCTCATTGGCCAGCCAGGGCAGAAGATCCCCGACGACCCCAAAGCCTTTTTCGTAATCGAGCGGCAACCGTGCATAGGGACGCTGGCTGGCCTGGCGCAACTCTTCGAGAGCCGGATTGAAGCAACTCAATGCCAGCAAAATGTCGGCGGCGGGGGTCTGCGGCCGGGCGGCGATCGGAAAACCATTCGTCTGGCCTTCGGGTGATCGGCTGAATGTCCTGAAATAGCGCTGCCAGGGTTCCAAATCGGTCAATCTGCCCTTTTGCCAATTGCCGCCATTCGTCGGCCAATTCGCGGAATCGCCGCGATAGATGTTAAATTTCAGCCGATTAATGCCGTTCGTTCCGCGCGGCTGCGGAGCGTCCGGGTTTTGATTCCGTTCCGACTTCAACGCTTCGGCCACAATCGGCGCGGCAAAAAAATTCTGGTCGTCCGGCACGGGTGCCGGAACAGCGAAGGCCAGGTCCAGCCGCTCGCCGCGCGCTGCGGCGGCGCGCCGGTAATCTTCCCAGTCGCGTTTGCCGCGCCAGTTTTCTTCCGTGACCAAAATGGCAACCAGGGTGACCAGGCCAGCCAGTCCGATCAATCCCCAGCGCAACAGACGCCAGGTCCATTTGGTTTTGGGTTTGTCATTCATAAATCACACAGCGGCGTTCGGGATTATTTCGGTTCGGGGCCGGGGCACAAAGTTTCGCGGCCGATCAGCCTCCGGCGGGAGTGAGCGATCGGCGAACAATTCATTCATCCAGCGTTGTTGGGCCTGCAAGCTCATGATCATCTCGCCGGAACGAACGGGTTTTCCCGTGACGCTGCTCACGTTATCGCGCTGGGCGAAGTTGACGACGAAGATCAAAACCCAGGCCGCCGCCAGCCCGGTCCAAATCTGCCGGCAGGGGAAAATCAATTCCCGCCAAAGCGTAAGGGGACCGCCCAGCAACCGGGCGCTAAAACTGACCGCCCGGTGTTGCGCCTTTTCGGCCTGAGTGTTCAACTGCGTTACAACCTCCCGGCGGATAACATCGAGCTTCGGGGTGGCGGCCTGATGGCGGGCAAACAAGATGTCACGCGGCGTTTTCATTTCTTTTCCTCCACCAGTTTGCGCAGCGATTTTTTGGCGTAATGCATCCGGGATTTCACCGTGCCGATTTGTGCGCCGGTGATGCCGGCGATTTCCTCAAGCGAAAAGTCCTCGGCGAAATGCAACAGCAACACCGAGCGCTGCGGCAGCGGCAGTTGGTTTAGTAAATTCATGAACTCGGTTTCCTGTTCCTGCCGGATGAGAAGGTCGTCCGGGCGGTCCGCGCCTTCATCCGTGGCCTCGGCGATATCGTCGGGCAATATTTCCTCCCGGTTTGGTTTGCGCCAGAGCTGGAGGCATTTCTGGTGCGCAATGCCGAAGAGCCAGCTTCCGAATTTCGCGTCCTCGCGCAGGCTGCCGATATGCCGGACGGCGGCGATGAACGTCTCCTGCACGAGGTCGAGGCTCGTCTGTTCGTCATGGACCAGTTCAAAAACATAGACATACAGGGGCATTTGGTAGCGTCGAAAGAGATGGTCCCAAGCCGCCGGGTCTCCGGTCTTGGCTTGTGGCACAGGCAATTGTTCGCGTTCAGCCACTCCCAGCATTTACACTGAGTGGAATGCACAAAGCGAGAAAAGGTTCAAAGGGCCTGATAGGGCCTAAAAATGACCGGAATTGGCCTGTTTCGTGCTATTTGGATTGCTTAATTGATTGAAACCACTGAAAACTTGACTCATGTCAACGGTCGCTGAACAACTTCGTGCCGCACGCGAAGCCCGGAACCTGACGATTGCGCAGGTGGCCGAGGCTACGAAAATCCGCACCGACCACATCCGCGCGCTGGAGGAGGGGAATTTCAATGTGTTTTCCGCGCCGATTTACATCCGCGGCTCGGTGAAAAACTACTCGACCTTGCTCAAGCTTGATGTTCCGTCAGTCATGGCCGCGCTCAACACCGAGTTGGGCCAGACGGAAAAGTACAGCGAGCCGCCGCCGCTCACTGAGGAATCCAGCAAGCCGATTGACCGCCTGATGTTCCTGCTCTCGAAGCTGAATTGGAAATTCGGAGTGGCCGGCGCCGCCGTTTTGGGAATCATTTTGATCGTTTTCTTCGTCAGCTTTGCCTGGCGGCACCATAAACCCGGTGATGCGCTCGCCGGTCTGCCCCCCGCGGTTTATCAGTCGGCGAATTCCGGCCAGACGCTGCCATTGTCGTCCCATCATTGAAAGGCAGAAGGTGGAATGCAGATTGCCGGATGAAGATATGAACTCCGCCGGCCCGGGTTTTTTCCGCCCTCCGCCTTCTTCATTCTGCCTTTGCCTTCAGGCATCGTTCAAATAAAACGCGCGGTTGCGCCAGAGGTATATCAGGCCGGACGCCGCGGTCAGCACGATCGTCACCCAAAGCATGAGTTGGGCGAACCCGACCACCCACGGTGTGAAAATGCCCTGCAACCACGACGGCCATTCATGGCAGGCGTCCACCACCAGCAAGGCATTGATGGCCACGATTTGCGAGATGGTCTTGTGTTTGCCGAAATTTTCGGCGGCGAGCACGATGCTTTTTGACGCCGCCAGCAGCCGCAGACCGGTGATGGCCAGTTCGCGCGCGACGATGATGACGACCATCCAGGCGGCGACCTTGACCGGCGCCTCCGGGTGCAGGCGGGTGCTCTCGACAAAGGCAATGAACGCCGAGCAGGTCATGATCTTGTCCGCCAGCGGGTCCATGAGGATGCCGAAATTGGTGATGAGGCCCCGGCTGCGCGCAATCCGGCCATCGAGAAAATCCGTGACGCCTGCCACGAAGAAAAAGGCCAGCGCCAGCGTGCCCCGGAACGGGACCGGCCACGGCCAGAACAATGCCCAAAGAAAAAACGCCGTCAGCGCGAAACGCGAAACCGTCAACTTGTTCGGCAAATTCATGATTGCCGAAAAGTTCAGGCGCCAAACTTGTCGAACATCTTGGCGTTCGCCTGCATCAGGCGGATGAGATATTTCGCCTCAAACACCCCGAGCGAACCCGAGTTCGCGCCGGTTTCCGTGAAACGTTCGAGCTTGTCCGAACCGCTCACCGCCGAGGTCAGCAGCAACGGTTGCGGATGCCAGGAATGGCCCTTGACCGCACACGGCGTCGAATGGTCGCCGGTGATGGCGAGCACGTCCGGCCTTTTCTTCAGCAAAATGGGCAGCGCGGCGTCGAAATCCTCGATCGCCTTCTTCTTCGCGGCAAAATCGCCGTCCTCGCCTGCCTTGTCGGTGTATTTGTAGTGGATGAAGAAAAAGTCGAAGTTGGCGTACTCCTTGAGGTAGCGTTCGAACTGCTCGGCGATGGTCGTCGGGCCTTCGATTTTTTTCATGCCCACGAGTTGCGCCAGGCCTTTGTACATCGGGTAAACCGCCAGGCAGGCGGGCTTCAATTTGTAGCGGTCCACAAACAGCGGGATGTGCGGCTGATGGGCAATGCCGCGCATGAGGAAACCATTCGCCGGCTTTTCTTTCGCAATGATCGGCAGCGCCGCCTTGTAAAATTCCGCGATAAGCCCGGCCATCTTTTTCTGGCCGGCATTGTTTTCATCGCGCGGATGAACAGTTGGAACGGCAAAACCTTCGCGGTTCGGGTCGGCGTCCGTCAGTGGGCCTTCCAGTCCCTTGCCGCGGAACACGACCACGAACCGGTGTTCCTTGCCGGGCTGGATGATGATTTGCGTGTCGCCGATTTTTTTGATTTTGGCGGCGAGCATCGCGCACAGCTTTTCGCAGGTCTCGGTCGGGATGCGTCCGGCGCGGCGGTCGGTGACGATGCCTTTGCCGTCAACCGTGGCGAAATTGGCGCGGGCGCAGACGTCGCCGGTCTTGAGTTCGACGCCCAGGCCCAGGGCCTCGATCACCCCGCGGCCGACCTGGAATTCCAGCGGGTCATAGCCGAACAGGCCGAGATGGCCGGGCCCGCTGCCGGGCGTGATGCCGGGCGCAGCCGGAATCATGCGTCCTTGCGCGGCGTCCTTGGCCAGCTTGTCGAGGTTTGGCGTTTTAGCGGCCTCGAGCGGCGTCAGGTAATTTTGTTCCTTCGTGGCGATATCGCCCAGGCCGTCGAGCACGACCAGCGCGAGCTTAGTATTGGTTTTGAGAGTCAGTTCGGAATAAAGCGCGTCCAAATTCATCCCCTCATTTTGCCCCAAGCGCGCCGAAGCGCAATTCGATTCCGATTTGGGTGGTGGGTCAGTTTGCAGTCATGGTGGGCGAGCATCCTCGCGAGCCGGCCTTGGTGCGACGAAACGAAAACGGCTCGCGGGAACGCTCGCCCCACCAAATCTCCTCACACTCCGAATCCCAAAACCCGTCAGGGCTGACATCTTTGTAGTCCAGTGGCTCCAACCGGAAAAAACTCCGTCAGGAGCAGCATCGTTGAGAAATCGGCGCGGGATATGTAGCTCCTGACGGAGTTCGAGTTGATTTGCGCTGGAACTAGAAAGACCATTTCGTGCTTTTTGCGGCAGTGCGTCAAAACGCACGTCCGGAATTGTTTCACAAGAAGGAGGACGTGACGTATGTTGCCGGACGATGAAAACTTCCGGGTCAAAATCGGCGTTCACTTTGATTGAAATGCTTTTGGTGGTTTTTGTCCTAACAGTTCTCGCTGCGATTCTTTTACCCACCGGTTTCGGCAACAGACTGCCCGCTCATCGAGTGATGTGCATGAGCAATCAAAAGCAGATCGCCCTTGGTATTGCAATGTGGAAAGAAGATCACGGCGGACAGTTCCCGTGGCAGCTTTCAGCCACGAATGGAGGTTCGATGGAATCCATTTCGCAGGGCCTGGTATTCCCCCATTTTCAAACTTTACCGGCAGAATTTGCGGACCGGAGAAATATGTTTATGTGGCTAACAGATAGGGACAACCGCGCAGCCACAAATACCCCGCAAGTCCAAAACGAATACAAGAGCCTTTATTTCAAAATGGATCTCTCAACTAACAAGCCTCCCATCGTAGTGCTGGTGAATGGTCAACCTGCGAAACCGGGTTCCTTTGTTGTTGTCACAAACTTCGACTCCGATGTGAAACTGTTTACATGTCCAGCTGACAAGGGAAGGCACCCGGCCACAGACTTGTCGCAACTCCGGGACGCAAACATCAGTTATTTTCTCAATGTAGATGCTTCAACGAATCAGTCTCCAGTCACGATGCTGTTGGGTGATAGAAATTTGCAGGTGAATGGTCAGCCCGTAAAGCCAGGATTATTCATGCTTACCACAAACTCGGATATGAGTTGGACACGCGAATTACATTCGAAAGGCGGAAGTATAACTTTCTTGGATGGCCATGTTGAATGGGTCGGAACTCCTCGATTGAACGCCATTGTCCAGGACCAACCCCTAGCTACAACCCGCCTCGTCGTTCCTTAACTTCTACTAAATTTTCTCGCCCGTGCGGCGGCTTGCAGGTTTAATCCCCGGGCGCATGAAACAAAAAGCTTACGCCCGCGCGGGCGTGGACATCGATCTGGGCAACAAAGTCAAAGCCACCCTGCCGCAACTGCTCGCGTCCACCCATCGCCGCGAGGTGCTTGGCAAGGTCGGCGGCTTCGGCGGCCTCTTCGCCCTCGATCTCAAAAAGTACCGCCAACCGGTGCTCGTGTCGTCCGTGGACGGTGTCGGCACCAAACTCAAGCTCGCCTTTGCCATGGACCGGCACGACACCATCGGCGCCGACCTGGTGAATCATTGCGTCAACGACATCGCCGTGCTCGGCGCCGAGCCGCTTTTCTTCCTCGATTACCTCGGCACCGGCAAGCTGGAGCCGCACGTTTTCACCGACATCATCAAGGGCTTCGCGCGCGCCTGCGCGGAAAACAATTGCGCGCTCATCGGCGGCGAAACGGCGCAGATGCCCGGGTTTTACCAGAAGGGCGAATACGACGTGAGCGGCACGATTGTCGGCGTGGTCGAAAAATCGAAGATGCTCAACGGCCAGAAGACTGTCCGGGCCGGGGACGCCGTCATCGGCATTGCCTCGAGCGGGCTGCACACCAACGGCTACTCGCTCGGCCGCAAGATTTTCTTCGAGCAGTTGAAATTGAAGACCTCCAGCCGTTTGCCCGGACTGAAAGGCACGGTGGGAC